>CAJUQZ010000121.1 GCA_910588755.1 uncultured Lachnospiraceae bacterium | reverse complement strand
ACTATGCGGGTTTCAGCAGTTAATGCTGTTATTCCGTGAATAATTCAGGATTATTCATAATATAGTATTCAATCTATTAATCAGCAAATGTAATGTGTGACAACACACCAATCTTACAAAACTGTAAGAAATCAAAGGGAAATGTAAGCAAATCAAATAGCATGCATTTCCCTTTTTTGCTATACTGCAATTACAGACACAAATGCAGGCGACAGGCAGTGAAGGGACGAAATATTTTTCAAATGCGCGCCAAGGCGGGCAAATACAGTATTTAAACTGTGTACTGCAGTGTCAGGAAAAAGGAAAGGACAAAAGGCAAAGATGGCAATTTTAGAGGTAAAAAATGTAAGCAAAATTTACTCAACGCGTTTTGGCAGCGCGAAGGTGCAGGCGCTCTCGAACATGAACTTTTCGGTGGAGGAGGGCGAGTACGTGGCAATCATGGGGGAGTCTGGCTCGGGCAAGACAACGCTCTTAAATATTCTCGCATCCTTAGACAAACCAACAGGCGGTGAGGTGCTGCTAAACGGTAGGGACTTAATGGCGATTCGGGAGAAGGAGCTGTCGGCATTTCGGCGTGACAATCTTGGATTTGTGTTTCAGGACTTTAACCTGCTGGATAATTTTTCGTTAAGGGACAATATCTTATTGCCGTTGGTTCTGCAGGGGAAATCCGTCGCGCAGATGGAGCAGTTGATCGAGCCGGTTGCAGATAGGCTTGGCATTTCACAGTTGCTTTCAAAGTATCCGTATGAAGTTTCGGGCGGGCAGAAGCAGCGGACGGCGGTGGCGAGGGCAATCATTACATGCCCGCAGCTGATTCTTGCAGATGAGCCGACAGGAGCACTTGATTCCAAGGCGACAGAGGGGCTGCTGACGGTGTTTCGAGAAATCAATAACGACGGGCAGACGATTCTGATGGTCACGCACAGCACGGATGCGGCCAGCCATGCAGACCGTGTTCTGTTTATAAAGGACGGTGAGGTCTTCCATCAACTGTACCGCGGGAATCTGACAAACGAGCAGCTCTACGCAAAAATTTCAGACACACTTACAGTACTGGCCAAAAAGGGCGCATAGTGATGGAGGTTGGTATGAGAAGTTTATATTACAGATTGGCAGTGACAAATTTAAAAAATAACAGGCAGTTTTACCTGCCTTATATTCTCACTGGTATCATATCAGCGATGATGTTTTATATCATGCGTGCTATTCAGGGGAATGACAGCATCGGTCGGATGCGCGGTGGTGGCGTACTAGCGATCATGCTGTTTATGGGGGTTGTGATCGTCGGGGCTTGCGTGTGCATATTCCTGTTCTACACGAACAGTTTTGTGATGAAGCGCCGCAAGAAGGAGCTGGGTGTTTACAATATACTGGGCATGGAGAAGCGGCATATCGCAAGGGTGCTGGCGTGGGAGGCGGTGATTTTATATACCATCTCGGTCGGCGGTGGTCTTGCGTGCGGTATTGTGTTCAACAAGCTGGTGACAATGTTTTTGTGCAGGCTGACAGGGCTGACAGAGAGTATTCCATTCTATGTTTCAGGCTGGGGATGTCTGCAGACAGCGGAGCTTTTTGCAGCTGTGTATGTGTTGATGCTTGGTTATAATTTTATACAGATCAGACTTGCAAATCCCATTGCGCTGCTGCATGGAAATAATGTTGGGGAGCGCGAACCAAGAGCCAGGTGGGCTGCTGCGGCAGTTGGGGCTGCATGTATTCTGGCAGGATATTTTCTGGCAATTCATGTGAACGGTGTCCTTGAGGCGGTCAATACGTTTTTTATCGCGGTGGTGCTGGTTATTGCGGGAACATACGAATTGTTTCTGTCTGTGAGCATTGCGGTGCTCAAGCTGCTGAAAAAGAATAAGAAATATTACTACAAGACATCGCATTTTATCACGGTGTCGGGTATGATGTACCGCATGAAGCGCAATGCGGTTGGGCTTGCCAATATCTGCATTCTTTCCACGATGGTGCTTGTGATCGTATCGACGACGGTGTGTCTGTACGCAGGTGTGGAGGACGCGTTGCACAGTTCATTTGATAAGGAGATTGACGCTACATTTTATTTAGATAGTATTCCCAATGAGGCGTATCGGGAACAGCTGCAGCAGCAGTTTCTGACTGTTGCGGAAAAGCAGGACAGAAAAGTGACAGAAGTGTCAGAATATGCGGATGTTGTGTATGTGACACATCGTGTAGGGAGTGAGATTGAGCTCTATGACAATGAGGACGGATCGTATGGTTTTTCGGAGATGGGTATGCTCTATTTGATGACCCAAAAAGACTATGAAATGTATGCAGGTCAGGCAATTGGAGCGTTTGCGCCAGAGAGCGTGATGGTCTCATCACCAGAGGAATATGCAAGCGATGTTATCAAGGTTTTTGGCAATACGTATCAGGTTGCAGGGACACTAACGCTGCCAGAGGATTTTCCAGATAAGGAAGTGGAAGGTTTTCTGGGCGATATGGAGGTGTTTTATCTTATCGTGGCAGACGACAATGCGCTGGAGGATATGTGCGCAGGGGCGGAAATCCAGTATCATGTTGGTGTGGAGATTGACGGGACGCGGGAGGAGAAAATGCTGTATGCAGCTGCGGTAAGGGAGGCAGTGGCTGCCTGCATGGCACAGACAGGATCAGGCAGATTCCTGCTGTATTCTAGGGAGGAGCAGCGTGATGAGTATATGGAAATGAACGGTGGTTTTTTGTTTCTGGGGCTGTTTCTGGGGATCTTGTTTCTGGCAATTACGGTGCTGATCATTTATTACAAGCAGATTTCGGAAGGGTTTGAGGACAGGGAGCGCTTTGCGGTCATGACCAAAGTGGGCATGAGTAAGAGTATGGTTCGGGCCGCGATCAATACGCAAGTCCGCACTGTTTTTTTCCTGCCGATCACAGTGGCGGTGATTCATCTTGTGATGGCATTTCCGATGCTAAAATTGATGCTGATGCTGTTTGGACTAACAAATGTGCAGTTGTTTGCGGTGTGCCTGGCGATGACAGCGGCAGTGTTTGCAGTGATTTATTTCATCGTATTTAGGCTCACGTCGGGAAGTTATTACAGAATTGTATATGTGTGATAAATGTAATAATACTGTATAATAACAAATAATTCTCTTGACAGGAGCCTGAAAAAAAGGTATAGTTGTTCCTGTACAAAAAGCTAGGGGTGCACATCGCTGAGACTTTACCCTCATTACTTGAACCGGATAATACCGGCGTAAGGAAGCAGTATGGGAACATGGACTTTTGGCCTGTCCGCGGATCAATATACACGATGCATGATCGTTGTATGAAATCGCGTCGGTTTTCTAAAAGTATCATGTGAAAAAGTATGGCTACGATGCTGACCTCCTCGCGAAGACGAAGGAGGATTTTTTTATGTTGTACAATGTAGTAGTAGACGAATGGGGCGGAACGACTTTCGTGCCGACGGCGCTTGGCAGTGTGCTGCTTGCGGCGGTGCTGGTACTGTTGCTCGCGGCTGCGGCGGCCTTTGCAAAGGGTTATGCAAAAAGGCAGAAAGAAAGGCAGGAGCCGTCTGCAAACGGCATGGGAAGCGGGATTCAAAGCGGCAGGCTGACCGTAAAGCAGCTGGCCTTCTGTGCGATGGCAGTCGCGCTCGGCACAGTGCTGTCGTATATCAAGGTGTTTCATTTTCCATATGGCGGTTCGGTTACGCTGCTGTCCATGCTTGTCATCTGTCTGCCAGGGTATTTTTTCGGACTTGGCGCGGGGATGATGACGGCGCTGGCGTACGGGGTGCTGCAGCTTCTGATTGATCCGTATGTCCTGTTTCCGCTGCAGCTTGTCATGGACTATCTGCTGGCGTTTGGCGCGCTTGGCCTGTCCGGTCTTTTTTCAAATGCGAAAAATGGTCTGTTGAAGGGATACATTGTCGGGGTATTGGGGCGCTATGTGTTTGTGGTGCTTTCAGGGTGTATTTTCTTTGCGGACTATGCCTGGGAAGGCTGGGGCGTGCTGCCGTATTCGCTGGCATATAATGGCAGCTATATTTTTGCGGAGGCCGCTGTGAGCATCGCGGTTATTTTACTGCCGCCAGTGAGGACGGCCGTGGGCAGGATTCGCAAGCTCGCGCTGGAGTAGGGTACTGGCCACGCCTATACATGCAAAACTAAAAGTACTAAACTAAAAGTACATACAATTTTTCTAAAAAAATGCAGGTTTTTGTGACCTGCATTTTCTGTTATGGTATGATTACAGTAGAAACGAAAATTTGTAAAAAGAATAACTTATCAGAAAGGAAACGATGGATTATGAAATTTGATTTATCAGGAACCTGGCAGTTTGCCCTGGACGGGGAAAAGGCCGGAATACAGCAGGCGTTTTACAGGAAAACGTCTTTTGACGACACTATTGTGCTGCCAACGACGACAGCGGAGGCGCACAAGGGCGAGCGGGGGACTGAGCGCTTTACGGGGTATCTGACAGAGCCGTATCATTTTGAAGGCTATGCATGGTATCTGCGGCAGATTGATATACCGGATTCGGAGCGGGGAAAGCGATTTTTTTTCTCTATGGAGCGCACCCGCAAGTCGATGGTGTGGGTGGACGGCGTGCTTGTCGGGAATTTTGACAGCTTTTATGCAGAGCACCGATATGAGCTGTCAAAATGGCTCACGCCCGGCACGCACACGCTTGTCGTGATGACAGACAACACAGAGTATGTCTCAAACGGCGGCCATATGACTTCGCCCGACACGCAGACAAACTGGAACGGGATACTTGGAGCGATCTTTTTGGAGTCGGTCGTGGATATCTCGATTGATCAAATGTGGATATATCCGTCCAGAAAAGACAGGAATGTGGATATCAGGCTGCGGCTCTCCCATGATGGTGCGCTTGAGGGTGTTCAAGTCGGTGTAAGCTGCAAGCTCACAAGATTGCAGATGAAAGAGGGCAGGGATTTTGAGCACTTTGTGCCGCTGTATACACAGACGGCAGAAACGCGCAGGGAGTGGATTGCGCAGGACAAAGGACAGGATTTGCCGTATGTGATTGAGACGCTTGCGGTATTGCCTGACGAAATCTATGCAGTATCAAAAGCGGAGGCGTCAATGCATATGGAGAATGCTCAGGTGGAGGAGAATGCGCAGGCAGGGATTTTGCATTTGGCGACATTTGGGACACTTGACGGCGATCGGGAAATCGGTGTTCTGGACACAAATATGACGCTCAGATATCCGCTTGGGGACAATGCGAGGGAATGGGATGAGTACGAGCCGTATGTATATGAGCTCACTGTCCGTCTCCTGCGTGGGGACAGGGTGCTTAGCGAGCGGACAAGCCATTTTGGGCTGCGCGATTTTACACATAACGGACTGACACTGTACTGCAACGACAAGGAAATTTTCCTGCGCGGCACGCATGACGGCATGATTTTTCCGCTGACAGGCTACGCGCCGATGGATCTCGATTCGTGGCTTCGGGTATACGGCACCAGCAAGGAGTACGGGCTGAACCATTATCGTTATCACACCTGCTGTCCGCCAAAAGCAGCGTTTCTGGCGGCGGCTTATTTAGGGATCTATGTGCAGGCGGAGCTTGCGTTCTGGGGTTCTATTTACGAGAAGGGCGATGAGAATTATAACGGGGAACAGCAGGAATTTTTGCTGGAGGAGGGGATCCGCGCGCTCGACGCGTTTGGCGATCTTCCGTCGTATTTTGGCATGAGCATGGGCAATGAGCTGTGGGGCAGCAAGGAGGAGATCAACCGCATGATGGGTGTGCTCAGGGCGCACGACAGCCGCCATCTGTACACGCAGGGCAGCAACAACCACCAGTTTGTGCCCTCCGTGCTGCCTAACGACGACTTTTTCAGCGGTGTGCGTTTCTCGAAATACCGTCTGTTCCGCGGTTCTTATGCGATGTGCGACGCGCCGCAGGGATTTGTGCAGACAGAGCGGCCGGGCGCGTACTGGAATTACGATGAGATGATATCGCCTGGTGAGATGAAAAAGGGTGAGGCCTCTAAAAAGAGTACGATACAGATACAGTACGGAACAGGCGTGAAGGAGGTGGAAGTCGGCGAGGGCGAGGAGGAAGTGATTCCGCAGGTTCCGGTCGTCTCACATGAGATCGGACAGTATGAGTTTACGCCGGATTTTCATGAGATCGAGCGTTACACCGGTGTGCTGCAGCCTGAAAATATGAAGATTTTCAGGGAGCGCATGGAGGAGAAGGGACTGCTTGGCTATGCGGACGACTATTTCCGCGCGTCGGGAAAGCTGGCGGCGGCCTGCTACAAGCTCGAGCTTGAAGCGGCGTTTCGCAGTGCGAACCTGAGTGGTTTCCAGCTGCTTGACATCAAGGATTTCTCCGGCCAGGGGACGGCGCTTGTGGGCATCATGAATGCGTTTAACGTGAACAAAGGCGCTGTCACAAAGGCGGACTGGCGCATGTTCTGCTCCGACGCGGTACTTCTGCCTGCGCTTGACAGTTTTGTGATGAAGGGCGGGGACTGCATTCGCAGCGAGGTGAAACTGCGGTACTACCGTCCGCAAAAGCTTACAAATGTGCGGCTTACGGCAGTGTGGTATCTGAAAAAGCAGGCAGCGGCGGACGCAAGTGTAGTATATTGGAAAAAGCGGGCGCAGGAGCAGGCGAAGAACAATCAGGAGACAGACAGCGCAGCAGGGCTTCAGAAGATTGCCGTGCAGACTTTGGATTGTCCTGCGATATCGGGAAGGGGACTCTTTACGCTGGGTACAATAGCGCTGAAAGTGCCGGAATGTGAAAATAACGCGGAGTATGTGCTCCAGTTTTCCCTGACCAGCGACGAAGCGGAGGATATTGTGAATACATACGATATCTTTGTGTATGAGGATTATAAGGACAGTGTAAATAAAGCGATTACAAAGGACAATTCTCTCCCTAAGACAGTATGTATTACAAATGATAATAGGGTTGCGATGGAGGAATGGAACAAGGGAGAGTCCGTGTTGCTGTTCGTAAAGCAGCCGTCTGGGCTTCCGGGCAGCACCCTGAAGGGCGAGTACTGTACTGATTTCTGGTGCTATCCGATGTTCCGTTCGATTTCAATGGAGGCGAAAAAACCTGTTCCTGTCGGAACGATGGGGCTTCTGATCGACGTGGGGCACCCGGCGCTTGCAGGCTTTGCGTGTGAGGAGTACACCACGGCGCAGTGGTATCAGATTGTCATGCATGCCCGCGTAAGGATACTGGACAAAATAGAAGAAATCCGAACCATCAAGCCAATCGTGCGCATGATGGACAATTTTGAGCGCAATCATAACCTGGGGCTTATATACGAGGTGGCGCGTGGGGACAGGAAAATGCTTGTCTGCGAGGTGGATCTTCTGACGCTGAGAAAAGAGTACCCGGAGGCGGATTGCCTGTATCGGAGCCTGGTGCGCTATGTTCAGTCGGAGGCGTTTGCGGGGAAAATGTTTTGATAAGCGGTTGATTTTATCCGCTTGTCCACATATAATAGGAAGGGAAAGAAAATCGCTGCAGGGGGAAAGCGCCATGACGAGGTATCAATACACAGTCCATATTACCAGATTTCTGGTGCTTTCAGCAGTAGTCTGTCTGTTTGGGGGTATCCTTACTGTAAAAGGCCTGTTTGGTCTCTATCACAGAAGCCATGTCAAAATATCCTTATATAATGATAAAATCCATGCAGGGGAGTATGTCCGGTTTGACATCTCGTTAGCACAGGTCGTGGGGAATTATTATGAGGAAGCAAACGGGGAGAAGCGGTATGGCCCGGTATGCACGTCCGATGTATGGACATCAGACCGCTATTATGTGATGGCAACAGATGAGGGCAGGATGAATTATATCGTGGTGCGCATGTCAGACGAACAGAGACGGGGTTTTGAACAGTTTTTGGACAGCAGGGAGGGGACGTATCAGATCTTTGGAAGGGTGGAAAAATTAAAGTACCATCCCCCATATGATGTGGTTGCAGAGCGGATCGGCGTTGACAGCGCAAAACAGGCAGAACGGATGATCTCAAAGAAATACGAGGTCAGGGTAGTCTCTCCTGATTCCAGGGAAAGTATGTGGTATAAGGGACTGATCGTCCTTGCACTGGGACTGTGCGGAGTTTGGAGCGGGATTGAGAGAAGGAGTAAGGATACATGACACAGATACACTTGCCGGATAAGGTTCAATATATTATCGCGGCGCTCGAGTCTGCCGGATACGAGGCATACGCAGTCGGCGGCTGCGTGAGGGACTCGTTGCTTGACCGGACGCCGAGCGACTGGGACGTGACCACCTCAGCCAGGCCGCAGCAGGTCAAGGAGATTTTCCGCCACACGATCGATACCGGAATCCAGCATGGAACAGTGACCGTCATGCTCGACAGGGAAGGCTTTGAGGTGACGACCTACCGGATTGACGGCGAGTACGAGGACAGCCGCCATCCAAAGGAGGTTGTTTTTACCGCGAATTTAATAGAAGATTTAAAACGCCGGGATTTTACGATCAACGCCTTTGCATACAATGACCGCAGCGGTGTTGTCGATGCGTTTGGCGGTATGGACGATCTGGACAAAGGCATCATACGATGTGTGGGGGCTGCGGCGGAGCGGTTTGGCGAGGACGCGCTGCGTATGCTGCGGGCTGTGCGTTTTTCGGCGCAGCTGGGATTTGCGATTGCAGAGGAGACGAAGGCAGCCATCAGGGAGCTTGCGCCCAACTTGCAAAACATAAGTTCGGAGCGCATACAGGCCGAGCTGGTGAAACTTTTGTTGTCAGACCACCCGGATTATATGCGTGATGCGTATGAACTGGGCATCACAGGGGTTGTATTGCCCGAACTGGACGCTGCATTTGAGACTGCACAACACAATCCGCATCACCAGTATACGGTGGGGGAGCATCTGATGCAGAGTCTGTTGCATACAAGGGCTGACAGGAGCCTGCGCATCGCGGCGCTCCTGCACGATATCGGAAAACCTGTCACCAGAACGACAGACGAGGAGGGCATCGACCATTTTCACGGACATGCGGAGGTGAGCGAGCGGATGGCTGTCGATATTCTAAAGCGGTTAAAATTTGACAATGACACGATCGATAAAGTGCAAAAGTATGTCAGATACCACGACTATAAGCCAGAGCCGGACGCGCGGGCCGTGCGGCGGGCCATCAACAAGATTGGCGAGGCGTATTTTCCACAGGTCATGGAGCTTCGGCGCGCGGACACGCTGGCGCAGAGCAGTTACCAGCGGACGGAGAAGCTTGCGCATATTGATGAGATCATACGGCTTTACACAGACATTATGGCGCAAAATCAGTGTATCTCCCTAAAGACACTGGAAATGACAGGAAATGACCTGATCGCGCTTGGTGTGCCAAGAGGAAAGCGCATTGGTGAAATCTTAAATCAGCTTCTGGACGAGGTTTTGCAAAATCCGGAGAACAATGTACATGAATATTTGCTAGAAAAAGCAAAGCAAATGTTGTAGAAAAAGAAACATAAATAATCCCCCTTTTACATAGGATAGAATAAGTCGCTATCTGCGTATAGCACCAATCAATACTGTGTGGAGGGGGATTTTTTGTGAATGACAAGGCAGTGAACGTGCTGGAACAATATGATATAACACTCAACCGCACCTTTAAGGGGCGTGGAACCATAATCTGTGATACACAGCAGGGCATGCGTGTGCTCAAGGAATACCGGGGAAGGACGGAGAAACTCGAGCTTATGTACCAGCTGCAGGGCAGGATGGGAGACAATCTGCGTACAGATACCCTTGTGAGGAACAAGGAGGGTGCGCTGTTTGTGAAGGATATTGACAACAGCATCTACATACTCGAGGAGCAGGTCGAGGGGAAGGAGTGCAGTTATAAGAGCGAGGAGGACATCGTCAGGGCGTTTGGCGCGATGGCAAAGCTGCATCTGAAATTTATGCTGCCCGCGTCGGAGGAGCCGTATACGATGCCTGTTTTTTTCTATGCGGACGAGATGGAAAAGCATACGATGGAGTGCAGACGTGTGAAAAATTATCTGAAAAAGCTGCACAACAAGACGGATTTCGAGCGGGCGCTGCTGCGGGAGTACGACTATTTCCTAGATAGGGCAGTGGAGGTGACAAAGCGTGCCAGACAGGAGTCTCGCGCAGAGTACGAGGCGTATGTGAACAGCAACGGTCTGTACTGTCACGGCGATTATCAGTATCACAATGTCCTGTTTGGCAAGAATAGCAGTGGGAATTACACTGGCATTATCAACCTTGAGCATTTTGCGCATGATTCAGGAGCCAGGGACTTTTATCTATTATTTCGCAAAATTTCGGAAAAGTGCGATTGGTCATCCGACATGGCGCAGAGTATGCTCGACGCGTACCAGAACCGCAGGGTATTTCCACCGATTGAGTGGCGCAGCCTGTGCCTGCGGCTAGCCTACCCTGAGAAATTTTGGAAAATAATAAATTTTTATTACAATTCCAGAAAATCGTGGATGCCAAACCGTAACTTTGACAAGCTCGAGAGCTTGATCCGGCAGGAAAAAAATAAGGAAAAACTGCTGAACAGGTTCTTTACATGAAGGGGCTGTATCAGAGCGCAAAAGAATATATAATAGGTTTACAATAATTACGATAATGCATTGTAACAGGATTTCAGAATAACGCGGTAGTGAGCGGTTGAAATGGGGAGCTGTGCGATGGAGAATGGTCAGGCCAGGGGAAACAGGATAAAGCTTGCTCTGTTGCAGACACAGATTGTCTGGGAGGATAAAGAGCGCAATTATAAGATCGCAGAGGAACGCATCAGGGAGGTTGCAAACCAGGGGGTGGAGGCCGTCTTTTTCCCGGAGATGAGTTTTACAGGATTTTCCATGAACACAGAAGCCACGAAGGAGAGCGATGGTCGGACGCTGCGGCGCATGTGTGCGCTAGCGCGGCAGTATCACGTCAGTATAGGCTTTGGGTGGGTGAAGGATTGTATCAGTACATGTGGAAAGTGTGAGAATCATTATACTGTTGTGGACAATGCGGGAAGCGTGCTGTCGGATTATGTGAAACTCCATCCATTTTCCTATTCAGGGGAGGATCTCAAATTTCAGGGCGGCAGCACCTTGGCCCATTTTCCGTTAAATGGCATTTTGTTTGCTAGCTTGATCTGTTACGACCTGCGCTTTCCCGAAATTTTTCAGGCTGCCTCGAAAAAGGCGCATGTGATGGTCGTGTCCGCGAACTGGCCGGCGAAGCGCAGGGAACATTGGAGAACGCTTCTGCGGGCGCGCGCTATCGAAAACCAGGTCTATGTGCTTGCCGTGAACTGCGTGGGCGAGTGCGGGGGTGTGGCCTATGCAGGGGACAGCTGTATGATCAACCCTGATGGGGAGGTGAGTGCTGCGCTCTTTGGGACAGAGGGAATGCTTGTGCTGGAGCTTGCTGATGATGTGGCGCGCTTCCGGGCGCAGTTTCCGGTAAAGCAGGACAGGAGAGAGGCGCTCTATGCAAAGTTGCTTATGGGGACAGACAGATAATTATGGATAAGGGGACTTACAGAATGATAAAGGGAAATAAAAAAAACATAACAGCTGTTATTTGTATAGCAGCTATCTTGACGCTCACGGGATGTGCGCAGTATGTCGGCATGTCGGACCAGACAAAACAGCCGGACAATACCGCAGTGGTGGAGGCGGAGCAGGAGGCAGTGATCAATGAGCTTGGCAGGAGCGGCATCTATGACTCCGAGGATGCCGCAGTTGTTGTCAAAAAGGATATGGAGGCGGGAACCGTGCAGTTCCAGAATATCACCTCCTCGCGCAGGTATACGCTGCACTACGATGGAACTACGACGATATATGACAAATACGACCAGGCGCTTTCGATGGAGCAGCTCAAGGAGGGAAGCGTCGTGACGGTGCGTTTTTACAAGCCAAGAAAGGCGCTGTCCTATGTGAAGGAAAACCCGGACTGTTTCAGCTACAGCAATGTCCGCGGCTACAGCATGGACCTGGGCAAGGGGACAATCGCCATCGCAAATGAGCTCTACAACATCAGCGGACATGTCGTCGTAGTGTCTGATGGCAGGGAGACAGACATGATGGAGGTCAACCAGATGGACGAGCTTAGCGTGTGGGGCTATAAAAATATGATTTATGGCATTTATGTTGAGAAAGGGCACGGGTATCTGCGCCTGCAGAACGAGGACTTTTTCGTCAATGGCTGGATTGATGTCGGGGACAGCGTGATACGGAAAGTGGCGCAGGACATGCTGTTAGTGGTTCCCGAGGGGACACATACTGTCACGGTCAGCAACAGGGGCAGCAGCGCCACGCAGGAGATCACATTTGCCAGAAACGAGGAGATGGCCTGGGACCTAGGGGATGTCAAGATTACCCAGGTCCAGAAGGGGACGGTCATCTTTACACTCAATCCGGTCACGGCAAAGGTTTTTATTGACGGCCGGGAAGTCAATGTGTCCAGGCCGGTCGAACTGGAGTACGGACTTCACCAGATGCGGATTACAGCGGATGGGTACGACACGGTATCGCAATATATCAAGGTGGCGGAGCCGTCTGCAAATATCGCTGTGGAGCTAGAGCAGAGCGAGGAGGAGACTAGGGAGGAAACAGGCAGTGCCCCGGCAGAAAAAGCTGCGGATAAGGATGCGGACAGGGACGATGACAAGGAGGAAGGCACAATTAGCAAGAAGTACCAGCAAAATTCCCAGACTGCTGACGAGGAGGAAGAGGAGCCTGATAGTGATACTACAAAGAAGGAGGACCAGAAGAATGATGTCGCATCGTCCACAGGCAGATATAAGGTTTATATCGATGCACCGAGTGGTGTCGAGGCCTATCTAGATGGCAATTATATTGGCATCACGCCGATCAGCTTTCATAAGGCAGCAGGCAATTACGTGGTGACACTTAGAAAAGCCGGATATCAGACAAGAAGCTACACACTGCAGGTCGATGCGGAGGAAAAAGACGTGAATTATTCATTTACAGACCTTATTAAGCTTGATGAATAATGAAAAATATGGGAATTTTGCCAAAACCTTTAAAAAACAGCAAATTTTAGGCTTTTTTCCTTGACAAACAACCACTTTTCGCCTATAAATAGATATAGGCGTCAAAACGGCGCAAGTAATATTATTTACAGATATATAGGAGGAGTTCACGATGAACAAAACAGAATTGGTTGCCGCTATGGCTGAACATGCAGACATGACAAAAAAGGATGCTGAGAAGGCGCTCACAGCTTTCACAGAGGTTGTTGCGAAGGAGTTAAAGAAAGGCGAGAAGATTCAGCTGGTAGGTTTTGGTACATTTGAGGTGGCAGAGCGGGCAGCAAGGGAGGGCAGAAATCCTCAGACAGGCGAGACGATGAAGATCGAGGCTTCCAAGGCGCCTAAGTTTAAGCCGGGTAAGGCATTAAAGGACGAGGTAAACAGATAATTGTTTTCTAAGCAAATTCTTTCAGACAACCGATGAGGAGCGCTTCATCGGTTGTTATCATTTAAGGGGGAACGGCATTATGAGACTGGACAAATTTTTAAAGGTGTCGCGCATCATCAAGCGCCGCACGGTGGCAAACGAGGCCTGTGATGCAGGGCGTGTGCTGATCAATGACAAACCAGCCAAGGCGTCGGCGAATGTCAAGGTCGGAGATATCCTGACGATTCAGTTTGGCAACAAGGAGACAAAGGTGGAAATCCTCGATGTGCAGGAGACGGTAAAAAAGGACGAAGCAAAAGAGCTCTTCCGATACATATAGCTGTGGTTCCCCTCATATAATATAGGGAGCACTCGTTTGAGGAGAAGGGCGTATTCTTTATGGAAAGCAGGGAGAGCAAAAGCGGCAGCAGTGGAAATGGCGGTGTCGGGATCGGGAAGCATCGCCTTACGATGGAGCAGCGCAGGGAGTGTAAGCTTACCGGCGTAGTGGATGTTCAATCATTTGATGAGAATACAATTCTGATGGAGACTGTGGACGGGATGCTGACCATCAGGGGCACGAATCTCCATGTGGGGCGGCTGAATCTGGAGAAAGGCGAGGCGGACGTGGATGGCACGGTGGACGCACTGGTTTATTCTGACAAGAACACTCTGATGAAAAAAGGAGAAGGGCTGATCGCACGCCTGTTTGGTTGATGAGTGGGGAGATTGTTAAAGAATGGTATTTCTGGCTGACATCGATTGTGACAGGGGTTTTTATGGCTTTTGCGTACGATGTAGTCAGATTACTGCGCCGCCTGGTCAGACATGGCAGGTTTGCTGTTGACCTCGAGGATATCCTGTACTGGACGGCCTGTTTTTTGCTTAGCTTCAC
>CAJUQZ010000120.1:13951-14332 GCA_910588755.1 uncultured Lachnospiraceae bacterium | reverse complement strand
GATTTATGCGAAAGGGTTATTTTTTTTGAGAACTTTCAACTGTCAAGTATTATAATAAAGGTGAGTGCGAAGTACTTCCAGCCTCATTTGCTGCATTGTTGAATGAGGATGACAAAAAATATGTAGAGCCGGACATATTTGTTATTTGTGAAAAAGATAAAATTACAGATAAGGGATGCAATGGTGATCCTGATTGGATAATAGAAATGTTTTTACCAGGAAATAAGGAGATGTACTGATTCGAGAAATTATTGAAGTATCAAGCTGCTGGAGTTTGAGAATATTGGATTGTAGATCCTTACAGCGAAAAAGTTCTTGTATACCACCTGGATCAAGAGAATTTTGGATGCAAAATGTATTCATTCCAGGACAGCATAAAAG
>CAJUQZ010000120.1:10139-13941 GCA_910588755.1 uncultured Lachnospiraceae bacterium | reverse complement strand
CTGGAGTTTGAGAATATTGGATTGTAGATCCAATAAAAGAAATGGTGATGATACATAGATTTGAAAAGGACACAATGGAAGAATATTCTTTTGGTGAAGCTGTACCTGTTGGAATCTATGAAGGATTTTCAATAAAGATATAATAATAGAATATGGTGGTATTATGGGGTGATACAAAAAGCGATACTGATTGAGGAGTATCGCTTTTTGTAATATATTTTGACGTTATAGAGGAAATTCATAAATGTCAGATATATACTTTTGGGAGTAAATTTTTTGGCATTGATTTCTGGAGTCTTGATGCTATTTCCAGGTTTACTTTTAATAGTTCTCTTGTGGTATCATCGAGTGGTTTAATAGAGAACGTAAGTTCTTTTGCGCATCAAGAGCAGTAAGAGTATTTTCAAAACGAAACATTGGAGTACGATAGACTGACGGATGCCCGCGCACGAGTAGGGGAAAGGTTTTTTCTAATGTATGAATAGTTCACATTTTTTTAACGATTATGCGCTTGTTATGTGCTCCGATTTACAGTATAATAGTAATTGATATGTTATAGAAGGTCAGTAATTTTAATAAGAAAGGGTGTTGTAAATGGGATTAAAGAGCGACGAGAGTATTAAGGAGTTTACGCATAAATATTCAAAAGTATGTGTAGACAACAACGCCATCGATCCAGATTTGTTTGATGAATACGGCGTAAAGAGAGGTTTGCGTGATAAGAATGGAAAGGGAGTGCTTTCCGGACTTACCAATATTTCACTGATAAAATCGTCAGAAGAGATAGATGGAAAGAGTGTCCCCTGTGACGGACAGCTTTACTACAGGGGTTATAATATTTATGATCTTGTAAGGGGCTTTCAGAGCGAGGACCGGTTTGGTTTTGATGAGTGTGCATATCTGCTGTTGTTTGGAAGTCTTCCAAACACAAATCAGCTGATCGAGTTTAAGAAGACGCTGGGATACAGCATGACGCTTCCCACCAATTTCGTGCGGGACGTCATCATGAAGGCGCCAAGCCATGACATTATGAATTCGCTGACAAAAAGCGTGCTGACACTCGCATCCTATGACGACAGTGTGACAGATATGTCACTGGACAATGTATTGCGCCAGAGCCTGATGTTAATTAGTGTATTTCCAATGCTTTCTGTATATGGATATCATGCGTACAATCATTATGAGTGTGATGAAAGTCTGTACATACACAGACCAGACCCGAGGCTCTCCACCGCGGAGAACCTGCTTAGAATGTTAAGACCGGATATGTCCTACACTCCGACGGAGGCTAAGGTTCTTGATGCAGCGCTTGTGCTTCACATGGAACATGGCGGCGGAAACAATTCTACGTTCACGACTAGAGTTGTCACCAGTGCTGGTTCAGATACATATTCTGTCATTGCAGCGGCGCTGTCCTCACTCAAGGGACCCAAGCATGGAGGGGCCAATATTAAGGTCGTACAGATGATGGAAGATTTGAGGAGAAATGTAGATGACACAACGAATGAGGACCAGGTGCGGCAGTATCTGTATCGACTTCTGAACAAGGAGGCGTTTGACCGAAGCGGTCTGATCTATGGTATGGGACATGCTGTCTACTCGATTTCAGATCCGAGGGCGAAGGTATTCAAATCCTTTGTGGAGAAGCTGGCCAACGAGAAGAAGCACCGCAAGGATTTTGAGCTGTATTCCATGATCGAGCGGTTAGCGCCTGAGGTTATCGCAGAGAAATGCAGGATTTATAAGGGTGTCAGCGCAAATGTCGATTTCTACAGTGGGTTTGTGTACAGTATGCTTGACATTCCGATGGAGTTGTTTACGCCGATTTTTGCGATTGCGCGCATTGTGGGATGGAGCGCACACCGTATGGAGGAGCTGATCAATGTCGATAAGATCATCAGGCCGGCGTACAAGAGTATTGCGGTTTTGCGGCCATACGAGACGCTCAAGGATAGGTCAACACCCAAGCTGGATGGACAGGATAAGAAGGTATATAAACTTCCTATGAATTAAATGGAAAAAATATATAAAAAGTTATTGCATTTTGTATGGCGTGGTGTTAGAATAGATATAAATTAAATGATGCTAGATGATAAAGAGTGGACTTGCGAGTCCACTCTTTCTATATGTTTTATGCACAGCCCTATGCAGACAAAATATGCTGCTTAGGCGGCACACAGGGCGCGCAGCGAGTAAGGAAGAGCTTATCTGCCTGATTGCGCATGGGCAGTCAAAGGAAAGCTGTCAGTTTGCGGTTTCACTGTGCGTGCATGAATTGCACCAAAGAGGGAGATTGCCTTCTTTGGCTTAGTACGTAAGGATTATTGGTTAAGAGGTGTATGAATGGCGAGAAAAGATTCGTATGAGGAGCGTGCAGAGGCGCTGCTTGCTCCGATCGCAGCTGCGAATGGCTGCGAGATATATGATGTCGAGTATGTTAAGGAAGGGAGCGACTGGTATCTGAGGGCTTATATAGATAAGCCGGAGGGTGTGGGTATTGTTGACTGTGAGAATGTCAGCCGCATTTTTTCAGAGAAGCTTGATGAGGAAGATTTTATAGCAGATTCTTATATATTGGAAGTATCCAGTCCAGGACTTGGCAGGGCGCTTAAAAAGGACCGGCATCTGCAAAAAAGTCTCGGCGAGGAGGTAGAGGTGAAAACGTATAAACCAATCGGGAAACAGAAGGAGTTTGTTGGTATCCTGAAATCGTTTGACAAGGATACTGTCACATTAGGGACAGAGGAGCCATCGGAAACAAAGGATATGGTCTTTGCCAGATCTGACATTGCGGTCATCAGATTAACACTGGATTTTTAAGTTTTCGTTCCGCTGTAGAGGATGCTGCCAGAAGGTTATCAGGGGAGCAGAAGCGGAGATCTAAATAGGAGGATAAAGGAAAATGAATAAGGAATTAATGGAAGCGCTTAATATACTTGAGAAAGAGAAGGAAATCAGCAAAGAGACGCTCTTTGAGGCGATTGAGAATTCCCTTCTGACAGCCTGCAAGAATCATTTTGGAAAGGCAGATAATATCACAGTACAGATTGACAGGGAGACATGTGATTTCATGGTATATGCAACCAAAGATATAGTGGCAACTTATGATGAAGTTGAGGATGATGTTACCCAGATCTGCATTGATGATGCCATTCAGCTTTCAAAGAATGCCGTGATCGGGGACACTATTAATATAGAGATCAAATCAAAGGAATTTGGGCGTATTGCAACGCAGAACGCGAAAAATGTAATTTTGCAGAAGATACGTGAGGAGGAGAGGAGCGTTGTCTACAACCAGTTCTTTGAGAAGGAGAAGGATGTTGTCACAGGGATTGTGCAGCGTTACATCGGCAGGAATATCAGTATTAATCTGGGCAAGGCTGATGCGGTGCTCAATGAGGCAGAGCAGGTAAAGGGTGAGGAATTTAAGCCCACGGAACGTATCAAGGTCTATATACTCGAGGTTAAGAATACGCCAAAAGGGCCAAGAATCCTTGTCAGCAGAACGCATCCGGAGCTTGTCAAGCGGTTGTTTGAGTCGGAGGTTACAGAGATCAAGGATGGGACGGTCGAGATTATGAGCATAGCCAGGGAGGCGGGAAGCCGGACAAAGCTTGCAGTCAGAACCAATAATCCCAATGTTGATGCCGTGGGTGCATGTGTCGGTATGAATGGCGCAAGAGTGAATGCAATTGTCGAGGAGCTGCGGGGTGAGAAGATTGATATTGTCAACTGGGACGAAAATCCTGGAAACTTTATACAAAATGCGCTCTCGCCGGCCAAAATCGTAGCTGTATTTGCT
>CAJUQZ010000120.1:0-10129 GCA_910588755.1 uncultured Lachnospiraceae bacterium | reverse complement strand
AGGTAAAGAGGGGCAGAATGCAAGGCTCGCGGCAAGGCTTACAGGATACAAGATTGACATTAAGTCAGAGACGCAGGCAAAAGATGCCGAAGGCTTCCGATATGAAGATTATATGTTTGACGAGGACGGAGATGTTTATTACGAGGAAGAGTATGAGGAGGGCGAGTACGAAGATTCTGAGTATATAGAATCCCAGGAAGATTCATACGAGACAGATGAGGCCCCCTATGAGGAGGAAATAGAGGCGGAGGATGCCTCATATGGGGAGGAGACAGAAGAATAGATGGCAAAAAAGATTCCATTGAGACAGTGCATCGGCTGCGGTGAGATGAAGGGCAAGAAAGAGATGCTTCGGGTTCTGCGGACAGAGGACCAGGGTATTATCCTGGATAATACGGGCAGAAAGAATGGCAGAGGCGCTTACATATGCCCAAATCCGGAATGTATGGAAAGAGCGAGAAAGTCAAGGGGGCTTGACAGGGCGTTCAAGATGTCGGTGCCTGATGAAATATATGACAGTCTGATAAAGGAGATTGGGTTATTTGAGTAATTTAAACAGGGTATATTCCATGCTTGGGCTTGCGATGAAGGCAGGACAGGTAGTAAGTGGAGAGTTTGCAACTGACAAGAGTGTCAAGGGCGGTAAGGCATGTCTTGTCATCGTGTCAGAGGATGCATCGGATAATACCAAGAAGATGTTTTCCAATATGTGTGAGTTTTACGAAGTGCCAAGATATTTTTTCGGAACAAAAGAGGAGCTTGGGCATGCGATTGGTAAGGCTATGCGTTCATCTCTTGCAGTTACAGATGAAAACTTCGCAAAATCAATAAGGAAGCAGCTAGAACCGTCTGTTAAGCATGAGGGTGAGGAGGAGTAAAATGGCGAAAATGAAGGTGTATGAACTTGCACAGGAAATCGGCGTAAAGAGTGCGGAGATCCTTGCATTATTAAAAAATAAAGGTATAGAGGTAAAAAGCCACATGAGTGTATTAGAAGACGGACAGGTAGAGGATGTAAGGAAAACGATGAAAAAACCTGCCAAGTCAGAAGAGGCACCTAAAACAACAGAGAAGAGTGAGCCGTCAAAGGCTGCGGCATCAGGGGAGAAGAAGGCGCCTGCCAAGACTGGTGAGGGAGTCGTAAAGAAGAAAAAAAGCATTATATTTGTGAGCAATCCTCACAATTCCAAGATGCCAGGAGCGGCGCAGATTCCAAGAAAGCCTGTGCGTTCAGAAAAAAAGGCACCATCATCGGCCAGGGGCGAGGGTACTGAAGCCAAAAAGCCCATGTCGCAGGTCAGGAGCGAGGGTACTGAGGCGACAAAACCATCAGCAGCGACAAAGATGGAACATACTGCCGAGAAACCTGTACAGAAGTCAGCTGAGGCGGCAAAGCCAGCTGATATCAAGGCAGAACAGCCCAGAAATGAAGAACCTGTAAAGACACAGCCTGCAGTGAAAGTGGAAGAATCTGTAAAGGCACAGCCAGCCAAAGCAGAGGAGTCAAAACCTTTACAGAGAAGTGAGAATCGGGATAATAACAGTAATACTAGAGAAAATAATAGTAGAAGCGACAGCCAGCGCCGCGATGGCCAGAGAAATTACGACAACAGAAGTTCTGACAACAGCAGGGGAGATAACCAGCGACGCGAAGGCCAGAGAAATTACGACAACAGAAGTTCTGACAACAGCAGGGGAGATAACCAGCGCCGTGACGGGCAGAGAGGTTCTGACAACAGCAGGGGAGATGGCCAGCGCCGCGATGGCCAGAGAAATTATGACAACAACAGGGGAGATGGCCAACGCCGCGACAATAACAGGGGAGACGGCCAGCGCCGTGATGGGCAGAGAGGTGACGGTCAGCGCCGTGATGGCCAAAGAAGTTTTGATAACAACAGAAATGATAACCAGCGTCAGGGTGGAAGACCCGGACAGGGATTCAGTGGGCGTGACAATGATCGCGGACGTGACAACAGAGGAGGCTTTGGCGGTAAAAACACTGGCAAGGGTGGCGGCTTTGTGCCGGAAAGTCCGATTAAGGATGCCGAGAAGCACAGAGACGAGGAAAAGCGCCGGATCAGCCAGGAGAAGGATAAGAGAAACCGCAAGGATCTGATCTACGAAGAGGAAAGCGAAAATATTAAAAATATCAAGGGCAAGAATAAGGCAGGAAAATTTATTAAGCCTGAGAAGAAGGCAGATGCGCCCGCAGAGGAGCAGATCAAGGTTATCACACTGCCAGAGAAGCTCACCATCAAAGAGCTTGCTGACAAGATGAAGATACAGCCATCAGCGATTGTCAAGAAGCTTTTCTTGCAGGGACAGATCGTTACGGTCAATCAGGAGATCACATACGAGACTGCGGAGAATATCGCCATTGAGTATGATATCATCTGCGAGCAGGAAGTCAAGGTAGATGTGATCGAGGAGCTTTTGAAGGAGGACGAGGAGCGATCAGAGGACATGGTTCCAAGATCACCTGTCATCTGTGTGATGGGACACGTAGATCATGGAAAGACATCACTGCTTGACGCGATCAGAAAGACCAATGTGACCGACAAGGAGGCAGGTGGTATTACACAGCATATCGGTGCGTACACAGTGAATGTAAATGGACAGAAGATTACATTCCTCGACACGCCGGGACATGAGGCGTTCACGGCAATGCGTATGCGTGGGGCCAACTCGACAGATATCGCGATTCTTGTGGTGGCGGCGGACGACGGTGTCATGCCGCAGACTGTTGAGGCGATCAACCATGCCAAGGCGGCAGGAATAGAGATCATTGTCGCTGTCAACAAGATTGATAAGCAGGAGCTCACAGAGTATGGCCTGATCGCCGAGGACTGGGGCGGAAGTACAGTGTTCGTGCCTGTGTCAGCAAAGAGCGGGGAGGGGATTGACCAGCTGCTCGAAATGATATTGCTGACTGCGGAGGTGCTAGAACTCAAAGCAAATCCAAACAGACGTGCGAGAGGACTTGTCATCGAGGCAGAGCTTGACAAAGGACGCGGGCCAGTTGCTACGATTTTGGTACAGAAGGGTACTTTAAAGGTGGGCGATTTTGTTTCGGCCGGCGCAGCCAGCGGCAAGGTCCGCGCGATGGTGGATGACAAGGGGAGACGTGTGAAAGAAGCAGGTCCTTCTATTCCGGTAGAGATACTCGGACTTGGCGATGTGCCAAATGCTGGCGAGATTTTTATCGCACATGAGAATGACAAGGAAGCAAAATATTACGCGGAGACTTTTGTGGCGCAGAATAAAGAGAAGCTTCTTGAAGATACTAAGGCTAAGATGTCCCTTGACGACCTGTTCTCTCAGATTCAGGCGGGCAATCTCAAAGAGCTCAACCTGATTATCAAAGCTGATGTGCAGGGCAGTGTGGAGGCCGTGAAACAGAGTCTCATGAAGCTTTCTAATGAGGAGGTAGTAGTCAAGTGTATCCACGGCGGTGTAGGTGCCATCAATGAGTCAGATGTGATTCTTGCATCTGCGTCAAAGGCGATCATCATAGGATTTAATGTGCGTCCGGATACACAGGCGAAAGCTACCGCAGAGCGCGAGGGCGTCGATGTGAGACTCTACAAGGTGATCTACCAGGCGATTGAGGATATCGAGGCGGCAATGAAGGGAATGCTTGATCCGATATTTGAGGAGAAAGTCATCGGTCACGCGGAGGTCAGACAGATCTTTAAGGCATCGGCTGTGGGTAATATCGCGGGCTCTTATGTTCTTGACGGTGTGTTCCAGCGTGGCTGCAAGATCCGGATTAGCCGTGAGGGTGAGCAGATCTATGAAGGCGGGCTTGCCTCGCTCAAGCGCTTTAAGGATGATGTTAAGGAAGTGAAGGCGGGCTTTGAGTGTGGTCTGGTGTTCGAGGGCTTTGACAGCATGCAGGAGCTTGACATCGTGGAGGCTTATATCATGGTGGAAGTGCCAAGATAACATATAATGGAGAGGCAATAATGAGAAAGAACAGCGTTAAAAATACCCGTGTGAACGGGGAGGTTCACCGTGTTCTAGCAGAGGTCATAAGGAGTGAAATCAAGGATCCAAGGATTGATCCTATGACCTCGGTGGTATCTGTCGAGGTGGCGCCTGATCTGAAGACCTGTAAGGCATGGATCAGTGTGCTTGGCGATGAGACCTCGCAACAGGATACCTTGGAGGGGTTAAAAAGTGCGGAGGGCTACATCAGAAGCCTTCTGGCTAAAAAAATCAATCTGCGGAACACGCCTGAGATCCGTTTTATCCTTGACCAGTCGATTGCCTATGGCGTGTCGATGACCAAAAAGATAGAGGATATCAACCGTGCAGACGATGAGAGACATGTCAGTGACAGCATAGACAACGGTGACTGATGAATAAAAAATGAAAAATATCTGGGAATATTTGACTTCCCAGATATTTTTGTGTATTATGTACACAGGCGTGGGAGGAAGAAAGCACACGCCACACAGGTATTTTTGAGGAGTTGGGGAGTTGTTGTATGATATGACAAAAGCTCCAGGAAAAGGATTTATTGTAAGGGTAGTGATGAATATGGAAAAATTTAACTTATTAGACGAATGCAGGGATGCCAGGAGCATATTTATTTCAGGTCATGTCAGGCCGGACGGGGACTGTGTCGGTTCCTGCCTGGCGATGTACATGTATTTGAAGAAGGCACTGCCAGCAGCGGCGGTCAGTGTTTCCTTAGAGGAGGCATCAGAGGTATTCCAGTGCATAAGGGGATTTGATGAGATTGACAGTACATATGCAGTGGAGGGCAATGTAGATGTATTCATAGCGCTTGACTGTGAGAAATCAAGGCTTGGGAAGGCCGAGGATATCTTTGCTGGTGCGGGGAAGCGGATCAACATAGATCACCATATCAGCAATGAGCGCGGGTGCGGCGATGTCAATTATGTGGTCCCAGGCTTCAGCTCGACAGCTGAGCTTGTGTATGATTTGTTTGACAGACAATATATGGACGCGGAGATTGCAAAGGCCATTTACACAGGTATCGTACATGACACTGGGATTTTTAAGTACTCAAATACGTCGCCTAAGACGCTTAGGGTAGCCGCGGAGCTGATTGAATATGGATTTGATTTTCCGCAGCTTATCGATGAGACATTTTATGAGAAAACCTATGCGCAGAACCAGCTTTTGGGTAGGGCGCTTCTGGAAAGTATTGTCTTTATGGATGGGAAATGTATTGTCAGTGCCATTGACAAGAAGACACTCGACTTTTATAATGCCTCGTCAAAGGATCTGGAGGGGATTGTAAACCAGCTTCGTATTACGAAGGGCGCGGAGTGTGCGATTTTTATGTACGAGACAGGAAATCTCGAGTACAAGGTGAGCCTGCGCTCATGCAAATATGTAGACGTGAGCAGGGTTGCTTCCTTTTTTGGCGGCGGCGGCCATGTGAGGGCAGCCGGGTGCGATATCAACGGAACATTTTATGATGTAGTGAATAATATTTCAAAGCAGATTGAGCTGCAGATGAAGGAGCACGAGGAGGCAGACAGGGCGGCAGATGTGCCAGAAAAATAAAGAAAATTGGCGGTGAAACGTTGATAAACGGTATAATGAACATATACAAGGAGGCCGGCTACACATCACATGATGTGGTGGCGAGGCTTCGCGGCATTGTAGGGCAGAAAAAGATAGGACACACGGGAACACTGGATCCTGATGCAGTCGGGGTTCTTCCGGTGTGCTTTGGCAGCGCGACAAAGCTCTGCGATCTGATGACAGACAAAAGCAAGGAGTATGAGGCAGTTATGCGGCTGGGTGTGACGACAGACACACAGGACATGAGTGGCAGAATCATATCAGAACATATGGTTGATATCGATAAGCCCGTGGTGGAGGGCGCTGTCATGAGCTTTGTGGGCGGATACGAACAAATTCCCCCGATGTATTCCGCGTTGAAGGTCAATGGAAAGAAGCTGTATGAGCTCGCCCGGGAGGGCCGGGAGGTGGAGCGGGCGCCCAGACACGTTGATATTCCATATATCCGGATTCTGGAGATTACACTGCCGGAGGTACGGTTTGTGGTAGGATGCTCCAAGGGGACCTACATCAGGGCACTCTGCGCGGATATCGGGGAAAAACTTGGCTGTGGGGCTGCAATGGCAGCGCTGAAGCGCACAAGGGTTGGAAGCTTTCGGATCGAGGATGCCATCCGTCTCTCAAAGGTGGAAGAACTAATGCAGTTGGGGACATATGGGAACTTTGTCATAGCACCTGACAGTATTTTTATGGAATATGCAGGTGCGTCTGTAAAATCCAGTGCTGAAAAGGCACTCTTAAATGGAAACAAGCTTTATCCGGAACAGCTTGTGATCGACAGTCGTGCATGCCTTGCAGATGGGGATATGCTGCGCGTCTACAATGGAAAACAGGAGTTCAGGGCTGTGTATCGCTTTGCAGAAAGCGAGGGTGTGTTCAAGCCCTTTAAGATGTTTTTGGACTGATGGCTTGGGGTTAGATGGAAGATGAAGATTATTGCAAACACGACAGATTTTTATATCGGAGAGGAGACTGCGGCAGCCATCGGCAAATTTGACGGTTTTCACCGGGGGCATCAGAAGCTTCTGGGACAGTTGAAGCGGCAGCAGGAAAAGGGACTGAAGTCGGTAGTTTTCACGTTTGTTCCTTCGCCTGCGGCATTTTTTGGCAATGGGCCAGTGCGGGAGCTCTCCACGCTGGAGGAAAAAAGGCGCATTTTTGAAAACGCAGGCATCGATTATCTGGTAGAATACCCTTTTTATCAGGAAATCGCGGACATGGAGCCAGCGACCTATATCAAAGAGGTGCTTGTGGACAGGATTCATGCAAAATGGGTGGTCGCGGGAGAGGACGTTTCCTATGGAAAGCGGGGAGCGGGGGATTACCGGCTGCTGCAGAAGTTGGCGCCGTCTTATGGATATCAGGTTATTCTGATCGACAAGGTGCTGTACAAGGGACAAGAGGTCAGCTCGACGTATGTCCGAAGAGAAGTGAGCGAGGGCAATATGGAGCTGGCGGCAGCGCTTTTGGGAACACCATACTGTGTGAGTGGGGAGATTATACATGGAAGAAGGCTTGGCCGCACGATCGGTATGCCGACAGTGAATCTGCTGCCCCCGCAGGACAAGCTGCTGCCCCCAAAAGGGGTATATTATTCCTATGTGTATCTGCGCAGCAGGACGGGTACGATGCCGTATGATGGCAAAAAATATGCGTCAATCACGAATATCGGAACAAAGCCTACAGTGGACCAGCGTTCCGTAATGGGGGTGGAAACCTATCTTTATGATTTTGAAGGTGATGTGTACGGGGAGGATATGGAGGTTTATCTGCTAAAGTACAAGCGCCCGGAGATGCGCTTTGATGGGGTTGACGCGCTGAAGGCACAGATGGCAGCGGACATTGCGGCGGGTAGGGAATTTCATGGATTGCCGTCTTGCAAGCTCATTTGAAGTTTTCCATTGACATTCACAGCCAGAACCGATAAACTGAAAAGCAGTTACACGAAACCAGTCCAGATGAGACAAATTAAAGCAAATGAAAAACAAATGAAAGAGAGGAACCAGGTATGTCAATATTTAACAGAATTTCGGATATACTAAAAGCAAACATCAATGATTTGCTAGACAAGGCAGAGGATCCGGAGAAAATGGTCAAGCAGATTATAGCAGACATGGAAGAGCAGGTCCGCGATGCGACAGAGGCACTTGGGCAAGCTATGGCAAGCGAGAAACAGGCGTATGCGCAGCTCGAGAAGGCAAAGGCAAATTCCAAGGAGTGGGAAGACAAGGCAAAGGTGGCGCTGAAGGCAGGCAACGAGGAGCTTGCAAAGAAGGCGCTCGCGTCCAAGGTTGAGGTGGATAAGAACATACAGGCGTTTCAGGCTTCTTATGACCAGATCGCCGCACAGACCAGTGAGCTTCACTCTAGGGTAGAGATCCTACGACAGAAGCTCGAGGAGGCAAGACAGCGGCAGAATATGCTCATTGCAAGGGCAAAGATGGCAGATGCGACGGAGAGCGTTGCGACAGCAGTCACCAATACAGATCCCAACAGCGCGCTTTCTAAGTTAGAGAAGATGGCGCGCAAGGTGGAGAGCAAGGAAGAGGCATTTGCGACAATGTCGGGGGAGACTGTGTTTGCAAAGGATGAATTTGCAGAGCTTGAGAAGGATCAGGCTGTGGACGCAGAGCTGCAGAGACTGATGAAGGAAATGAACGGCGGAATATAAATTATAATCAAATCATAATAATGGAAAACGGGATGGAAACCATATGCTGGAACTGGAAGAACTGAACTTTCATTCGATATCAATAGAGGATAAGGACTGGATCAACAGGATGCTAAAGGAGGATCAGCCTGACGCATGTGAATATACTTTTGCAAACAATTACATCTGGGCGAAGGTGTACGATGTACAGGTTGGTAGGGCCTATGGCTGTGGGGTGATCCGGTACAGGGAGCAGGAAAAGTTCCAGTATTCTTTTCCGTTTGGAGCCGGCGATAAGCGACGAGTGATCGAACATCTGATAAACAGCTGTGCGGCAAACGGATACGGACTTATTTTAAATCCAGTCACAGAGGCGTACAGGTCGAAGCTTACCGAATGGTTTCCGGGAGTGTTTGAGATCTGTGCGGACAGGGATTCCTATGATTATGTATATACCGTGGAGAAACTTTCCACACTGCGGGGCCGGAAGCTGCATGGCAAACGTAACCATATCGCGCGGTTCATGGACGATGGGGACTGGCGGTATGAGACGATGACCACAGACCACATTTCAGAGTGTCGCAGAATGGCAAGGGAGTGGGCTGCACTGCGCACAGATAAGTGGAATGACGAGATGCAGCAGGAGATTGATGTCTTAGAAGAAGCGTTTTCCCATTTTGGGGAGCTTGGTCTTAGTGGTGGTGTTCTGTACAAAAGTGGCGTGCTGGTTGCGTTTACGATCGGTGAGCCGCTCAACAGCGATACCTTTGTCGTACATTTCGAGAAGGCGTATCCGGATCTGCAGGGTGCCTATCCGATGATTAACCAGCAGTTTGTCCTGCACGAGGCACAGGATTTTACTTATGTAAACCGAGAGGAAGACACAGGGGATTTGGGACTGCGAAAGGCGAAGCTGTCCTATTACCCGGATATCCTGCTGCGAAAATACAGGTCGGTACAGAGCCATGTCGTCTTTGCAGACAGGAAGCAGACAGAACCCATTATCACACTGTGGAACAGATGTTTTGGAGATGACAGGGCCTATATAGAGCTGTATTTGCAAAACCGCCTTGAAAGCGAAAATATGTACGTGATTTATGAGGATAACCGTCCCGTGTCGATGGCAAGCCTGCTGCCGGTGCAGGTGACGATTCATGGCAGGAAGGAGAAGGCCAGGTATGTCTATGCCGTGGCAACGCTGCCGGAATACAGAAGCAGGGGCTATGCGTCGGAAATCATCAGACATGCAACGGACAGGTACATGGAACCGCTGATATTGCAGCCAGCGGACAGGGACCTGCAGGGATATTATGGCGAGCGGGGATTTGTGGACGCCTTTGGACAGAGTCCATGCTGGATTTACGCCGGGAGGTGTACCAGTGCGGTCAGCGCTGATAATATACAGCCTCGTGTGCATGAAGTGCAGGCTGCGGAGGAGATGGCGGCAAAGGATAAGCTAGATCTGCTTGGGAGCTGGCAGGTTTTTGATGCAGAGGAAAAGGAATACAAGGCTGTGCGGGATCAGTTTTTCGAAGGGGAAGGCTATGTGGAGTGGGATGAAAAGGCAATCGCCTACGCCATAAAGGAGAATCAGTTCTGCGGCGGGAGAACACTTCTGCTGGCGCAGGATGAGGCGGAGACGCCTAAAAAGGCCGTACTGATGTACCGGATTGAAAAGAACGGCCTTCATATCATAGAGACCACACTTGATGATGCCGCGTTGTACGATGTTCTTCCGGAGCTGTTAGAACATACAGGGACAGCATGGGCTTATGAGAGAAACATGGGCGGAATGGTGCTGCTGCCGGAGCGATTGAAGGATTGGGACTGCCAGGAAGGCTATCTGGGACTGACGTTGGGTTGATAATGAAATAGTATCTATATCCCCCATTTGAAATGGGGGCCGAGGCAAAGCCG
>CAJUQZ010000119.1:8488-14345 GCA_910588755.1 uncultured Lachnospiraceae bacterium | reverse complement strand
CAGCTGTCGCAGTTCATGGACCAGACCAATCCGCTCGGGGAACTGACGCACAAGAGACGTCTCTCTGCGCTAGGGCCGGGTGGTCTTTCCAGGGACCGTGCAGGTTTTGAGGTTCGTGACGTGCACTATTCACACTATGGCAGGATGTGCCCGATCGAGACGCCTGAGGGACCAAATATTGGTTTGATTAACTCCCTTGCATCCTATGCAAGGATTAATGAATATGGATTTGTCGAGGCGCCCTACCGCAAGATTGACAAGTCTGATCCCAAGAATCCGCGTGTCACAAATGAAGTTGTCTACATGACTGCTGACGAGGAGGACAATTACCATGTCGCGCAGGCGAATGAACAGCTCGATGAGAACGGCTATTTTGTGCGCAATTCCGTGTCCGGCCGTTATCTTGACGAGACACAGGAATATCCAAAGGCAATGTTTGACTATATGGACGTGTCTCCAAAGATGGTATTTTCCGTTGCGACAGCGTTGATTCCGTTTCTGCAGAATGATGATGCCAACCGTGCGCTCATGGGATCTAACATGCAGCGTCAGGCAGTTCCGCTCCTGTTTACAGAGGCGCCTGTTGTCGGTACAGGCATCGAGGTGAAGGCGGCTGTTGACTCTGGTGTCTGTGTGGTTGCCAAAAAGTCGGGCACGATTACCTATGTGTCGTCAAAGCTCATCCGGATGACATATGACGATGGCGAGAAGGCGGAGTTTAAGCTGCATAAGTTTGAGCGTAGTAACCAGTCAAACTGCTATAACCAGAAGCCAATTGTGTTTAAGGGAGATCATGTTGAGGCTGGTCAGGTAATCGCGGACGGTGCTTCTACAAGCGGCGGTGAGCTTGGCCTTGGAAAGAACCCACTGATTGGGTTCATGACATGGGAGGGCTACAATTACGAGGATGCTGTACTCTTGAGTGAGCGGCTTGTCATGGAGGATGTGTACACCTCTATTCATATAGAAGAATATGAGACAGATGCGCGTGATACCAAGCTTGGGCCGGAGGAAATCACAAGGGATGTTCCGGGTGTTGGTGATGATGCGCTGAAGGATCTTGACGATAGGGGTATTATCAGAATCGGCGCGGAGGTTCGCGCAGGTGATATCCTTGTTGGCAAGGTAACACCAAAGGGTGAGACGGAGCTGACAGCAGAGGAACGCCTTCTGCGGGCTATTTTTGGCGAGAAGGCGAGGGAGGTGCGCGACACCTCGCTAAAGGTGCCGCATGGTGAATACGGTGTTGTGGTCGATGCGAAGGTATTTTCCAGGGCCAATGGCGATACGGAGCTTGCGCCTGGTGTAAACCAGACAGTGCGTATCTATATTGCACAGAAGAGAAAGATTTCTGTCGGTGACAAGATGGCTGGACGACATGGGAACAAGGGTGTTGTTTCACGCGTGCTCCCGGTGGAGGATATGCCGTACCTGCCAAATGGCCGTCCGCTTGATATTGTGTTAAACCCACTTGGTGTGCCTTCCCGTATGAATATCGGACAGGTGCTCGAGATTCATCTCTCACTGGCAGCAAAAGCGCTTGGATTCAATGTCTCCACGCCGGTGTTTGACGGTGCAAATGAGATGGACATTATGGACACACTGGATCTGGCAAATGATTATGTCAATCTCGAGTGGGAGGAGTTTGAGGCAAAGCACAAAGAGGAGCTTCTTCCGGAGGTGCTCGAATATCTGTCAGAGAACAGGGAACACAGGAAGCTGTGGAAGGGTGTGCCAATCTCACGGGATGGCAAGGTGAGACTGCGTGACGGCAGGACAGGTGAGTATTTTGACAGTCCTGTCACGATTGGACACATGCATTATCTCAAGCTCCACCACCTGGTAGATGATAAGATTCATGCGCGCTCGACAGGGCCGTATGGCATGGTGACACAGCAGCCACTCGGTGGTAAGGCGCAGTTTGGCGGACAGCGTTTTGGTGAGATGGAGGTGTGGGCGCTGGAGGCGTACGGGGCTTCCCATACACTTCAGGAGATTCTGACGGTCAAGTCAGATGATGTAGTAGGACGAGTTAAGACGTACGAGGCGATCATCAAAGGGGAGAATATCCCTGAGCCTGGTATTCCAGAGTCGTTTAAGGTGTTGTTAAAGGAGCTTCAGTCACTTGGCCTTGATGTGAAGGTATATGACGAAAATCAAAATGAAGTGGAACTCAAGGAGTCGGTTGATTATACAGAGACAGATTTCCGGGTTGAGATGGAGGGCGACCGCAAGTATGACAACAGGGAGAGTCTCGACGGGTATCAGCAGAAGGAATTTGATGCTGTGAGTGGGGATCTGGTTGATGCCGAGGATGATTTTGAGGAAGATGATTTTTCCGATGATGATTTTGAAGGCGACGATGATGATAATTATGATGATGATGAATTTTAATTTAAATGGAAAATTCTGATTCTGGAAGGAGTGCCAAAATGTCTGAAAATAAAAGTGAACAGAGCCAGTCAATCTCTTTTGATGCGATCAAAATTGGTCTGGCTTCCCCGGAAAAAATCAGGGAATGGTCAAGGGGCGAGGTAACAAAGCCGGAAACCATCAACTACAGGACACTAAAGCCCGAGCGGGATGGTCTGTACTGTGAGAAGATATTTGGCCCCAGCAAGGACTGGGAATGCCATTGTGGAAAATACAAGAAAATCCGCTATAAGGGCGTGATCTGTGACCGCTGTGGTGTGGAGGTTACAAAGTCAAGTGTGCGCAGGGAGCGCATGGGACATATCGAGCTTGCTGCGCCTGTGTCGCATATCTGGTACTTTAAGGGCATTCCCAGCCGCATGGGACTCATACTGGATCTGACGCCGCGTGTGTTGGAAAAGGTGTTGTATTTCGCATCCTACATCGTGCTGGATCCAAGGGAGACCACGCTAGAATACAAGCAGGTATTGTCGGAGAAGGAATATCAGGATAATGTAGAAAAGTGGGGCAAAAATGCTTTTCGGGTAGGCATGGGGGCCGAGGCGATCAAGGAACTTCTCGTGGCGATTGATTTGGAGAGAGAGTGCGAGGAGCTTTCAACCGAGCTTAGGAATGACAATACGAAGGGGCAGAAGCGCGCCAAGATTGTCAAGAGGCTGGAGGTTGTGGAATCCTTCCGTGCCTCTGGAAACAGGCCCGAGTGGATGATTATGGACGCGATTCCGGTACTTCCACCTGATCTGCGACCTATGGTACAGCTGGACGGTGGCAGATTTGCGACATCGGACTTAAACGACTTGTACCGCAGGATTATTAATAGAAATAACCGTTTGAAGAGACTGCTGGAGCTGGGCGCGCCGGATATCATCGTCAGAAATGAGAAGAGAATGCTTCAGGAGGCGGTCGATGCCCTGATTGATAACGGCAGACGTGGACGTCCTGTCACCGGACCTGGTAACAGGGCGCTCAAATCACTGTCAGACATGCTCAAGGGCAAGGGTGGACGTTTCCGCCAGAACTTGCTTGGCAAACGTGTTGACTACTCTGGTCGTTCTGTTATTGTTGTGGGGCCGGAGTTAAAGATTTATCAGTGTGGCCTGCCCAAGGAGATGGCGATAGAGCTTTTCAAGCCGTTTGTTATGAAGGAGCTTGTGTCAAGGCAGATTTCACAGAATATCAAGCATGCCAAGAAGCTTGTGGAGAAGCTAGATCAGGCTGTGTGGGATGTGCTCGAGGAGGTTATTAAAGAGCATCCTGTCATGCTCAACCGTGCACCGACACTGCACAGACTGGGCATACAGGCGTTTGAACCAATCCTTGTGGAGGGTAAGGCGATCAAGCTGCATCCGCTTGTATGTACAGCGTTCAACGCCGATTTTGACGGCGATCAGATGGCAGTACATCTTCCACTGTCGGTGGAGGCGCAGGCGGAATGCCGTTTCCTGCTCCTGTCACCCAACAATCTGTTAAAGCCTTCGGACGGTGGTCCGGTTGCTGTTCCATCGCAGGATATGGTGCTTGGCATCTACTATCTGACGCAGGAGCGGCCGGGTGCTGTTGGCGAGGGCAAATATTTCAAGAATGTAAACGAGGCGATTCTCGCCTATGAAAATAAGGCATGTACGCTGCATTCAAGAATTAAGGTGCGTGTCACAAAGACAATGCCGGACGGCCAGGTGCTTACAGGTATTGTGGAGTCCACGCTGGGGCGTTTTATATTCAACGAGATTCTCCCGCAGGATTTGGAGTTTGTGGACAGGAGCAAGGAGGAAAACAAACTGCTTCCCGAGGTGGATTTCCATGTGGGTAAGAAGGGCTTAAAGCAGATTCTAGAGAAGGTCATCAATATTCATGGTGCCACAAAAACCGCGGAGGTGCTCGACAGCATCAAGGCTATGGGATATAAATATTCGACGCGCGCGGCCATGACCGTTTCCATCTCGGACATGACAGTGCCAGCTGACAAGCCGCAGATGCTTGCAGAGGCTCAGAAGACCGTTGACCGTATCACGATGAATTTCAGGCGTGGATTGATGACGGACGAGGAGCGCTATAAGGCGGTTGTGGAGACATGGAAGGAGACGGATGATGCGCTGACGGAGAAGCTGATTGGCGGTCTTGACAAATATAACAATATTTTTATGATGGCAGATTCCGGTGCGCGTGGTTCAAACCAGCAGATTAAGCAGCTGGCAGGGATGCGTGGGCTGATGGCGGATACGACAGGGCGGACCATCGAGCTGCCAATCAAGTCAAACTTCCGAGAGGGACTTGACGTGTTGGAGTATTTTATGTCCGCACATGGCGCGCGCAAGGGTATGTCGGACACAGCGCTGCGTACTGCGGACTCTGGTTATCTGACACGCCGTATGGTCGATGTGTGCCAGGAACTGATTATCCGCGAGATTGACTGCTGCGAGGGCAAGGACTTCATACCAGGCATGGAAGTAGCCGCGTTTATGGATGGCAAGGAGACCATCGAGGGCTTAAAGGACAGAATTACAGGACGGTATTCGTGCGAGGATATCAAGGACAGGGACGGCAACATTCTTGTCAAGAAAAACCATATGATTACGCCAAGCAGGGCAGCTAAGATTTTGGGCCGAGGCGTTGACGAGAAGGGTGAACCGATTGAGAAGGTCAGGATTCGCAATATTCTGTGCTGTAAATCACACATCGGTATCTGCGCAAAATGCTATGGTGCTAATATGGCAACCGGCGAACCCGTTCAGATTGGTGAGGCTGTCGGCATTATTGCCGCACAGTCGATTGGTGAGCCAGGTACACAGTTGACTATGAGAACTTTCCACAGCGGCGGCGTGGCCGGCGATGATATCACCCAGGGTCTTCCGCGTGTGGAGGAGCTTTTCGAGGCGAGGAAACCCAAGGGACTTGCGATTATTGCCGAGTTTGGCGGAACGGCCACAATCAAGGATACCAAGAAAAAGCGTGAGATTATTGTCTCAGATGGCGTCAATGAGAAAACGTACTTGATTCCGTACGGTTCCCGCATCAAGATTACAGATGGCGCAGAGCTCGAGGCCGGTGATGAGCTGACAGAGGGTAGCGTTAATCCGCATGACCTGTTGGAAATCAAAAAAATAGGGGCAGTCCAGAATTATTTGCTGCGTGAGGTTCAGAGGGTTTACCGTCTGCAGGGTGTTGATATCGCGGATAAGCACATCGAGGTTATCGTGCGCCAGATGCTCAAAAAGAAGCGCATCGAGACGAGCGGTGATACAGAGTTTCTTCCAGGCACGCTGGTCGATGGCATTGAGCTTGAGGATATCAATGAGCAGCTGATTGCCGAGGGCAAACAGCCCGCAGAGTATAAGGATGTGATCCTTGGTATCACAAAGGCGGCGCTTGCAACAAGTTCCTTCCTGTCGGCGGCCTCTTTCCAGGAGACGACAAAGGTTCTGAC
>CAJUQZ010000119.1:0-8478 GCA_910588755.1 uncultured Lachnospiraceae bacterium | reverse complement strand
AGGTAAGATTGACCCGCTGATAGGCTTGAAGGAAAATGTTATTATTGGTAAGCTGATTCCGGCTGGAACGGGGCTTAGACGATATAGAAATGTCCGACTCAATACGGACATCGATCTGGATACCACACTTGACCTGGACGATGAGATCGATTTTGGATATGATCTGGACGAGGAGGAAGAGGACGGAATGGCTGGCATCGTGCGACCAGCAGGTGTCATGGAATGAGATGAGGATAAAACCGGGCGGGAGAAGCTTTCCCTGCCCGGTTTTAGGCATTCGCAGCAAAAAGGAAATTATTTATCATAAAAAACAGAAAAAAACAAAAAATAATGAAAAAAGTGATTGACATTCCCAAATACTGTAAGTATACTAATCTAGTATGTGTGTAAACACAGTATGCCTAATTTAAGTTAGGCCTTTGGCATGAAGCCAGAAGGAATGTATTCCGTCAGGCTTGGTGCCCGGCATTTAGTGAATAAAACAGGAGGTGAAAAAGAATGCCAACATTTAACCAATTAGTAAGAAAAGGACGCCAGGAAACAGTTAAGAAGTCTACTGCACCAGCACTTCAGAGAGGATACAACTCCCTGAGAAAGAAAGCCACAGACACATCTGCTCCCCAGAAGAGAGGTGTGTGCACAGCAGTGAAGACAGCAACACCAAAGAAGCCTAATTCAGCGCTCAGAAAGATTGCCAGGGTTCGTCTTTCCAATGGTATGGAAGTGACAAGCTACATTCCGGGAGAAGGACACAACCTGCAGGAGCACAGTGTTGTACTGATCAGGGGCGGACGTGTTAAGGATCTGCCAGGTACAAGATACCACATCATCAGGGGTACGCTTGATACTGCGGGGGTTGCTAACAGAAAGCAGGCTCGTTCCAAGTATGGAGCTAAGAGACCAAAAGCAGGTAAGTAGGATTTACTGCCTCGTACCACAAAAAACTAATTAGTGTTGGGATTCTGATTTCATATCCTTATCATATAAGAATTTATGAAATAAGGTTAGAATGGAAAACCGCACGAACACAAAGTTTTATAATGTGAGTACCGTTGATTTAATCAAATAGTGTACAGTCCGCAACAGCGGAGGGGGTATACTATCAGTAATTAAGGAGGGAAGAATCGTGCCACGTAAAGGACATATTCAAAAAAGAGATGTATTAGCAGATCCTATTTACGGTAATAAAGTGGTTACCAAGCTTATCAACAACGTTATGTTAGATGGTAAGAAGGGAGTAGCCCAGAAGATCGTATATGGAGCATTTTCCAGGGTAGAGGAGAAGGCACAGAAGCCGGCGCTGGATGTATTTGAGACAGCGATGAACAATATCATGCCAATGCTTGAGTGCAAGGCTAGGCGTATCGGCGGTGCTACGTATCAAGTACCGCTTGAGGTAAAGCCGGAGCGCCGTCAGACATTGGGGCTTCGCTGGTTAGTATTTTTCGCGCGCAAGAGAGGCGAGAAGACGATGGAAGAGCGGCTCGCAAATGAAATTCTGGACGCATCAAATAATACAGGCGCTGCGGTAAAAAGAAAAGAAGATATGCACAAAATGGCAGAGGCAAACAAGGCTTTTGCGCATTACAGGTTTTAATTTTTTGAGGAGGAAGAACTTTGGCTGGAAGAGAATATCCTTTAGAGAGAACCAGGAACATCGGTATTATGGCGCATATTGATGCTGGTAAGACTACTCTTACAGAGCGTATCTTATACTATACCGGTGTTAATTATAAGATTGGTGATACTCACGAAGGCACTGCTACCATGGACTGGATGGAGCAGGAGCAGGAAAGAGGTATCACAATCACATCAGCCGCTACGACATGTCACTGGACACATCAGGAGAATGCAAAGGCTCAGGAGGGTGCTTTGGAGCACCGTATCAATATTATTGACACTCCGGGGCATGTGGATTTTACCGTGGAGGTAGAGCGTTCCTTGCGTGTACTTGACGGCGCTGTAGGCGTTTTCTGTGCAAAGGGTGGTGTGGAACCGCAGTCAGAAAATGTGTGGCGTCAGGCGGACACCTACAATGTACCAAGAATGGCATTTATCAATAAAATGGATATCCTGGGTGCTAATTTCTATGGTGCTGTAGACCAAATTCGGACAAGACTGGGCAAGAATGCGATCACTCTCCAGATTCCGATTGGCAAAGAGGATGACTTCAAGGGGATCGTTGACCTGATGGAGATGAAAGCTTATATCTACAATGATGATAAGGGCGATGACATTACGATTACGGAGATCCCGGAGGAAGTAGCAGATGACGCAGAGCTTTATCATTCAGAGATGATTGAGAAGATTTGCGAGTTAGATGATGATCTGACAATGATGTACCTTGAGGGTGAGGAGCCTTCGATAGAGCAGCTCAAGGCTGTGCTTAGAAAGGGAACCTGTGAGTGTACAGCAGTTCCTGTATGTTGTGGATCTGCATACAGGAATAAGGGTGTCCAGAAGCTGCTAGATGCGATTCTTGATTATATGCCGGCTCCGACAGATATCCCGGCGATTAAGGGTACGGACCTTGATGGCAATGAGGTTGAGAGACATTCATCTGATGATGAGCCTTTCTCAGCACTTGCATTTAAAATTATGGCGGACCCATTTGTCGGTAAGCTTGCGTTTTTCAGAGTTTACTCTGGTACGATGAACTCGGGGTCCTATGTGTTGAATGCAACAAAGGACAAAAAGGAGCGTGTAGGACGTATCCTGCAGATGCATGCAAATAAGAGACAGGAGCTGGACAAGGTTTATTCTGGTGATATTGCAGCGGCAGTCGGTTTCAAGTTTACGACGACAGGCGATACGATCTGCGACGATCAGCACCCTGTAATTCTTGAGTCTATGGAGTTCCCTGAGCCGGTTATCGAGCTTGCAATAGAGCCAAAGACCAAGGCTGGACAGGGTAAGATGGGCGAGGCACTAGCAAAGCTTGCGGAGGAGGATCCGACGTTCCGTGCTCATACAAATCAGGAAACTGGACAGACAATCATCGCAGGTATGGGTGAGCTGCATCTTGAGATTATTGTGGATAGACTTCTTCGTGAATTTAAAGTGGAAGCGAACGTTGGCGCACCGCAGGTTGCATACAAGGAGGCAATCACGAAGGAAGTGGAAGTCGATTCTAAGTATGCAAAGCAGTCAGGTGGACGCGGACAGTATGGCCACTGTAAGGTTAAGTTTGCACCGATGGATGCAAACGGCGAGGAGCTGTTCAAATTTGAATCCACAGTTGTGGGTGGTGCGATTCCCAAGGAATATATTCCGGCGATCGGTGAGGGTATCGAGGAGGCAACACATGCAGGTATCCTTGGCGGATTCCCTGTTGTGGGTGTATACGCGAATGTGTATGACGGTTCGTACCATGAAGTCGATTCATCTGAGATGGCTTTCCATATTGCAGGTTCCCTTGCGTTTAAGGAAGCCATGCAGAAAGCAGCACCAGTACTGCTTGAGCCTATCATGAAGGTCGAAGTGACGATGCCTGAGGAGTATATGGGCGACGTAATCGGTGATATCAATTCCCGTCGTGGGCGTATTGAAGGTATGGATGATATTGGTGGTGGCAAGATGGTTAAGGCCTATGTGCCGCTTGCAGAGATGTTTGGATATTCTACTGATCTGCGCTCAAAGACACAGGGACGTGGAAACTACTCTATGTTCTTCGAGAAATATGAGCAGGTTCCCAAGCAGGTACAGGAAAAGGTACTTGCGGCGAAGTCAAAATAATTATAACAATACAGCATTTTGTATGTTGCTGTCTGATATGTTGTATACAGGCCGTTTGGTGTGAAGACGGGCAAGGCTGCATCAGGTTTTGTATAGCCTGATGCACACAGCAGCTATTCAAAGGCCGGATTGATGTAAATAATTGGCTTTCAGGGTGTTATTTTAGTAAATAATGCTTGAAAATTCTAATTGTTTTTACTATAATGAAAACAGTTGGTTGAGTTTTATAAAATATGAAACTAATGTAATGAAAATTAACGATTTTAAGGAGGACTTTTAAAATGGCAAAGGCTAAATTTGAAAGAAGCAAACCCCATTGCAACATTGGTACGATTGGACACGTTGATCATGGTAAGACAACTTTGACAGCTGCTATCACAAAGGTATTGGCTGCAAGAGTTGCTGGTAACGTGGCAACTGATTTTGAGAACATTGACAAGGCACCCGAGGAGAGAGAGCGTGGTATCACAATCAATACTGCCCATGTAGAGTATGAGACAGAGAAGAGACACTATGCACACGTTGACTGCCCGGGCCATGCTGACTATGTAAAGAACATGATCACAGGTGCTGCTCAGATGGACGGCGAGCAGCTTGAGGAGTATGAGTTCACAGATTGTCCGATCGTTAAGGGATCTGCATTAAAGGCACTTGAAGATCCCAGCAGCGAGTGGGGCGATAAGATCATCGAGCTGATGAACACAGTTGATGAGCATATTCCTGATCCTGTCCGTGAGACAGATAAGCCGTTCCTTATGCCAATCGAGGATATCTTTACGATCACGGGCCGTGGTACTGTTGCAACAGGCCGTGTAGAGCGTGGTACACTCCATGTCAATGAGGATGTTGAGATCGTTGGTATCAGCGAGGAGACAAAGAAGACTGTATGTACAGGTATCGAGATGTTCCGCAAGCTTCTTGATGAGGCTCAGGCTGGTGATAACATCGGTGCATTGCTTCGTGGTATCCAGAGAACAGAGATCCAGAGAGGACAGGTTCTCGCAAAACCGGGCACAGTTACATGCCACAAGAAATTTACAGCACAGGTTTATGTACTGACAAAGGATGAGGGTGGACGTCATACACCGTTCTTCAATAACTACAGACCGCAGTTTTACTTCAGAACAACTGACGTAACAGGTGTCTGCAACCTTCCTGAAGGTACAGAGATGTGCATGCCTGGCGATAACGTAGAGATGACAATCGAACTCATTCATCCGATCGCTATGGAGCAGGGACTTACGTTTGCTATTCGTGAGGGTGGTAGGACAGTTGGTTCTGGTCGTGTGGCTACTATTATTGAGTAATTACAATTTATTCAGTAAAATCAAGGCTTTCGGAGATTTCTCCGAAAGCCTTTTTACGTGGAAAACCACTTTAGAGAACTAAAGTGGCTACAAAATGGCTACAATATTTTATTCCTGCGTTATTTTCCTACTTTATATCCTTCAAGTCAGCGGCTCTTTCAGCCGAAGTATGATTTTTCTTTAGCATTTTTGCGTATTCAAACAGATCACGCCTGGTTATATCGTCCAGTACATATAAATCCGCAATCAATTCATCTACCATAGGCAGCTCTGTGTAATCAAATTTTTTCAGGATGCGGGCAGTACGATCTGATATATAGGCGTTCTTATGGCTGTTAATATTCCACTTTTCATTGTCAGACGGAAGTGTTGGTAAGGTTTCGATATCGTCATAAGGGTTATCCTTGCAGATAGAACTGATGGGGATATCCAATATATTAGAAATTCTAAGTGCAGTGTCAAAACGGATAGCGGTATCCCTCTGAATGATGGAATAAAGTGTTGTCGGTGCTATCTTTGCTTTTAGTGCGAGTTCTTTTACTGTCATGCCTTTGTTGTCCAAAATATCTTTTAGATTTTGACCATAACCCATGTAATTACATTCCTTTCTGTTAAATGTTTTTTATTTCATTTTTATAAATGTGTTCTTAAAATAAACTGGAGGTTTTTGAATTCATTTTTTATGTCTATGTTTCCTTTCAACACTTTTACGCAGCTTTTCTATCTTTTGCTGTAAATCATAAACACGCAATTCATCTTCATGCAGTCTGTTAGCCACTTTTTGAAAAGCATTTTCGTGCGCTTGAGGATCTTCAATATAATGAAAATCAATATAGCACTGATGACACCAGTAATTACGTATTTCTCGAATCTGATTTAATAAATCATAGTCTTTCTCCTTGATTTTTGAGTAACCTAATTCCTGATCCATTTCATGAAGACTCTTGAGTAGCTTTCCTAAAGGAGAGTTCTCGACATAGGAATAATTATCATAAAACTCTCCGCCTTTGAGAATAGAATATATCAACTTCAAGTCTTGCTCAATATATTGAACAGACATAATCAATTCGCTATGTATAAGTTTGAATGTATCGTAATTCATTTCTTATTTACCTCAACAAATTTGCTAACCATATTTGATATAAATACCTATCTAAAGTCACAATAATGTTTCGCACCTATGTTTATGTTCGTTCTCTATGATGTCAAAAAAGTGATTGAGTTTTTGTAGAATTCCTATCGTAGTTAAACTATGTAGAAATCCTTTATTTCTTGAATCAGATTTTTTCCTAAGTTCGTTGAAACCTAAACAGTTATTTATCTGGACGGTGTTAAGTTTTAGGACTGTTTTTCTCATATCCTTAACTGGTATTGAATTAATAAATGTGAACATTTTACCCAATAATCCCGCTATCAAATCGGATATTTGTATCATTGTATTATCTTTTGAATTTATAAATTCATAATTGGTTATTCCCTTTTCATAATGGGTTAGGGCTTCGATTACTTTATTTTGAATTGATAATTCCTCATCAAAATGATGCATAGATTTCGGAAATTTTACAATCGGATCAATATAAAATAACGAATAATCCTCTTGCATAACAAAATCTATATTATTCTGAACAAAGATCATTTCTTTACTTTTGGAAGCTCTCTTTATCATTCCTGAGATAAATTTTTCATCGGGTTTTTGTTCATATCTCAAATCAATTGAATTCAACAATCCATTGCAAAAATTTTCAATGTTTTCTGTCTTAATATTCGGATAAGAATACTTAATCATAATTTGTATTACTTTATCAATATTTGGGAAAAGCATATTGTAAAATGTTGTTTTAAGCATAAAGTAGTCGAATCCAAAATTATAAATTTCTTCTGGTGTTGTTATAGAATCCAATATTTCAACAATCGTATAGAAAAAATTGTTTACGTGAAAATAGTGTATATATAAATCATAATCTGAAAAAAGTCTAATTAATACTGCTACCTGTTTTGTTCCCATACATTGCAAAAAGTCTTTTCCGCGAAACATATTTTTGCTCTTTAATTCAACGGTATTCTTTTGAAGACTAAATCGTTTTTGTAATTCCTCAAAAGATATTTGAAACTCCTTTTCACTAGCAATTCCAGCTAAGACAAAATCTGATCGAAAGTCATGATTAAAATCGCCTTTAGTAGAATCCAACCAAAACTTTCTGCAATTATTACTTTCATCATAATAGAAATGTATATTTTCTTCTGTATTTATATCCCACATGGCAAAATATTCCTTATCAGAGAAAGAATTTTGTTTATTATTCATTATATAAGTTCTCCTTATATGAAATACTTTATAAATCCCAATGTCTGCTACTAATATAAAGATATTTTATATATTATAACATTGCACAATGTATTATGCAATTCGTAAATATCAAAAAATAATTTTAAAATAGTATTGACAAAATAAACAACAAGTAATAATATTAGATTAACCCTAATACGAAATGCGTAATTAGAGAAAATATAATGCGAAAGGAGAATTGATATGGAAAAGACAAACTATATGATGACTGTTGATGATGTCGCTCAGGAGTTGGGCGTGTCGAAACAGAAAGGGTATCGCATTATCCGTCAGCTTAACGAAGAGTTGGTGGCTGCCGGATATATGACGGTGCAGGCAAAAGTGCCACGTACATACTGGAGTGAAAGATTTTACTTCGGCAAAAGAAATATCTGATAAAGAAGGGAGTGATTATAGAATGGCAGTATCCAAAGATACAGAAAAAGGCACATGGACTTCACAGATATGGGTGGAGGACTGGCAGGGCAAGAAAAAGCATAAGAAGAAACGGGGATTTGCAAGTAAAAAGGAAGCCTTGGAATGGGAGCGCAATACGCTATTAGCTTCAAAAACAGATATGAACATGAAGCTGGCAGATTTTGTAGAGGTATATTTCAGGGATAAAAATGGCGAGTTGAAACAGCGCACGATTCGGAATAAGCGTTACATGATCGAGCATCACATTATTCCGCTGTTGGGCAATAAGGCTATGGATAATATAACTCCGGCGGATATTATCCAGTGGCAGAACGAAATCCGCTCCAAAGGATTTAAGGAGACCTACCAGCGGATGCTTCAAAATCAGATGACGGCATTATTTACCCACGCAGCAAAGATTTACAACTTAAAAGATAATCCCTGTACGAAAGTAAAACGCATGGGCAGAGCAGATGCAGATAAAAAACAGTTACAATTCTGGACGTTAGACGAATTTAATTGTTTTATCGAAACTTTTGACTTGGGGAGTAAGTATCACGTTTTGTTTGATCTGTTGTTTTACAGTGGCTGTAGGATTGGCGATGCTTACGGTAAAATAAGACTAAAGTTAGACAAACCCAGTAAATACAAGGGTTTGAGCTGATTTAGTCCTTTCTCAAAATTGCAACGAAG
>CAJUQZ010000118.1 GCA_910588755.1 uncultured Lachnospiraceae bacterium | reverse complement strand
CGTTATCGCCGAGCATGGCCCCCATTTTTTTCAGGCCAGTCTCGATATTTCCATAGGGGGACTTGACGACCACGAGCGTCTTGTCACTCTTGACATTGGAGGTGATGGAGCCCGCACCCATGTGCGATTTGTAGCCGAGAATGCTGTCGCCTACGTAGTTATAGTGCGGAACTTGTACTTTGTTAAAGAGTATCACGTTTTTGAGTTCTGTCGAGTTGCCAACAACTGCACCTTTGCCGACAATGGCGTTTCCGCGGATAAACGCACAGTGGCGGATTTCCGCCTCCTCGTCGATGATGCAGGGGCCGTTGATACACGCAGTCGGTGCTACTGTCGCTGACTTTGCTATCCAGATGTTTTCGCCGCGTTTCTCATACTGGTCAGCCGGAAGTGAATTTCCAAGCTCTATAATATACGCGCTGATTTTTGGCAGCAGCTCCCACGGGTATACGGCTCCGTCAAACAGCGGAGCTGCGATTGTCTCCTGCAGATTGTAGAGATTTTTGATCTGTAATTGTTCCATAATTTTTAACACCTTTCCTGATTTATTTTTTTATCTGTAAATGAGCAAAATTAAAAGCAAGCAATAAGTTCCTGAATCTTTACAGTTAAGATTAGTGCAAGCAATAAATTCCTGAATCTTCAAAGTTAAGATTTTGGAAGGCAACAAGCTCCTGAATTTTCAAGGTTAAGATTTCAGATAACAAAATCCAGCTGGACGAATTTTTTCCCATTCGGCAGCGGGCTTTCCACCTGCGCAATCAAGTTATAGCCAATGCGGCCCAATACCTGAATCAAGGTGTCCTCCTCTATCTGATAATGAATCGCATCAAGCCTGTCAAATACATGAATATATGGCGAATCAGATACCCAGCTACCGCCTGCATTCAGCTGGATAATGCATGAAATATATTTGGGCTGTACCTGTTTTACTGTCTTTTGGAAGCAATCATATCCGATGTATTCAATCAACAGATTGGCAATTAACAATTCTGCTTCTGGAAGCCTTTTTGTTTCCTCGAGAAGATTTATGTGGAGACATTCTAACAGCGTGGACATGTCTGAATACCTCTCCTGAACCGCTGTCAGATAAGCCTTATTAATATCAACGCCATATACTTTTTGAATTTTGTTTCTGTCAATATGCTCCAGACCATTACCGCCAGCGATTCCCAAAATCATAACAGTGCTTACAGGATGGGCGTTCAGCTGTCCTTTCATCATTTGATTCATGTCCTGTAATTGCATGACAGACGCTAATTTCATGTGATTTTCATAATCAGACAGTGCAATTTGTTCCCATGGATTCATCCTTATTTTCCTTCTCCGGCTGTATATGTATTATTTTCACTTCTTATATTTTTCTATTATCGCTTATATGCCACTCCGTCAAGCGCAATCGGCTCCGGATTCTGCCTGACCCATTTCACCGCAAGTTCAGTTAAAAAATCAATCTGTTTTTGACACCCAAAGCACCCCGGAGCAGCTTTGAAACGGTTAATTTCTATGGCCGCCTCCTGCGCTTTTTCCAGTTCATGCCCGTCCAGAGCATTTCCCAGCAAAAAATACTGCCCCAGTGCATCAAGCATCTTCCGGTATTCAGCATCCCAGTTTGCCCCGCCGTTGCAGTTTGCCTCGCTGTCCACGCGTCCGGTAATGCGAATGACCTCGCCCTGCACGGTTGCACACTTGCCGCTTGCCGGAACGAGGTAATCCCAGAGCGCATTGTGCTGTTCCATGACAGAGCACTTCCCGTCAACTTCTATCGGGGACTTTCCATCGTGCTTTAATACTGGCTTTGCCGGGGCCACGTCAAAAATAGTGTAATACCGGTTCATGATTGCCTCAATCTCCCTGCAGTACTCATCAACCCTATCACATTTTAGAAGTTCCAGTTCATGTCCCATAAACGAGACATTTTCCTGTATTTTCTTCCATTCCTCCTCCGGAATGCCACCCTGTTCTCTCTGCGCCTTGATCAATACCTCCGCTATGTCCGGCTTGTCTTTGTACCACGATGTATCCCTGCCAGCCATCAGATACCGCAACGGCGTTCTGCTGTTATCCCAGGCTGCGGCACGGTGACACGGATCTGCGCCATGTGCAAGGAGCAGGCAGACGGTGTCATAGTTGCCAGTTCTGCTGCTGTAAACCGCACTGATCAGCGCAGTGCGTTCTCCATGTGCAGTGATATTGACATCCGCGCCATGCTCTATCAGGTATTTGCAGATATCATAATGTCCCCATGCTGCATGTTTAAAAAGAGGCGTTCCATAGGTGTTTGCAAGGTTTACATCTGCGCCGCGCTCCACCAGCCATTCGACAACCTCCAACGGGATACATTTATGCAGTGCCGTTTCCTTATAACCGCCGCGATCGCGGGCATTTGGATCACATGGAAGCAGCATTTGCTTACATTCCGCAATACTCTCTGCTGTCCAGTCAAGCATGTGGTCATAGCAAAATTCAATAAACCCTTTCGGGAGGGTTGTTCGTAATTTGGGCATGGTTCTCCTTTCCTTTTTCCACAGTTTTTTAATGTAATCAGATTGTTTTTGGTTCTAATATATTACCCACTTCCCATTGCGGCTGAATCCCACAAACTCCGCAATCTTCTCCTGGCTCATGTCCGCGAGTTCTTTTTTTAACGCATACCATTTAGTATCTCTGCCATTTTTCTTTTGGAAATGGACGGGTTTTCCCTGATCAATGTCAAAATCCGTTCCCGCAATGGGGGTTGAATTTGGGGGTGATGCGAGAAAACCCTGATGTATAAACAATCTGGTTATAAAATAGCTTCTCGCCTCATCCGTTTCAAATTCCGGCTTTGGAGAAATATCAGACAATCATATCATCTGCCGCGGTCTCATCTGCTGCCACGGCCATCAGGGATGCCCAGTACTCGTCCGCGGCGGGTTCCGCGTCCAGCCAGGGCTGCGGGGTCTGCGTCTGCAATCCGCCTTCTGGTGGTGCGGTCTGGTTGTCAAAATCAAACTGTATCTTTTCGTCTGTGTATTTCAAATATGCGTCAAACTGTTTCCCCGCCTTTGACACAAACCCGGTTATCTTTTCGCTTGTCTTTCCGGCTGTAAAAAGCTCCTGCATCTGTTCCTCTGAAACAGGCACCTGCGCCACGGTATGGCCGATCTTAAAGCCGCACGCACACTCGTAATACCACTGGCTCTTTTTCAGTTTATGCGCGTTGCACCTGGGACATGCAAGCTTTGTCTCTGCCGGCACTGGTCTGTCGGGGAAATCGAACACGACCTGTCCGTCATCTGTCAGCTTTAACGGCGCATCAAATTTTGCCCCGCTTTTTGCCGTAAAACCCTGTATCATGTCCGTCTTTTTCTGCGTAAGCAATTGTTTGACAATGCTGTCTGTCATCTTGATTCCGGCAATTTTGCTGTTCACCGAAAAACGGCAGCTATGCTCGATATCCTCCCTGCTGTAATTCGAACAGCCATAGCCAAACGTTGTCCTGACAATCTCGCCGCCGCACAGCGGACATTTTGCGTCCTTGAGCTTTTGCTGTTCGATATCGTCAAAGTCAAATTTAAGGCCTGTGATTTTGCCCGCTTCGTCCCGGGCAAATGCCACGCGGGCATCAAATTTTTTGCCGGCCTTGGACTTAAATCCGCGAATGGTCTGCGTTATGCCGTTTGTCAAAAGCTCCTTTACCTGCGCCTCTGTCAAATCCTTTCCGGCCATTTTGCCAACCGAGAACCTGCAGCTGCCCTCGTCGAGCCTGTCATAGTTTGCACAGCCATAGCCAAACGGCGTCTGGACAATCTCCCCGCCGCACAGCGGACAGACAACATCCTTGATTTTTTTTGCTTCCACCTTGTCAAAATTAAAGACGACGGAATGCTTACCGTCAGCGTCCTTCTCCAGCATCAGGCAGGCGTCAAACTTCTTGCCGTTTTTGCTCTTAAAGCCCCTGATTGTCTGGGTGATACCATTGTTCAGCAGCTCTTTTACCTGCGCGGGACTTAACGCCTTGTCAGCGATCTTTCCGACCGCAAACCTGCAGCTGGACGGCTCCTTGGGATTGTAATTTGCACAGCCGTAACCAAAGCCCTTGATCATCATTGCCCCGCCGCAGTCCGGGCACACAGCGTCCTCGAGCACCTGCGGCTGAACCTGTGAAAAGTCAAACTGAACCTCCACTGTCCCGTCTTCATTTTTGTGCAGCACCAGGCTGGCATCAAACTTTTTCTTCTGCTTCGACTCAAAGCCGTTTAGAACGTCAGTTCTCCACTCTTTGATGAGCGTGGTACATTCTTCGTCGGACAGGCTTCTTCCCGCAATTGTGCCGATTACAAAACGACAGCCACTGCCGTCCTTCTGATAATTCGCACAGCCGTAGCCAAACGGCGTCGTAACGATATCCCCGCCGCACTGCGGGCACTGGACGTCAAGCTTTCTGCGCGCACCCGGCCCTCTGGCGCCTTTGCCGGCAAACGGGCTGATCTGTGCGGCAAGCTGGCTGGTCAGGTCCCTGTCGCGAATCTGTATCGTCTCCCTGCGGATAAAGTCCTCGAGTTTTGCGCGATAGTCGTTCACGTCAACCGTTCCGTTTGTGATGCCGTCTAATCCTTTTTCCCACGAGGCTGTCATCTTTGGATTTAGCAGCGCCGGCACCGTCATCGCAACCACCTCATACACCATCTCGCCAAAGTTCTGCGGTGTGATGACCTGTGTCTTCTGGTTGAGGTTCAGATAACCGATGCGGATTAATTTGCGGATAATTTCCGCGCGCGTTGCACTCGTCCCGATGCCAGAGCCCTTGATCTGTGCGCGGAGCTCCTCGTCCTCTATAAGCTGTCCCGCATTTTCCATCGCAAGAATCATTGAGCCTGATGTATAGCGCTTGGGCGGTGTCGTTTTGCTCTCTTTGACTGCAAACCCATTTACAGTTAAAATGTCGCCCTGCTTTAACGTGCCTGCAAGGGCAAGCAGCTTTTTAGGATTTTGCCTTTCCTGTGCAGGTTTGCCGGCATTATTCTGACTGTCTCCTGACCCCTCGTCCTCGTCAGCGTCCTCGAGCGTCTTTCCAAGCACCTCGAGATATCCCAATACTTTTAACACCTTTGCAGAGGCAAATAACGACTCTTTTTCGATGCCGACTACCAGTTTTAAGGTCTGATACTCCGCCGGCGGATAAAAAATACTCAGAAACCGACGCACGATCAGCTCAAAAACCTTGGCCTGGAGCGGCGTCAGGGACCTAAGCTCTGTCAGCTGCCCCGTCGGTATGATGGCATAGTGGTCTGTCACCTTGCTGTCATCTGTATACTGCGTCTTTGCAATAGCTGTATAGAGCTTTTTTGTCAGTATCTGGCCTGTAAAATTCTGCGTTGGCGTATATCCTTTGAGGCCGTTTAGATTCTTGTCAATCTCTTTTGCAACGGCCGTTGTCAACACCCGCGCGTCTGTCCTTGGATAAGTCGCAAGCTTTTTCTCATACAAATCCTGCGCGACCTGCAGCGTCTGGTCCGGACTGATCTTGAAGCGTTTTGCGCACTCCGCCTGCAGTTCCGCCAGATTAAAAAGAAGCGGCGCCTTTTTCTTCGAAAGAAGTGATTAATGTCTCTGCATCCTGCTTTTCCCTGAATCCGTTTTCTTTGTAGAGTTTCGGGGATTCAAAGTAAACAGAGCCTTCCACTGCCCGCCACTCCGCCTCGATATGCGCGTCTGTAAAATCCCCCGCAACCCTGTAAAACGGGGTTTCCTTAAAATTGCGGATCTCGCGCTCCCTGTTGACGACCATGCCAAGAACACAGGTCATAACCCTGCCCACGGCAATCGCGGTATAGCCCTTTGTCGCCGCCGCGTCATTGAGGAGCTTTCCGTATTTTACGGACATGACGCGCGAAAAATTGATGCCCATTGCGTAGTCCTCGATCGAGCGCATGATGCCGGATTTGCCGAGGTTTTCGTATGCCGACATCGGTTTTGCCTGCGCCACGCCGCGCTTGATCTCCTCCTCCGTCTGGGAGTCAATCCACACGCGCAGCTCCTGCATTCCCTTGCGGACACCGCCGTAATTGCGGATATTTTCCTCGATGGTCTGTCCCTCTTTTCCGGAGTCGCCCGCCCAGTACACGGTGTCGATATCCTCGCGCTGGAGCAGGGCATGGACGATATCGTACTGTTGTTTGACCTTTTTGATGACGCCGTATTTATACTTTTCCGGCAGAAATGGCAAATCCTGCAGCATCCATTTTTTGTAGCGGATATCATATTCCTCCGGGTAGACCATCTCCACCAGATGGCCAACGCACCATGTTATGACATATGTGCTGTTTTCGATATATCCATTCTGTTTTCCCGACACCTGAAAAACCTTCGCATAGTCCTGTGCCACCGACGGTTTCTCGGTTATGATCAGCTTCTTTCCCAAGTTCTCTTCTCCCGTTCTCTTTCTCTCAAATACGCCTTACAGCAAATACAAACTAATGTTTGCATAAAGTTTCCAATACCTTTGAAACAGTCAGCTGCAGCGTGTCAGGAATTTCCTTTCTTGCAGGTATGACGGCCTGGTATACTTTTTCCGGAATATCCTGTGGCACAAACGCCGGATATTGGATTTTCAGAAGATCGCACACCTTTTTCTGAAATTCATTATAATCCACTGTGTCTGTACTTCCAATATGAAAGATGCCTTTTAAATCATGTGTCAGGACATACGCCGCGCATGCGCCAACCTGAGTTGTCAGTGTCACGTTCACATAATCATTCGGATATGTGGGCAGCGGCTTCCTGCTCGCACTATATTCCCGCAGCATCTGTATGCGCGGACAATCCGGCGCCCAGACAGAGGGAATACGGAATATAACCAACTGGCCAGACAGCCTGTCCGTGAGCATCCTTTCGCAGTCCCTCTTATATTTTCCATAATCGGATTCCGGGGCTGGCAGGGCTTCCTCCGTCCACGGCTGAGACATATCCCCGTCAAAGACATTCGCCGTGGAGATAAAGAGGAGCCTTTTGTTTTTCCCGCTTAACCAGTCCGCCAGTATTTCATGAAATCTGTATTGTGCCTGAAAATCCCCGCGCAGGGAAGAAATCACGATTTCCGGGTTCTCGGTTGCCAAAATTTCCAGTAATTTATTTGTATCCTCCGCCTGCAGCCGGTAGCCGCCTTCCACTTCGTGGTACCCTGCTGTGACCACCACATGGTAATCCTGTGACAGGGCTTCTTTTATAGCGCGCCCCACAAGACCGGTTCCGCCTAACAATAAAACTTTTGATTTCATATTTTTCTCCTAATGTAAGCAGTCTCTTAGGAACTGTTCAGAAATAGACAAGTCTGGATGTACAAGTTATTTTTGAATAGTTCCTTACCGGGAATAGTCTGTTTCCTTCAATGAAATCGGATCAGGATTCAGCCTGACATACGCCACTGCAAACTCCATGATGCGCTCTGGTTCCCTGTCAATCCTTTCAGGATATTTCATTGCCAGTATTCTGGACACAATGGCCTCTGTCTCCTGCTGCATCGCTGTCTCCAAAGGATTACCCATCTGAAAATATTCAGGCATCTTTTTCAACATGGTACGGTACTCGCCATCCCAATTCATGGCGCCGTTATCCATCAATTCGCGCGCAAGCTTGCCGGAACAGCGGATTACCTCGCCCTGTACCGTATCCGCATGTCCTTTGGGCGGAACCAGCTTCTTCCAGAGCTCGTCATGGCATTTCCACCAGCTGTCATTGCCCACCGTAATGGGTGCGTTTTCCATATGTTTCTCAACCGGCGGAACAGGCGGCACATCAAACAATTCATACAGGCGCGTCATTCCCCGCTTTGTGGACTCTGCAAATTCGGCTGGAAATTCTGACTTGTAAAATTCATAGTCATTCCCGATTCGCAGAACACTCTTTTTCATATCAGCGTTTACTTTCATCCCGGCATTCAAAAACAATTCCGCGATCTCTGCCGCGCTTTCAATATGTGCGTTCATACAGCCTGAAAGCATGGCCTCCAGCGGATTTCTGTTGAATATCTTGTCTTTTTGATGGATATTCGCGCCATGTGCGATCAATATTTTGACATTTTCAGTCCGATAACAAACCGCCGCGCGAAACAGCGGCGTCTCATTCCAAAGGTCTGTTGCTTCCAGAGCCGCGCCAAGCTCCAGGTAAAGGGCCACGCTGCCTTTTTCACTCTCTGCCTGTGCGTGCAGCGGTGTTCTTCCGGAATGGTTCTGGTGATTAATCTTTTCACCGCGCGCTAACAGCCACTCAACTATTTCCCTGGAAAGTCCTGGATAAAAAAGCGCAGTATCTTTAGAATAGCCGTGATAGGCGCCCACCTCGCATTTTAGCAGCGCGGCTTTGAGCGCATTATCATCTCCGGCATTGATCAGATCCTGAAAATCCTTTGGCAGTGTTTTTCTTAATTTGGGCATAACATTCCTCCCTGGTAATACTTGCACGCACCCCTGTGCACAAAAAGCAAAGCAGGAAATTTACCTCAAAATTTTCCCGCCCTACTCTTCTGCCAGACCAACTCTTAGGAACAATTCCTTATTCACTTGTCTGACCTGGTCTTATTTTTTTGTAATATATCCCTGTGCTTTGAGAAGCTCTGCACAGAGCACTGCGCCGCCCGCCGCGCCGCGCACGGTATTGTGTGATAATCCCACGAATTTCCAGTCATACACACTGTCCTCACGAAGGCGTCCCACTGAGATGCCCATGCCGTTTTCATAGTCCACGTCAAGGCTAACCTGCGGCCTGTTATCGTCCTCGAGATACTGGATAAACTGCTTTGGCGCGCTCGGAAGCCCCAGCTCCTGCGGAACGCCCTTGAAGCCAGTCAGCTTCTCAATCAGCTGCTCCTTCGTCGGCTGCTTTCTGAACTTTACAAACACGGCAGCAGTGTGGCCATTTAACACCGGCACGCGGATACACTGGCAGGTAATCACCGGGGAAGCTGCCGGCACAATCACGCCGTCCTGAATCTCGCCCCAGATTCTAAGGGGCTCCTTCTCGCTCTTTTCTTCCTCGCCGCCAATGTATGGAATGATATTCCCCTCCATCTCCGGCCAGTCCTTAAAGGTCTTGCCGGCACCGGAGATTGCCTGATACGTCGTGGCAACCACCTCATAGGGCTCAAACTCCTTCCACGCTGTCAGCACCGGTGCATAACTCTGAATGGAGCAGTTTGGCTTTACGGCGACAAAGCCCCTTGTCGTGCCAAGGCGTTTTCTCTGGAAGTCGATGACTTTCATATGTTCAGGGTTGATCTCGGGTACGACCATCGGTACGTCGGGCGTCCATCTGTGAGCGGAATTATTGCTGACTACAGGTGTCTCGGTCTTAGCGTACTCCTCCTCGATTTTCTTGATTTCATCCTTTGTCATGTCCACAGCCGAGAAAACGAAATCAACCTGGGAAGCTACCTTCTCAACCTCATTGACATTCATAACCACGATATCCTTGACAGCTTCCGGCATCGGCGTTGTCATCTTCCATCTGTCACCAACAGCCTCCGCATATGTTTTTCCCGCGGAGCGCGGGCTTGCTGCAATCGTTGTCACCTCAAACCACGGATGATTCTCCAACAGCGCGATAAAACGCTGTCCTACCATGCCAGTACCGCCAAGGATACCTACCTTTAATTTTTCACTCATTTTTCTCCTCCATTCTGCCAACTTTATATCAGCATAAAATATTTTTCATATATGAAAAATATTTTTATCATAAAATATTTTTCATTTTTTTATAATTCTCTGCCGCATTTGCTCCAGCCAAATATACAGAAACAGTATTACTATATCAGAAAGCCTTCATATTCTTACTGGCTGGTTATCCTTCATATTTATATTTCATTTTTTATGGACTGTATTAATCTCATATATCAGGCTATCGAGCATAGTTGCTGATATAATCATACTCCAATCTGCTTTTATCAGTTTACATGCTACTATAAATTTCCCTGTGTTCCTCCACCAAGAACTGGTTAAATATTTACATCAAATATTGCAGTAATCCGTCCATCTTCTTCGACCTTAAATTCTATCTCAAACCAAAAGTCCAGTTCTTCTCCTGCATTTGTCGGGCGATACGTTACAAAGGAAGTATTATCATTTTCAAGTTCTATCTCATCTAAGCAGGATTCATCAAAATGATCTACCACGTATTTCTCATCATAGTCTTCTTCCCACATGGCTAACTGCTCATCCAGCCATTGTCCAAAGCCCAGACAGCCGTTTTCCGGTGTCGGCTCTGCATCATTCCAGTCCGCCCATGAGGACTTAGGCGGGATACTCGACAAGAGCTTTATGTATTCCCTGTCTGCAATAGTATCCACCATCAACCGAATTAGCTCTGCTGCCTTTGTCCTAAATTCCTGTTCTGTCATTTTATCCCTCCAATGTTCAATTTATTTCGTGTTCATATTATTTGTTTCGTATCTAAATTTACTATAACGCGTTCATATAAATCAGCCACTTTGTGTTCATATCATTTGTTCTGTATCTAAATTTACAACAACGCGTTCATATAAATCAGCCACTTCGTGTTCATATCATTTGTTCCGTATCTAAATTTACTATAACGCGTTCATATAAATCAGCCCATTCTGGCAAGCCATTGTCCCGAAACAGCGAAATAACAGAATGGAGCTGTGCCAACAGTTCTTTTCTTTCTATATTTATCCGATAGCTTTCATCCGCAAAATAATCATTTTCAAGCCACCTGTAACACTCATATGCATTTTTATTCGAATCAATTCCCCACTCATAAGTCTCCAATGGTCCAAAGGACATCTTTAAAATCAGGACAATATTTCCGTCCTGATTGGGAACGGGATCAGGTTTTTTATAGAACCATCGCCCGATCGAAACTTCCCGCATCTTTTGGACAGTCTGCACCTGCTGGTTTTGGCCCGTCGGTTTATCCGCCATATGGTTGTCTCCTGCAAACATTAGTTCTGACTGTCAACTTCCAGATAAGCCCGGTTGATGCGCAGGACCTCTTTCATCGCCTCTGGTCCGGGCGCGCCGGTTGTGATACGTTTTCCGACGCAGGTCTCAAGGCTGATGGCCTCATAGATGTCCTCCCCAAACACAGGGCTGACCGCCTGCAGTTCATCGAGGGAAAGCTCATCAATCGCTTTGTCCTTTTCGATGCAATACAGCACAAGCCTTCCGATGATTCCATGCGCATCGCGAAATGGCACACCATGATTTACCAGATAATCCGCCGCGTCAGTAGCGTTCGTGAACCCTTTCATTGCGCTTACACGCATAACATCGCTGTTGAACCGCATGGTTTTGAGCATCCCTGTAAAGAGTGCCACACACCCTTTGACCGTGTCAATCGCATCAAAGGTCAGCTCCTTGTCCTCCTGCATGTCCTTATTGTATGCGAGCGGGATTCCCTTCATCGTTGTGAGAATCGACACCAGCGCGCCGTACACACGCCCCGTCTTGCCGCGCACAAGCTCCGCGATATCGGGATTCTTCTTCTGCGGCATAATGCTGCTGCCAGTCGAATATGCGTCGTCGATCTCCACAAAACGGTATTCGTTGGAGTTCCAGATAATAATTTCCTCGCAGAAGCGGCTAAGATGCATCATGATTGTGGACAACGCGGACAAAAGCTCAATCACATAATCCCTGTCCGCCACGGAATCCATGCTGTTGAGCGTCGGCCCTGTAAATTCTAGCAGCTGCGCTGTGTATGCCCTGTCAAGCGGATAAGTCGTCCCCGCCAGAGCCCCCGAACCCAGCGGACAGTAATTCATTCTGTTATAAATATCATCAAGACGCTGCCTGTCGCGCTTGAACATCTCAAAATATGCCCCCAGATGATGCGCCAGCGTGATTGGTTGCGCCTTCTGCAAGTGTGTAAAACCGGGCATATAAGTCTCTATGTGTTCCTCCATGATTGAGAGAATGGTCTCCAACAGCCCTTTTAAGAGCTTGTTGATCTCTGTGGCTTCATTTCTTATATAAAGCTTCATATCGAGTGCTACCTGGTCATTTCTGCTCCTGCCAGTATGAAGCTTCTTACCCGCATCACCGATTCTCTGTATTAAATTCGCCTCCACAAAGCTGTGAATGTCCTCATATTCATCGGTAATCTCCAACACACCTGTCTCGACATCACTCAATATGCTTTTCAAGCCGTCTGTAATCTGACGCTTCTCATCTGCTGTCAGAATCCCCTGTCTGGCAAGCATTTCCACATGCGCCATGCTGCCTTCCACGTCCTGGCGGAAAAATTTCTGGTCGAATGAAATGGATGCATTGAAATTATAAACAAGCTTGTCTGTCTCCTTGGTAAATCTGCCGCCCCAAAGCTGTGCCATCTTCTGTCTCCTTTCGATCTCTGAAAGTCCATAATTGTCTCAATTGCTATATTTATTCTCTTGAATACAATAGCATAGATTCATGAGAGTTGCAATAATAAATTACTGCTCGAGTCCATTGATCTTGACAAAAAATTACTATACACTGCAAAAGAGGGGGCATTTGCCCCCTCTTCTCAATCATTGATATGACGAACCGCATCAAACGCCCCGTTAAACAGGTCAGAAATCTCATTTGATGAAAAAATACCGTTTTCAATGCCGTTTTCAATCGCGGAATCAAGACTTTTCAGCAAATGTTCCTGAAGCTGGGCTTTTCGCGTGACCACGTCCACCGCTGCCGGTGCTTTGAGGTCATCGTACATTTTCTCGTAAAACCGCAGCATCTGCTGGTTAGTTGTCTCCCGGCACTTCACAATATCGCCCAACGCCATTGCTTTTACACTGCTGCTGTCACTGCCTTCTTCCATCTGGCGCAGCTCTGACATCGCCTGATTCAGGTATTCTGTCTGATGGCCGATCCGCTCAATCTGTTCCAGGCAGTATTCCATCGTATATTTTGACGGCCCGCATTCAGAACAAGTGTTTGACTCGTTCTTTACAGATGTCTCACCCGCTGTGCCATTCCCCATTGTCCCAGTTTCCATGATTCTATTTTCCATTGTCTGTTCTAACATATTTTTATCCTCCAAATCTTGATCTGGCGGACACGCAAGGCAATGCGTAAGGCATAAGATATTTCGCGCCAGAAAGCGTGCCCTGCCCTGTTTCACGAGCCCCTTAGCCCTTCTTGAGTAAGTAGTCCCGCATTTTTTGCCATGTTCATCGACCACAATAATGTTTTTTGTCATGGGTGTCTCCCCCTTGTCCCGATTTTAACATTTATATACAAAAAGGCCTGCGTTTTTTGTTATGGGTGTCTTCCCCGCCTCTCTTACTTAGTATAATATGATTCCCAGGCTTTTGCAATATTTATTTCCAAACACGCTCTAATAGGTGACTAAATCAAGTAAGGGAATGTTACTGTTCAGTCCGTTCCCAGTAACAGGGGAATGCCCCTCTCCACTACTCGCCGCGCGCCGGGCACCCGTCAGCATATGCTGACATTTTTCCTCTGGGTGTCCGTGTTCATAAAAATATAGGCGACATGCAAAAGCATGCCGCCCATATTTTTCATAGTACATCAAGTATTTAGTTCTTTGCCTCGTCAGGAATTGTAAAATCCGTTGCGCTGTTGAAATTAGAGCATGTCATGACAATCTTCATCTGCGGAATTGTCATGCTTAATCCCTGCGCCTGGTCTCCCAGTTCTTCGATCATATTTGTCATCAGTGCATTCATGACAGTTGTCATATCCATCTCATATTTTACAGGATAGTAAGAGGTCTCATCAATCCACACATATGCAGTTACCTCTCCTAAGTTCTCCAGCATGCCGTCGATCTGGCTCACGTCCAGTCCGAGGGAGCTGACCGAATCCAACGCACCGGAATCAAGCATCTGCTGTTTCATTTCTTCCTCTGTCAGAACATAGGAGTACTTATATGCATTTGCACCGTTTACCTGCTCTGTTCCCTCCTGCTTGTACAGGGAGCCGTCACCGATGTAACCCATCAGGTTGCTGCGCGCATCGTAATCAGCCAGGGCAGCTTCCGCAGTTTCCTGGGTTGACCAGTTCTGTCCGTCAAACATGTATACATTAAATGTACCGCTCTCAGAGGGCTCTGCATATACCTGCATGTTAACGCTTCCCTGATCGCCCATATCCATAGTCATATCCATTTTAATTCTCAGGGGATCACTGAAACAAACCATATCCATTGTCGTGGTGGACTCCATTGCCTGTTCCTGTCCGTCTGCGCTCATAATCATATCCATATCCATGACTATCTGCGCCTCCATGCTGGTAACAGATTCCACTTTTTTCATAAACTCTTCCATAGGATCCACTTCCGGCTGCGCCTCAGAAACCGGTTCTGCATCGCCCTGTGATTCTGTCCGGGTATTTGTATTCACGGATGCATTTGCATCACCGCCGCTCTTGCCGCATGCAGTAGCTGA
>CAJUQZ010000117.1:4467-14496 GCA_910588755.1 uncultured Lachnospiraceae bacterium | reverse complement strand
ATTAAATTCGAGCAGTTAGTGAGCAGACACTATTTACATAATTGTGGAAATCTATTCGTTGCTAAATGGAGAACAGAACTAATTGATGGCAAATATATCACATGAAACCTCTGTGCTGGAAGTATCAACATATGGAAACATCACTTGGCATTAGAAAACGGAGTAATCGTCTACACAGCGGCGACGAAAGGGTGTGGGATGCCTCTTTCCAATTTTCATGACAGAGCAGCGATTTTTGAAAAGTCCAAATTATCATAAATGGGCGTTTTTACGGACTTGTGTTCTTTTTCGTAAATCGCTCATTTGTCTTTACATAGGACATTGTACATGATAAAAGGCTTGCCTACATGTAATTTTTGACAAATTTTCCAGTTTCAAATTTTTTACGAAAAAGTATGAAATCTATAATTGAAGTTTTAACATAAATGCTGGACTTCTTGCGGAAATAAGATTAAAATAAAAAGGATTATGATGAATTACGGAGGCAGAAGACAGTGGAAGAGTTACGTGAGAAATTAAAGGATAAGAAGCGGATTGTTGTAAAGATCGGGTCATCTTCATTGCAGCATAAGGAGACAGGGGATCTTGACTATACCAAGATGGATATTCTCGTGCGGGAACTGTGCAATATTAGAAACCAGGGCAAGGACGTAATACTGGTGACATCGGGTGCGATCGGATGCGGCAGAAAGGCGCTTCACATCAAGCCGCCCTTTACCATTGCGCAGAAGCAGGCCTGCGCGGCAATCGGACAGGCGCGGCTCATGACGACGTACCAGAGGATTTTTTCGGAGTATAGCCATCAGGCGGCACAGATTTTGTTGACCAGAAACACGATTGAGGCCGATCTGAACAGAAGAAACGCACAGAATACATTTAATGAACTGCTTGCAATGGAAGTGATTCCTGTCGTAAATGAAAATGACACAATCTCAACCTTTGAGGTGGAGGATGTCATTGGGGACAATGATACGCTCTCGGCAATCGTCACGGCTCTGGTTGGGGCTGACCTGCTGATTCTGCTCTCAGATATCGATGGCTTATACACAGATGATCCAAGGCAGAATCCCGATGCAAAGTACATCCCAAGGGTTGACAGCATCACAGAGGAACTGCTTAGTATGGGAAAGGCCACAACGGGCAGCAGCGTTGGAACGGGAGGTATGGAGACAAAGCTTACCGCCGCCAGGATTGCGACATGTGCTGGCGCGGACATGGTCATTGCAAACGGTCAGGACGTGCGTGTCATTCACCGCATCATGGAAGGCCGGGAGTACGGTACAATCTTTAAGGCAAACAGGGACGAGAAGTTTAATTTTACTGATTTTATTGATAAGCTGCATCGGTCATAGCACAAGCGGAGTAGAGGGATTAAAATGCATAAAAAGAAAAAGACAAGTGTGAGAAGAATTGTAACCGGAAGGATTGTTTCAGCATTGCCAGTTGTGGTGTTGCAGGCATTGATTATTTTTGGAATTGCCAAATGGCTGGCACCTATTGCGACGCTGCTCTACAGCGTGTTGTCTGTATTGTCCGTGCTGTTTGTTTTGTTTCTCATATCAAACAGGGGTGAGGGTGCCTACAAGACGCTCTGGCTGCTTGTCATGTTTGTGGCGCCGTTGCCCGGGGCGCTAATGTATCTGTTTTATGGAAACAGACGCACCGGAAAGGCGTTGGAACAGCGCCTGAATGCAGTGCAGGGCAGTATACCTATAACACTGGGCGATGACACAGCGGTCGCGCAGCGGCTAGGGAGTGAGGACAAAAGAGTTGCGCAGACATTTGCGTATATGAAAAAGATAACAGGGTTTCCGGTCCTGGAAAATGATACTGCAAAATATTATCCTATTGGAGAACTTCTGTTCGAGCAGATGCTGGACGCGTTGAAGGCGGCAGAGCGGTATGTGTTTATCGAGTATTTTATCGTGCAGGAAGGCGTCATGTGGCAGGCGATGGTAGAGGTCATGGAGCAGAAGGTAAAAGAAGGCGTGGATATCAGAGTCTTGTATGATGATATCGGCAGCATTGGAACCTTTTCAGCCAGAAACAGGGCAGCGCTTCTTAAGAAAGGAATCAAGTGCGAAAAATTTAATCCGTTAATTGTCCTGAGTGGTGCATTAAATAACCGGGATCACCGCAAAATTATGGTTGTGGATGGAGTAGTGGCGTTCAGCGGCGGCATTAATCTTGCGGATGAGTACATCAATGAAGAGCACCCGTTTGGACACTGGAAGGATATCGGCTTTAAGATCACTGGAGATGCCATCAGAAGCTATGCATATATGTTCACGGAATTTTGGAATGCGTCATCGCTTGATAAGATCACCAAAGAGCTAGTAGGTGATGACTGTGATGGGTCGCATGGAGCTGAGCATACAAATACTGACGGATATGTACTGCCCTATTATGATTCTCCTAATAGGGAGGAGGCTGCGAGCAACAATTTGTATATAGACCTGCTGGGTCAGGCAAAGAACTATATATGGTTCTATACGCCATATTTGCTGCTGGGTGACGGTATGCGCGACGCGTTTGTTCGGGCGGCGCAGAGAGGTGTCGATGTCAGGATTGTCATGCCGGGGATTCCGGATAAAAAGATTGTGTACCGCATGTCAAGGAGCTACTACCGCGAGCTGCTGGAAGCTGGTGTAAAGATTTATGAATATACACCGGGATTTGTGCACGCAAAGGCTTGCCTGGCAGATGACTGCATCGGTTCGATTGGAACAGTCAATCTTGACTATAGGAGTCTGTATCTTCACTATGAGTGCAATGCACTGTTTTACCGGGCATCAATACTTGGTGATCTCAAGAAGGACTTTGAGGCTTCGATGAAGGCGAGCAGGGAACGGACATTACAGGATGAGCGAAGCGGGCCTTTGTTCAATTTCATCAACGGAGTACTGCGGATCTTTGCACCGCTGGTCTGACACGAAATCTGATACAAAAAGGAGTGTTTATAATATGTATATCGGAAATCATCTGTCATCGGCAGATGGCTTTGAAAAGATGGGAAAGGAGGCACTGAAGCTGGGGGCTAATACCTTTGCATTTTTTACAAGAAATCCAAGGGGCGGGGCGGCAAAGGAGATTGATCCAGAGGACGCGCGGCGGCTTTGCAGACTGATGGAGGAGCATCATTTCGGGAAATTGGTAGCGCATGCCCCGTATACGATGAATGTATGTTCGGAAAAGGAAAATGTCAAAAAGTTTTCAAGGGATGTGCTCGCTGACGATCTGGAACGGATGGAGTATCTGCCAGGCAACTATTATAATTTCCACCCAGGCTCCCATGTAGGACAGGGGACAGAGGCGGCGGTTCCCATGATTGCGGATGCCATCAACTGCGCATTAAAACCAGGGTACAGCACAATGGTCCTTCTGGAAACGATGGCTGGGAAGGGCTCCGAGGTTGGCAGGAGCTTTGAGGAGCTGCGGGCAATCATTGATCTGGTGGAGCTGCCGGAAAAGGTCGGTGTGTGTTTTGATACCTGCCATGTGTGGGACGGCGGATATGACATTGTCGGAAATCTCGACGGTGTGCTCAAAGAGTTTGATGCGGTTATAGGACTCGACAGGCTGAAAGCAGTTCATTTTAACGACAGCATGAATGATTGTGATTCCCATAAGGACCGCCATCAGAAGATTGGCGACGGAAAGATCGGCAAAGAGGCGCTAAAGGCAGTGGCAAAACACCCGCTTCTTGCGGACAAGCCGTTTATTTTAGAAACGCCAAACGATGATGAGGGGTATATCAGGGAAATTGCCATGATTAAAAATTGGTAAAAACAGATATTTATGTTGCAAGAGTAGTGAATGGGGTTTAATATGAATATAGAAGAAAAAATAAAACGAATCAATGAACTGTATCACAAATCGCAGGCGGAAGGGCTCACAGAGGAGGAAAAGGCCGAGCAGGCAAAGCTACGGGCAGAGTATGTGGCAAATATACGGGCAAACCTAAAGAGCCAGCTTGACAATATTTCCATTGTGGAAACCGATGGGAGTATTACAGACGTGGGGAAAAAGTACGGTGCCAAAAGCGGTAAGTAACATGGAGTGAGGAAATGGAAACCAAAGCTGAGATCAGAAAGAGGATACTTGAGCTTCGAAAGGGGCTGTCTGATGAGGAAGCTGCATCAAAGAGTGAAGCGATTGTCCAGAAGGTAATCAAGACACCCGAATATAAGGAGGCAGACAACATTCTGCTCTACGCTGATTACTGTCGCGAGGTGATGACGCGCGGAATCTTTGAAGATGCGCTGCTCCACAGGAAGAAAATCTATTTTCCGCGTGTTGACAAGCTGACAAACACGATGGAGTTCTACCAGGTAATCTCTATACGCCAGCTTGTGCGGGGGTATATGGATATTCTCGAACCAAGGGAGGATAACCACCTGCGCTATCTGTTTCAGCCAAGGGAGGACACGCTGGCCATTTTGCCCGGCGTTGCGTTTGATACATCGGGTTATCGGATTGGGTATGGGAAAGGCTTCTATGACAGATTTCTGGTAAACAGGAGGCAGCTCTCGACGATGGCACTTGCCTACTCCTGCCAGATTATTGATGAGATTCCAAGGGACGCCCACGATATCAAGATGGATAAAATTGTGACAGAGGAGATCATCTATTCTTTTTTGAGGATATAGTATGATGCGCTTTATGGAGGGAAATGCTTTTTAAATACGCCCTTTGAGCGGGTGGATTCTTCACATAGAGTTGCATGTGAATGGAGTGAAATATATGACAATCAGAGAAAAGGCGGCGGCGATGAAGCTTGACAGCACGCTGATGGCTTCGAAATCCGCCGCGATCAGGAATGAGGCGCTTGCAGGCATTGCAAGGGCACTGCTTGCAAACCAGGAGGACATTTTTAGGGCGAATGCGCAGGATATGGCGGAGGCTGCGGAAAATAATGTCCCCGAATCCGTCGTAAAACGGCTAAAGTTTGATGAACACAAATTGACCAGTGTAGTCAAAGGAATTGAGGAGCTGATAAGTCTGCCGGACAGAGTCTATGAGACACAGCTTGTGCGGGCGCTTGACGAGGGGCTCACACTTGTGCGGGAGAGCTGTCCCATCGGCGTGATTGGCGTGATCTTTGAGGCGAGGCCAGATGCGCTGGTGCAGATTGCAGGTCTGTGCATCAAGAGCGGCAACTGTGCCATCCTGAAGGGCGGCAGTGAGACAAGAAACACGAACAAAATATTGTTTTCGCTGATTTATGAGGCTGCGCTAGAGAGCGGGCTGCCGGAGAACTGTCTCTTTCAGGCAGAGCAGCGCGACGAGATTTCGGAGCTGCTATCGTGCCAGGAGTCGGTAGATCTGTTGATACCGCGGGGCTCCAACGCCTTTGTGCAGTATATTATGAACAACACCAGAATCCCTGTGATGGGCCATGCGGACGGTATCTGCCATATTTATGTCGATAAAGAGTTTGATATCGAGAAGGCGGTGCCGGTTATCATTGATGCCAAGACACAGTACACCGCGGTATGCAATGCGGTGGAGACACTGTTGGTGCACAAGGACGCGGTTGATACGCTGATGCCGCGGCTGATTGAGGCGTTTCGTGCACACAATGTGGAGCTGCGTGCCACTGCGGACTTAGCGGACAGATATGGTTGCAGTCTGGCAGCGGATGAGGACTTTGCCACGGAGTACCTTGACCTGATTATCTCGGCAAAGACGGTTGAGAATATTGACGAGGCCATTTTACATATCAACCGTTACGGCTCGCACCACACAGACTGCATTATCACAGAGGACCAGGAGGCGGCGGAGCATTTTATGAGAATGGTAGATTCCGCCGGGGTGTATCAGAACTGTTCCACACGTTTTGCGGACGGCTTCCGCTATGGCTTTGGTGCGGAGGTGGGTGTCAGTACAGGCAAGCTTCATGCGCGCGGCCCAGTAGGGCTTGAAGGGCTTCTGACATACAAATACAAGCTATACGGCAGCGGACAGATTGTCGCGGACTATGTATCTGGGAAGAAGGCGTTTCATTTTAAGGATTTGCAGGGATATTTGTAAAAAGAAATCTGACAAAGTATCAGTAAGGGGGAAGGTAAGAATGGATAAACGAAAGAAGTCGATTCTGTATAACTGGAAATCTGGGGTGGTTGTGGCGGCAGCTCTGGTGATAGCTGTGCTGCTCAGTTCGCCGGCCAAAGCCTACGCATTCAGCGTGACACCGATTGAGATGGTGGAGATGTACACTATGTCAGGTACGCCTGTGTATGCGACGCCGGATGTGCTGTCACCAGTGGTGGAGTATCTTAACAGGTTTACCAATGTGCGTGTTTTTGGGATTACGGATACTGGATTTTTCCAGGTGGACCTAAACGGTACATATTATATACCCGGCGCATATCTGGTGCCGCAGATTGAGCCGGCCAAGACGGAGAAACAAAAGGCGCTTGATGAGCTTGATGACCTGGTGGAGGCATATCGTATGCAGCTTGAATTTATGGAGAGCTACAGCGGCACCTTTGCGCTGGTTGATGTGACAGGCGATGGGATCCCGGAGATATTTGATGCGGAAGGAAAAGAGATATATTCCTATTATGAAAAGCGTCCCGTCATGATTTATTATTCTGAATATCCTGTAAAATTTTATTATTCCAAGAAGGAAAATAAGCTGCTTGGCAAGTACACTTGGAATAAAAAGGATATCTGGGAGGTTTATTATAAGGATACCTCCCTGCTGCCGTGGGGGCAGATAAAGTGTATCGGCACAGCGGACACACCGACAAAGGACGCGCCGGTGATCACCAGGGATTACACCAACAATGCCGAGACGAGGGCGGACCTCAAAAATATTTTAAAGAAAATATTGTCGCTGTAAACATGTCAGGAACTGTGTAAAAGTTTTTTCACAGTTCCTTATTTCACGGAAAAAGTGTGCCAGTGCACATAGGAGGTGCAAATATGTTTAAGAAAAAAACACAGCCGCAGAAAGCCGCATATGACAGGGAGCATCAGATACCAATTATGAAATGCAGCATATGTAACGGCGAACGTGTCGTGGGCTTTAAGGACACCCGTACCGGAAAATTTGAGGAGGTCATGTTTGTCAGGACGGATAGGGACCTTCTCGAATTTAAGGCGAAATATGGGGTGGAGACAATCACAAAAGAGTATTGAAATGGAAAATATAAGGCAGTTGACAAATTGGTTTATAGATGGTATATTAAGTCTGTAATTTATGTGTAACAAAGATGTAACAATATCCGGTTGGATATGGCAGAAGGAATTGGATAGGAAACATGAATAGGATAAACAGATTAAAGTATACAGGTGTGATTGCAGGGGTTGGCCTTGCAGTTGTGTTGTTTAGCAGTGGTGCATACGCAAATACCAGTTCAAAGGACACGGAAAAAGAGATTGTGGTGGAGGAAGAGCTTGAAGTGATTTCACTTGATTTTGGCCAGGGCCACAGCGAGGAACCTTATGAGGGTGGACAGACAGATATTGTACCAGCAGACACGGATTCCGTGCAGGAATCAGAGGAGGAGGCAGCCTCTTCAGAGGCTGATGCCGTGCTTTCGGCTGGTGCGGGTGATGTGCTGGAAGATATAGAGCAGGCGACGCAGGATGCCGTCGCGCTGCCCAGTGTGGAAAATCCGTCTGAACCGGCAGAAGGCAGCACAGAGCCAAAGCAGCCTGCAGCTTCGGATGATATGGGGCTGTCGGCAGGCGCAGGGACAGTGTTAGACCAGGCGCAGGAAGACCCCGTGGAAAGTGCAGCAAGGGAAGAACAGGCGGACGGTGCGGACCAGGCAGGAACGGCAGAACCGCAGGCAGATGTGCAGGAAATGGCAGAGCCCGAGAAACACTGGGGATACACAAACCTTGGTATCGCCCATGTGGACAATCACCTGAATATCCGGGAGGAGCCGAATGAAAGCGGCAAGCTAATCGGTAAGCTCTCCAAGGACGCGGCTTGTGAAATCCTTGATATTGACGAAAATGGCTGGGCGCATATCAAGTCCGGAAAGGTAAATGGATATTGTAGTACAGAATATTTGTACCTGGGTGACGCTGCGATTGCAAGAGGGCATGAGGTGGCTTCCATGATTGCCATTGTAAATACACAGACACTTAAGGTAAGAGGAGAGCCAAATACAGATTCGATTGTCATTACACTTATACCACAGGAGGAGGAGCTTGAGGTCGTTGAGATTATGGAGAATGGCTGGATTAAGTTCCTGCTCGATGACGAGGAGGCCTATGTGTCCGGTGAATATGTCGATGTGGAGGAGCGTCTCGAGAAGGCGGTAACGCTCACAGAGCTAAAGTATGGACAGGGCGTGTCAGATGTACGTGTAGACATGGTGCAGTATGCGAAACAGTTTGTCGGTAATCCTTATGTGTGGGGGGGAACGAGTCTTACAAACGGTACAGACTGCTCAGGTTTTACAATGGGAATTTACAGCAAATATGGCGTGAGTCTCCCGCATCATGCAGCTTCGCAGGCGCAGATGGGAACCAAGGTGGACATCAGTTCGGCACAGCCTGGGGATCTGGTATTTTATGCGAAGAACGGCAGCATCAACCATGTAGCGATGTACATAGGCAATGGTCAGGTAATCCATGCGTCAAGCCCAAAGACTGGAATCAAGATTTCTAGCTGGAATTACCGTACACCGGCATGTATCAGGAGATATTTGTCAAATTAGCGTTCTATCCGGCCGGAAATTAGGCTCGTGAACCATTGCGTCATTAAAATTTTGACGACGATGCCATCGCATCGCCGTCGAAATTTTGCCTGGTACTGGCATGTACAGATGTCACGCCATAAAAATGACGGAAAGCATTTTTCAAACACGTCCTGGCGTAAAAAGTCAATGAAAAAGTCAGGTAAAATTTTGTTGCATTATCTGATTTCATATGATATACTGATTGAGTGTGCTGCGGGTGCGGCATGCAGCAGCTAATACCCAGTGTCGGGACGCTCCGGCCCAGACTTGGTATTGAGCGGTTACAATATATTGATATAAATGGAGGATTTTACAATGATTTCTAAGGAAAAAAAGCAGGCGATTATCGCAGAGTACGGCAGAAAGCCAGGTGATACCGGTTCACCGGAGGTACAGATTGCAATTCTGACAGCAAGAATCCAGGAGTTAACTGAGCATTTAAAGAACAATCAGAAGGATCATCATTCCAGACGTGGACTTTTGAAGATGGTTGGTCAGAGACGTGGTTTACTTGACTACTTAAAGGAGTCTGACATTGAAGGGTATCGTGCTCTGATTGAGAAGCTTGGTATCAGAAAGTAATTTTTGAATACTTATGCAGTTGAAGGAGCGGATAAGTCCGCTCCTTTATGTGCATTTTTGTATTCAATAAATGTTTGCAGATAGAAATTTGACTCGAGACCGCTGAAAAGCCTATGAGAGTTCACGGGTTTTTCAGTAGTTTCGGGAGGGTTCTGTCTGAAAACATTTATCTGGAGGATTTTTTACTGAAAGAGCCTCTGGACGGAAAAGGTTGTACTTGCAGGAAGCAAGAATGGAAAAAATAGTGAATCAAAATAGTTGAATCAGAAAAAGAAAAGGAGAATTGTATTGTATGGAATACATGACATTTAGTGAGAAAAAAGATAAGTCCTACAAGGCGTACAGTATGGAGCTTGCAGGGCGCACACTGACAGTTGACATCGGAAGGGTGGCAGCGCAGGCGAACGGGGCAGCACTGATGCATTACGGCGACACAACGGTACTGTGTACAGCGACGGCATCAGATAAGCCCAGGGACGGCATTGATTTCTTTCCACTCTCAGTTGAGTACGAGGAGAAGCTCTACTCTGTTGGAAAGATTCCGGGAGGCTTTAACAAGAGAGAGGGCAAAGCAAGTGAGAATGCGATTCTCACAAGCCGTGTGATCGACAGGCCGATGCGTCCGTTGTTTCCTAAGGATTACAGAAATGATGTCACCCTGAATAATATGGTGATGAGCGTTGACCCGGAGTGCCGTCCGGAGCTGGTTGCCATGCTGGGAGCAGCTGTTGCCGCCTGTATCTCG
>CAJUQZ010000117.1:0-4457 GCA_910588755.1 uncultured Lachnospiraceae bacterium | reverse complement strand
ACACAGATGGGGCTTGTTGACGGTGAGTTTGTGGTAAACCCGAATCAGGAACAGTGGAAAAATGGCGACTTGCAGCTTACGGTGGCCTCCACGAGCCAGAAAGTGATCATGATTGAGGCCGGTGCAAACGAAGTGCCGGAGAACAAGATGATTGAGGCAATCTATAAGTGTCACGAGATCAACCAGACGATCATTGCATTTATCAACCAGATTGTGGCTGAGGTTGGCAAGGCAAAGCATGACTATACAAGCTGTGCGATCCCTGAGGAGATGTTTGCTAAGATCAAGGAGATCGTTCCTCCGGAGGAGATGGAGACGGCCGTATTTACGGACGAAAAGCAGGTGCGGGAAGAAAATATCCGCAAGATCACAGAGAAGCTGGAGGAGGCGTTTGCGGACAACGAGGAGTGGCTTGCCATACTTGGGGAAGCAATCTACCAGTATCAGAAAAAGACAGTCCGCAAGATGATCTTAAAGGATCACAAGCGTCCTGATGGCCGTGCGATCACACAGATTCGTCCGCTTGCGGCCGAGGTTGATATTATTCCGAGAGTTCATGGTTCGGCGATGTTCACGCGCGGACAGACACAGATCTGTACCGTTACGACGCTGGCGCCGCTGTCAGAGGTTCAGAAGATTGACGGCCTTGACGAGAATGAGACGGCAAAGAGATATATGCATCACTACAATTTCCCTTCCTACTCTGTGGGCGAAACAAAGCCGTCGAGAGGACCGGGAAGACGTGAGATTGGCCACGGTGCATTGGCGGAGAAGGCACTCGTGCCTGTCCTTCCTTCTGAGGAGGATTTTCCGTATGCAATCCGCACTGTGTCGGAGACGTTTGAGTCAAACGGCTCTACCTCGCAGGGTTCGATCTGTGCATCGACCATGTCGCTGATGGCTGCAGGCGTGCCGATCAAGAAGGCGGTAGCCGGGATTTCGTGCGGGCTTGTGACTGGGGAGACAGACGATGATTACATCGTACTGACAGATATCCAAGGGCTTGAGGATTTCTTTGGCGACATGGATTTCAAGGTAGCCGGTACGAGGGATGGTATCACGGCGATTCAGATGGACATTAAGATTCATGGCCTGACAAGGCCGATCGTCGAGGAGGCGATCGCCAAGACAAGGGATGCCAGAATGTATATCTTAAACGAGATCATGCTTCCATGCATCGGTCAGCCAAGACCATCTGTTGGGGAGTATGCGCCCAAGATTATCCAGACAAAGATTGATCCCGAAAAGATCGGTGATGTGGTGGGCCAGAGAGGCAAGACTATTAACACCATCATCGAGCAGACAGGTGTTAAGATTGACATTGCAGACGACGGATTTGTGAGCATCTGTGGCACGGACCAGAAGATGATGGACAAGGCCTGCGAGATGATCAAGATTATCACGACAGACTTTGAGGCAGGCCAGGTATTTAAGGGCAAGGTAGTCAGCATCAAGGAATTTGGTGCATTCCTCGAGTTTGCGCCTGGCAAGGAGGGCATGGTGCACATCTCCAAGATTGCAAAGGAGAGAATCAACCATGTAGAGGATGTGCTCACACTTGGCGATGTCGTCACCGTCGTGTGCCTTGGCAGGGACAAGATGGGACGTATCAGCTTCTCCATGAAGGATGTGGCACAGCAGTAATAATAAACAAAATCGAGTAACAAAAATCGAGTAGAGAATGACCTTTTTCACTACTCGCGTGCCGGGCACGTGAAGCGAAGCTGCTAATTTCCTTACGTGCCCGTGTGCATAACTCGCGCGCCGGGCACGTGCAGTGAAGCTGCAAGATTCCTTACGTGCCCGTGTGTATAAAAAGGGAGACCTCACAAAAGAGTGTCTCCCTTTTTGATGTTATTGCATTTCTTCCCATTTCACGCTAGGATACAGTTCCAGGGTTTTTGCGAAATGGAGGACACATTCTGCTGCCAGGTTCAGATCCGTCAGGGCATTGCGTTTCAGGACAGGTGTCTGGCCGCCGATATCGACAGGCGCATCTTCTTCAGAGTCTTCGTATTCGCGGTTGACAGGCAGGTATCCGTGGGCATCTCCCTCCTCATCCCAGGTATTGTACATCAGGGCAACCCAGCCGTTTTTCAGGTCTATACTGAAAAAATCTTCTTCACAATATTCATCCATAGAAAGACAGCTGCAATAAATATAGTTACCCTCGCGGATTTCCTCAAGCAGTTCGTTTAAGGATTCCCAGGTAGTACGTGAACCGTCGAGGAAGGGGATTGCCAAACCATTATCGGGAGCCGCTGCGTTAGGATCATTCATACGTTGTTACCTCCTTTGTATAAATTATTTTGTATAAACCATTCTATCACAAACACCTGTACAAGTCCACAAATTGTTTTCTGATGTTTTTCTGGGGATTTTTATAATTATATTAAAATTATTCTGGAATATTTATTTTTTCTGAAATATTGTAACTTTCCGAAAAGCAGTTACCCTATATAAGTGAAGGGACATAAAATCCCTTACCCGGTGCGCCACAGTGCCAAGGATATCCAAGTCTGGCTGTCATCATGAGGGCAGCCATAGAATACCGGAGGAAAAAGAATGAAGCAGGAAGAACTGGAAAATTACATTGATGTGTACGGCAGGGATTTGTACTCCTTTTGCTGCTGTATGACGAAAAACCGCGAGGAGGCGGATGACCTGTATCAGGATACATTCCTGAAACTGTACGAACTGGGAGACAAACTGATCATCAGGGCAAATCCCAAAAGTTTTATGATGGGGGTAGCACTTAATCTTTACCGGAATCACAGAAGAAAGCTGTCCGTGCGGCAGAGGATTCTGGGCGTCAGCGTATCGATTGACGAGACGGCAGAGAGCATTCCTGTAGAGGGTCAGACTACCGAGGAGATGATGGTTGCCAGGGAGGAGCGCCAGGCGGTCAGAAGGGCGGTGGCAAAGCTGCCGGACAAGTACAGGATACCGATTCTCTTATATTACATGGAGGAGCTGTCGCAGGCGGACATCGCGGCAGTGATGCAGCTTTCAGAGAGCGCGGTAAAGACTAGGCTGCACAGGGCAAAGAAGATCTTGAGGGAGAAATTGGAGGGACTGTTATGAAAAAAAATATGGAACAGCTGTTGCAAACGGCGCTGACTCCGATGGAACTGCCAAAACAGCAATTGAATGACCAGATTCTTCAAAAAGCAAAGGAGAGACAGGATATGAAAAAGGATCAGGTTCGTTATGACAATTTTAGTAAAAGAAGAATTCCCGTGGCAGTGCTGGTGACGGCATGTATTTTGATACTTTGTTCCAGCACGGCGCTGGCGGTGTACAAGTACCTCACGCCGGCGGAGGTGGCGACAGAGACAGATGACAATGCGCTGCGGGAAGCTTTTTTGGGCGAGGATGCGATACTGGTGAATGAGACGCAGGAGAGCGGGGGATACAGGGTCACTTTGTTAGGGAGTGTCGCTGGCAAGAGCATCAGTGATTTTATGGAGACGGATAATCATGGGGAAATATTGGACGACAGGATTTATACTGTGGTGGCGATCGAGCGCGCGGATGGGACACCAATGCCGGACATCAGTTCGGATGAATATGGGAAAGAGGCGTTTTATGTGTCCCATTATATACGGGGACTAAATCCGAATTTTTACAGCCTGATGCGTATGGGCGGCGGATATACCGAATTTGTCAAAAATGGCGTGCAGTATCGGATTCTGGATATGGACAATATCGAGATGTTTGCAGACAGGGGAATTTATGTCGGTGTGAGCGCTGGGACATTTTATGACGCGGACGCCTTTGAATACAACACGGAGACTGGGGAAATGACGCGCAACGAGGATTACGGCGGCGTCAATGCGCTGTTCTATCTTCCGGTTGATGAGGGCAAGGCAGATCCCACGGCGGCAGCGGCTTATCTGAAAGCATTGGACGATGACACGGATCAGCCGGAAGAGCCGGTTGAGAAGGATGCCACAGATTTGAGCGTGGAGGCGTTTACCGCAAAACTGACACCGGAAAATCTTGACGAGTACGCGGTATCGGTAGAATCGACAAGGCAGACCTGCACGATCGATGCGGACGGACTGATTTACTATTCCTATAAAATGGATGATGGTTCTGCGGGAAGCGGGGCAGTGGCGTTTGACACCTTGTTTCCGGACGGCAAGACAGGCATCAGTCCGGCTTTCAGCTACAGCTATTCAGACAGCGGGCTTGCGGATCTGTGCATTGATGTGTTTATCCTCAATGAGGATGGAACCGTCACTTATGTGGTCTATCAGCCAAAAGAATTTTAAACTGATTTTATAACCTGACACTGTGTTGTCATATTTTATATGGTATACTGTAATTGTACAGCAGGAAGTTCAAAGAGCTGGAGCAGAGATTGTTCATATAAAACTTAATGGCTGGTTACATTTTTTAACACCACTTTACAAGTTTTTTAATAAAAAAAGTATCGTACAGGACTTTCTGAT
>CAJUQZ010000116.1:10192-14517 GCA_910588755.1 uncultured Lachnospiraceae bacterium | reverse complement strand
CTCATCAACAATGTCATATACTCATGCCTCCATTCCCTGTTTTTCTTTGCTTCTTCGACTGCAATTTCCAACTTTTCAACATAAGAATCCTTTGATTTCCTTCCAGCCACATAGTCAAGAAATGCCTTTAGCTCTTTGCTGACATCATCCATTGTACCCTCTGTATTCAGAAATATCTTTACTGTCTCATCTCCCATTGCAATATCTTTATCTTCCTTGCAGAAGTTTTCAAAGGTATAAATGTGACGCCCCTTGCCATACAAGTCAAACTGGCAGATGAATATGATATAGCTTTTGTTGAGCGTTTTATAATGCTGTCCCTTATCAATAAACTGTAAATCGAGCATACTCTGGTAATACCTGCTTCTCTTTGGCAGTTCCTTTGTATTGACAATCTGCATCTCTATGTCATAGACAACACCCTTGTCATCTTTGACATATATATCTAGCCTGACGCTTCGGGCATCCCTGTCAACATCAATGCTTTTCTGCAGTTCTGGATATTCGATATGGTCTATCTTCAAGTCCGGCAGAATCCTCTGCAGTAGTTCCTTGCACAGCTCTGGATTCTGCATCACCTTTCCGAAAAGGAAATCATTAGATATGCCTAATTCTTCCCATGTAATCTGTACTGTTTCCTTGATTATAACTGGTTCATTTTCTGTGTGTTTCATTCACTACCTGCTTTCTGTAAATTCATTTTAATTATACACAGCCTTGTTGCAAATTACAATAGGATTGGAAACCGAATATTATTATATTAAAATTATTCTTACAAGTAGATAGTCCATAAAATATATAATAATATTGGAGGAAATATGTATGTCAAAAAAAGAAAACCCTTTACGCCAACTTCCTGTTGATGCAGAAAGCTATGGCGACATTAAAATCCATTTAGCTGAAATTATAGAACAAAAAAATGTTTCCCTAAATCAATTATCTTTCCGTACAGAAATGCAGAGAACACAATTAAGAAATTACAGGGATAATAAGATACAACGTTTGGATATTGATATTCTCAAACGTTTGTGTTATGTGTTGGAATGTAATCTGAATGACCTAATAGAATATGTACCACCAGAACAATAGCAAAACCACATGGAAGCCGCAAACTCCCATGTGGTTTAAATATAACTCTTATATTTATTACTTTACCTAAACATACGTACCTTTCCACACTTACTTGTGGTACGGTTCCCCATTAATAATTCGAAAGCACCTGTAAATCTGCTCAATCAAAATCACCCGCATCAGCTGATGCGGAAACGTCATATCCGAAAAGCTAAGCTTCTCGTCCGCCCGTTCAAGAACACTGTCATGCAGTCCAAGCGAGCCGCCAATCACAAACACCAGGCTGCTCCTTCCGCTGACGCACAACTGTTCAATATGCCCCGCCAGACGGACAGAATCCCACTTTCGGCCCTCGATTGCAAGCGCGATGCAGTACACATTCTCCCTGATGTTTTTCAGGATACGCTCCGCTTCCTTCTGCCTGATCTGGTCTTCTAGTATCTCAGACGCCTTGTCGGGTGTCTTTTCGTCCATCACTTCTATAATCTCCAGTTTACAGTACTTTGAAAGCCGTTTCTGATACTCCGCAATCGCATCGCGAAAATACTTTTCTTTGATTTTTCCGACTGTGACAAAGGTTATGTTCATTCATTTACACTCTTTTCAAAAGCTTCAATCCTTTAATTGTTCAGATACCATCATGGGTTTAAACCCACAAAAAGACGGCTCACATTCATGCCGCAAAAACTATCACTCTTTTTCAAATATGCTGGCATAAAGTTCCTCGCACAAAGCCTCGAGATAAGAGACATTCAGGCTTCCAAACTCCTGTTCAATCGCCGTCCTGATCACCTCAAAGTACTGAAAATATTTCTCCTCATCTGATGTGCCGTCCTCGAACCAGACACCCTTATTAATCAAATCTGCCGTGAGCTGCTCCCTGGCCCATGCCTTGATCTTTTCTGTCAGTGCCGCCTCGTCAACCGCTTCCTCAGCAAACCTTTTTGAAGCTTGAAATGCCAAAATCCCCATCACAATAAAAACGGCAAACAGCGTCCCCATCACACCATATGTGATATATCCGCCAGCGCCGCCAAAGCGAAACGGCAGCACACCTGCTATCATCAGGACAAGTGCGGCTAGTCCAATCACACCCACCAATAAAAGAGTACAGGCAGAGCTTTTGTAATCCTCTGCCTTTGCCTTCTTATCCTGATAAACTTTTACATCGTCATTTCTGTCTGACATAAGCCAAACCTCCTGATATTTCAGCCTATCACACTTTGGCCTTTCACTTGTCGGACAAATAGTTATGAATCCCCTTTGCTGCCGCTTTTCCAGCACCCATTGCAAGGATTACTGTCGCCGCGCCCGTCACTGCATCGCCGCCTGCAAACACACCTTCTTTCGAAGTTCTCCCAAATTCCTCATCGGCAACGATACACTTCCACTTATTTGTCTCGAGCCCCTCTGTCGTGGAGGAAATCAATGGATTGGGGGACGTTCCAAGAGACATGATCACGGTGTCAAGCTCCATCTCAAACTCACTGTCCGGAATCTCGACAGGTCTGCGCCGTCCTGACGCGTCAGGCTCGCCTAGTTCCATTTTGATGCACTTCATACCGCGCACCCAGTTATTCTCGTCCTCAAGGATCTCCGTCGGGTTTGTGAGCAGATCAAAGATGATGCCCTCCTCTTTTGCGTGATGGACCTCCTCCACTCTCGCCGGAAGCTCCTCCTCACTCCTGCGGTATACGATATGGACCTCCGCCCCCAGACGCAATGCTGTCCTCGCCGCGTCCATAGCGACATTTCCGCCGCCTACGACCGCAACCTTCTTGCCGCGCATGATCGGTGTATTGGAATCCTCATCAAACGCTTTCATGAGATTGCTTCTGGTCAAATACTCATTGGCGGAAAAAACGCCGTTTGCATTCTCACCCGGAATCCCCATAAACTTAGGAAGTCCCGCACCGGAACCAATGAATACCGCCTCAAAGCCTTCTTCCCCGATCAGTTCATCAATCGTGATTGATTTTCCGATTATCACATTCTTCTCAATCTTAACACCAAGCGCCTCCACATTGGCGATTTCCTTGGCAACGACCTCCTCCTTGGGAAGTCTGAACTCAGGAATGCCGTACACCAGTACGCCGCCAGCCTCGTGAAGCGCCTCGAATATAGTGACATCATATCCAAGCTTTGCCAGATCACCCGCACAGGTAAGACCTGCCGGGCCAGAACCGATCACTGCAACCTTCCTGCCATTTTTCTCCTTTGCCGGTTCCGGTTTGATGCCATTCTCCCTCGCCCAGTCTGCCACAAAACGCTCCAGCTTGCCAATCGAAACCGGATCGCCTTTGATCCCTCTAATACATTTGCCCTCGCATTGGCTCTCCTGCGGACACACGCGTCCGCAGACTGCCGGAAGTGCCGATGAACGGCTGATGATCTGATAAGCCTCCTCAATATTTCCAAGCTTCACCTGCTCGATAAATGCCGGAATGTCAATCGCCACCGGACATCCCTTGATACACTGTGCATTCTTACAGTTAATACAGCGTGTTGCTTCCTCCATCGCTTCTTCTTTATTATATCCAAGGCAGACCTCGTCAAAATTCTTTGCCCTGGCCGCCGCCTCCTGCTCCCGTACTGGTACTTTTGTCAATACATCCATATTTCTGTGCCTCCATTCTACACATCTGAAAAGAACACCGTCTTTGCGCCCTTCAAAAATTTAGTACATCCGGGCAATGTCTATTCGCCACAATGTCCACAGCCGCCGTGGTGCGTATCGCCCTCCTGCAATTTGAGCATTGCCCTTCCCTCTGCGGTTTTATAAATCTGCTGACGCTTCATCGCCTCATCAAAATTCACGAGATGCCCGTCAAATTCCGGCCCGTCCACACAGGCAAACTTGACCTGATCGCCAACTGTAACACGGCATGCACCGCACATACCTGTGCCGTCCACCATGATCGGGTTCAGGCTGACAATTGTAGGAATTCCCAGCTCTTTTGTGAGTTTGCAGACGAACTTCATCATAATCATAGGGCCGATTGCAATGCACAGATCATATTGTTTCCCCTCATCTATAAGCTCCTGTATCGTCTGCGTCACCATTCCCTTGCGCCCGTAGGAACCATCATCCGTCGTGACATACAGATTGCCGGAGACCGCCTCCATCTCCTTTTCAAGAATCATAAGGTCTTTGGTCTTTGCCCCCACGATAACGTCTGCCTCAATCCCATGCTCTTTCAGCCACTTTCTCCGCTCCCTGTAATCAGGAATATACTGTTCTACCAGCTCCCAAA
>CAJUQZ010000116.1:0-10182 GCA_910588755.1 uncultured Lachnospiraceae bacterium | reverse complement strand
TTGCTATGTAACCATTTTACCTGCGGATATACCGGCGCAGTTCCTACGCCACCGGCCACAAAGAGGATTTTCTTCTTTGCAAGTGTCTCCCTGTCCTCACCGACCATCTCTGATGCGCAACCCAGCGGTCCCACAAAATCGTGGAAAAAATCTCCTGTCTTTAGCGCGGCCATTCTGGCCGTTTCAGCGCCCACTGTCTGAAAGACGATCGTTATCGAGCCCTGCTCTCTATCATAATCACAGATCGTGAGTGGTATCCGCTCCCCATCCTGATCCATTCTCACAATTACAAACTGCCCTGGCTGGCAATTTTTTGCCACGCGCGGTGCTTCCACTACCATCAGATAAATGTTTGCAGCAAGCTCCCTGGCTTCTAAAATCTTGTACATCTGCTCCTTCACCATACCTTTCTTAATTTGCAACCGCCACTGTCAGGCGGGTTTTTCACATAGCATTGCAGTTATCATTGTATATGAAATACTGCACAATTTCAACTGATTTCACAAAAACATAACAGATGCCATCACTGTTCCGCAAAAGGCTGAAGATTATATTTTCCCTCATTTACCTTATAGGCCAAATACAATTCTGCCGTATTTACATCAATCGCGTATATGTCATTTGTCTCATGGCGCTCCCCTGTGATATCCACATATTCCTCATAGACAATATAGTACATGGACGCATCTGTCTGAAACAACGTTCTGACCTTATACTGGTTGCTCCCGGACTTATTGGGAACACTTCCATCTGTATCAAGAAGCTTTCCACTTGCATACAGGCTGTTTTTCAATACCTGCAAGGCAAGCTCTGTGTCAAAGTTCGCCTGCGCCTCTAGCTGGTATGTCCGCTTGACAACATCACTTCTAAGCCCGGACTCGTCCATTGCTATAAATGAAAAATTGCTGATACCATATAACATTTCTATCGGTGCCGTGTACTGTGTACTACTTTTATCCGGTACGGAACCGTCTGTCGTATAATAAACCTTCGTACCATAATCACGGTACACCTCTATCAAAACCGGCGCTGTGTAGGTTCCACTCTCCGGCTCTATGACAGGAGCCTCTGGCGCCGACAGATTAATATAATAATGCTGGGTTTCTATCTCACTTTTCATGCCATACATATTGACAAACATCGCCTTGATCGTATACTCTCCCGGCTCCAACAAGATTGGTGTCTCGTACACAGAGGCATTCTCTGTCGGCACCGTTCCATCTAAGGTATAATACACAAATCCCTGTGTATTCCCCTTGAGCGATATGGAGATCAATTCCTCGTACACACCGCCCTGCTTGTTAAACTCCGGTTTCAACGCCACATACTTATTATATTTGGTCACGATCCGCGGCACATCACACTCAACCAGCAAAGCGCCCATCAGATCATATTCGTTCCTATCCTCATAGATTTCCAGCAGCATATCATATACTTCATCCCTCTTCGCATATCCTGCACCAATCTCAAGAAGCTCTCTCAACAGCGATATTGTACTCTGCTGCTGCCCGTTTTTTTCATAATATTTTGCGAGTAAAAACCTTACATCTAAATCCCCCGAACTGATGGCAAGCGCCCGCTCCAGATAGCGAACCGCCTCGGAATAATCATTATGTGCGGCACAGTCAACCGCCCTGTCGTACTGATAGTCATAAGAATTGTATCTGTAATCCTCCACCATATGAACCGTAAACACCGCTATACTTCCCGCTATAACCAGAAAAACGACCAGTGCAAGAATTGCCTTCTTCGTGGCAGACAGATGGATTGGCCTATTCAGGAAATAATCACTGATGGAATCCTTGAGATCATCTTCCTCCCCGGCCATTTCCTCCCCAGCCATATCTTTCATTACAGAACTGATCGATTCGTTTAATTTGTCCTCAAGCTCTATGTCAAAATCAGGTACAATTTTAATCTCATAGCCGCAGCTTTCGCAAAGCAGTTTCCCCTCCTCCAGCTCATTTCCACAATTTGGACATTTCATGCTTTCTCTGCCCCAATCACACGTATTAAAATAAACCTGTTATCACACCATCGTCTGTCACATCAATATTGTACGCTGCCGGATTTTTGGGCAGCCCTGGCATGGTCATGATCGCCCCGGTAAGCACCACCACAAAACCTGCACCTGCCGACACATAGACCTCCCTGACATTCATGCAAAAGCCCGCCGGCCTGCCAAGCAGCGCCGGATCATCCGACAGTGAGTACTGTGTCTTTGCCATACATACAGGCAGTCTGCCAAATCCCAGCGTTTCGAGTTTTTCAATCTGTTTCAGTGCAGCTGCGGCAAATGCGACATCAGCTGCCCCATAGATCTCCTGCGCAACACATCTGATTTTTTCTGCAAGCGGCAAAGCGTCCTCATAGATTGGCGCAAAATGGCTCTCCTTTGTCTCTAGTGTATCCAACACAGCTTCTGCGAGCGCAACGCCGCCCTCGCCGCCCTTCTCCCACACCTCTGAAAGTGCAAAGCTGCAATTTCTGTCCTCGCAGAACTTTTTCACGAAGTCTATCTCCGCCTGTGTATCAGAGACAAAAACATTTAGCGTGACAACCACAGGCACCTTATACTTATGTATGTTCTCAATATGCTTTTCCAGATTGACAATGCCCTTTTTCAGCGCATCCAGATCCTCTGTATTTAAGTCCCCCTTTGCCACGCCGCCATTGTATTTGAGCGCACGTATTGTCGCCACCAGCACCACCGCGTCAGGCGAAAGCCCCGCCTGGCGGCACTTGATGTCAAAAAACTTCTCCGCGCCAAGATCCGCGCCAAAACCAGCCTCCGTAACCACATAATCCGCCATCTTTAAGGCCGCCTTTGTCGCACGAACGCTGTTGCAGCCGTGCGCGATATTGGCAAACGGGCCACCGTGGATAATCGCCGGCGTGTGCTCAAGCGTCTGAATCAGATTGGGCTTGATCGCGTCCTTGAGCAGAGCCGCCATCGCGCCTGTCGCGTGAAGCTGCCCGGCTGTCACAGGCTCCCCTGCAAAATTGTACGCCACAACCATTCTGTCAAGCCGTTTCTTCAGATCCTCCATATCGTTTGCAAGGCACAATACTGCCATAATCTCCGACGCCACAGAGATGACAAAGTGGTCTTCCCTGACAAACCCGTCCATCTTGCTGCCAAGACCGACAACCACATTGCGAAGCACCCTGTCATTCATGTCAAGACATCTCTTCCACACGATCTGCCGCGTATCGATTCCAAGCTCGTTTCCCTGCTGGATATGGTTGTCAAGCAGGGCCGCACATAAGTTGTTTGCAGCCGTTATCGCATGAAAATCTCCCGTAAAATGAAGGTTTAAATCCTCCATAGGAACCACCTGCGCCATACCACCGCCGGCCGCACCTCCCTTGATGCCAAAACACGGTCCCAGCGAAGGCTCACGCAGCGCTATGACAGCCCTTTTTCCAAGCCTGCCAAGTGCCTGGCCCAGACCGACACTTGTGGTGGTCTTGCCCTCCCCTGCGGGCGTAGGGTTGATTGCCGTCACGAGAATCAGCCTGCCCTCTTTGTTATTCTCTATTTTTTTCAGATACTCCTCAGATATCTTTGCTTTATATTTGCCATACAGTTCAAGGTCATCTATTGTCAGATCCAGCGCCTTTGCAACCTCCATAATGGGGTACAACTCCGCCTCCTGTGCAATCTCAATATCAGATTTCATACATTTGCCCCTCCTTTGCAGTGTACCAGCACAAAAGTCATACAAAGCATTCCACTCAAATGCCTATTGTAATAGAATACCATTTATCCCGCCCACTGTCTATTAAATTACAGGTGTTCTTCCATATAATTTTCAAACTGTTCCATGCTCATCAATATCCGACGGGGCTTAGTGCCCTCCTCCGCACCGACCACCCCGGCCTCCTCAAGCTGGTCCACGATGCGTGCTGCACGGTTAAATCCGATCTTGAACACACGCTGGAGCATACCAATCGACGCCTTGTCCTTCTCAATCACAAACTTGGCCGCCTCCGCAAAGTAAGCGTCCGTATCACTTCCGCCGCCCACACCCAAGCTGCCCGCACCGCCGGAAGACGACTGCATCGTCTTTATCTTTTCTTCAATGTCACTGTTGTATGTAGTGTTGCCAAGCATCTGGTTTTTCAGGAAATCAACCACATCAGACACCTCGGAATCCGACACAAAAGCCCCCTGTACGCGGGCCGGCTTCACATATCCCTGCGGATAAAAGAGCATGTCACCCTTTCCTAAAAGCTTTTCCGCACCAGTTGTGTCAAGAATAGTGCGCGAGTCCGTACCGCTCGATACGCTGAACGCGATTCTACTTGGCATATTTGCCTTGATCAGACCCGTGATGACATCGACAGACGGCCTCTGGGTAGCGATTACCAAGTGGATTCCGCAGGCTCTCGCCAGCTGTGCCAGACGACAGATTGCCTCCTCCACCTCACCTGATGCCACCATCATCAGATCTGCAAGCTCGTCCACGATAATCACAATCTGTGGCAGTTTTTGTATTGGCTCTCCATCCGGCGTCGTTTTTCCCTGTTCTGCCGCTTTATTATATCCTTTCAGGTCACGGACATTCAGATTCGCAAATTTCTTATAGCGGTCATCCATCTCCGTCACACCCCAGTTCAGTGCTGCCGAAGCCTTTTTCGGGTCTGTCACCACGGGTATCATCAGATGAGGGATTCCATTGTATACGCTAAGCTCCACCACTTTTGGGTCAATCATAATCAGCTTGACATCTGACGGATTCGCCTTGTACAGAATACTCATAATGATCGTATTGATACATACCGACTTGCCGGAACCCGTCGCGCCCGCAATCAGTACATGGGGCATCTTTGCAATATCTGTGACAACCACCTGCCCGCCGATATCCTTGCCGACTGCAAACGCAAGATTCGATGAAAATTTCTGGAAGGTGTCTGACTCAAGCAAATCCCTGAGCGCAACAGCACTTGTTTCCTTGTTTGGCACCTCGATACCCACTGCTGCCTTCCCTGGTATTGGCGCCTCAATCCGGATATCTGTCGCCGCCAGATTTAACTTGATATCGTCTGTCAGTCCCACAATCTTGCTGACCTTTACACCCTGCTCCGGCTGCATTTCATATCTTGTGACAGAAGGTCCCTGACTGATATCCGTTATCGTCACCCTGACGCCAAAGGTCTGTAAGGTCTGCTGCAGATGCAGCGCCGTTTCCTTTAGCTGGTTGGCTGTATCTCCCTTTTTGCCATCACCCTTCTTTAACAGATTAAGCGGCGGGAACATATACGGCTTTGGTGCCTCCTGGGCTTCAGCAGCAGGTTCCAGTATCCCAGTTTCCTCCTGCCTAAACTCCGCCATGTCAGTTTTTGATAGCTTTTCTTCTTCCACTGGCTGTGAAATCACCGTGTCCTCCGTCACTGGCTCAGGCATGCTGCTGATCGACTCGGAATCATACTCTGCAGCATCAAAGCCTTCCCAGAATGACTGTTTTGCCGAGACACCCGGATTGTCGGAAAAATAATCTACAGCAGGCGAAATTTCATCTGCCATCACCTCACTGTCAATGGTTTCCTCTGTCATATCACCGTTTGTCGGCTCCGCCAAGTCGGGCTCAAAATCATTATATCCGTTTTCTGATAATTCATCACAGGATGGATTATCATAGTTATCATAGTTTTCCCCAGAAAAAAACTCCCCATCAGATACCGTGCTGTCGTATTGTCCATCATTGTATATTTCTTCTGGATATAGTTCTCCTGCGTTCTCCGGTTCCAGATACAAGGTTTCATTGTATGGTCTTGCCTTGATCTCCTCAAAAGCCTCTGCGCCTGTCACATTTGTCTCATCATCTAATAGTACAATCTCATGAATATCCTGCGTCTTTTCCTGTGTAAATGTTACTGCAGAGCTTGACATTACGCCTCTTGCCCGCTTATCCATTCTTTTGACATTTTCCCGTGGACGTTCTGTTTTGCGCTCTTTTGTACTATTTTCATTTTTTACTCTATTGGAACGTCGTGGGCGAACACGCTCTTCATAGGTTGGTTTGGCCTCCTCCTCATAGTCCTCATCTTCCTCGTACGCATCATACTCCTCGTATTCCTCATACTCCTCGCGAAGGCTCTCCCGGTATTCCCTCATTCTGGCAGCATCCTCTTTTGCTGATTCATACAGATAGGCGCCGCCCTTCTTAACCCCTGACAGAAAACTTTTTTCCGTGATGAACACGACACAGATAATCCCAAGCACAATCGCGACAAAAAGGGTTCCGCCAAATCCGATCAGCTGGTACAGCCCGTGCGCAACACTGCCAAAGAGCACACCGCCGCCAGCGCGGTGCTCAACAGAGGTCTCGTACAATTCTTTGACGAGCGCGTCCCCTGTGATCATGGACTCCTGCTTCATCAGCATATACGCCAAAATGCCCATTAAAAAAATCAGAATTACACTACTGACCATCTTCACGACCGCAACCGTGTTTCCCTTATTTGAAATCCCAAATGCAAATCCGACAAAAATAAGAATCGGTATCAGGTACGCCAGCAATCCAAACACACCAAACATAACATTACTGATTCCAGTCGCCGCCGCGCCATGAATCAATCCGACAATGCACAAAAACATAAAGATGGCAGCGGCAAAAATAAGAATGAGAACGACCTCGCTCTTAACCGCAACGTCCACATTTTTTCTGGCTTTTTTTGCCGGTGCCTTCCTGCCCCTGGAATTTGATGTTGTCTTCCTGGTTCCTTTTGATGTACTTTTTGAAGTACTTTTTTTTGTATTTGTTCTGCTCCTCGATGTACTATTTCCTGATGCAGATGCCATAATACGCCTCCCCCTAAACGAGTTTACATGATATTATAGCACTTTTTTGAAAGCTTGTCATATTTTATTTCACATTTTTCACAGTTCTAGTACATCTGTTCAGAACTTTCTTTCTATATGCGGCTAAAATCTACATTTTTACCAATCATTTTCCGGCTGAGATCAGCTCATGGAGCTTGGCAACAGCCTGCGAAATTCCGCCAATCTCACAGATAATGCCTTCCCTCACGGCCTCCTCACCCTCCAACACGCTCCCCACGTCCTTGGTGAGCACTTCGGTCTCCATCATCAACTCCTCATACCGCGTTTTCGATATATTGCAATGTGAGCACACAAAACCGGTAATCCGGTTCTGCACTTCCCTGAAATAGTTAAATGTCTGCGGCACACCGATCACCATACCGTTCATTCGCACAGGATGTACCACCATAGTACCAGTAGGTACAATATAGGAATAATCCGTACTAACGGCAATCGGCACACCGATGCTGTGGCTGCCCCCCAAAACCAGTGATACGGTGGGTTTGATCAGAGACGCTACCATTTCAGCAATCGCAAGTCCTGCCTCCACATCGCCGCCCATTGTATTAAGTAGAAGTAATACGCCGTCAATCTCATCACTGTCCTCTATGGAAGCCAGCTGCGGCAAAAGTAATTCATACTTTGTCACTTTGGACTGGTTTCCGGCATTTTCATGCCCTTCGATCTCACCGATAATTGTAATCAAATGTATCCTGTGATTGCTGTTGTTTTCGTCCAGCGTCACCTGACTTTCTTTCTCAATTTTTTCATCTTTATATTTTTTGCTCTCCAGCTCATCACTTTTTTCACTGTTTTGCTCATTCAGATTATTCATCACACATACCTTCCTCACTTATTTTCAGGCAAAAAACGTCTTTCCCCGTGTGCAATCGAGTAGAGAAGTGCCTTCTTCCCCTACTCGCGCGCCGAGCACACGTCAGCTCTTGCTAACATATTTCCTCTAGGTACCCGTGTGCAATCGAGCAGGGAAGTGCCTTCTTCCCCTACTCGCGCGCCGGGCACACGTCAGCTCTTGCTAACATATTTCCTCTGGGTGCCCGTGTGCACATACTAAGAAGGACTCTTTTCAGAGTCCTTCTTAGTATGTGCATTGATCAATTCTTTTTATTCAATATCATAAAAATCTTTGCCCGTCAAATCCTTCACATCATAGTCCCCGTCACTGTCCGTCGGCTCAAAGGCAAAATCCATCTCCTTATGTTCCCTGCGTTTAGGAACCGGAAGCGGATTCTCGATATATTGTACCTTATTGTCCTCCAAATCATCATACAAAATTTCTTTCATAGAAGTATCTGGCAAAATATTTGTATCTACATAAACTGCCTTCTCTGCGTCAGCGCTGTTTTTTTCATTCTCCTGCAGGCCGGGTTTGTTCACAATCATTTTATTGGAAATATTTCTCTTTTCCATATTCCCATGATAAACCCATCGAATAAGCAGAATGACGATGGTGCCGCCCAAAACAGCAATCAGTATTCCCATATTTTGAATTGTCACATCCGACAGTGTATCGATATATACTGGTAAAATTGTCAAGATCAACCCTGCGGCAAACCCAACATATCTGTTCGTCAGGCTTTTAACAGCAATATACACCAACACAACCGTGAGCACCTGATATAGAATATTCAGGTAAACCCCAGAGACTGTGAAGTTCCCAAAAAGCAAAAACGCAAGATACAGATTACATATATACAAGGACTGTATCCGAAATCCGTCTGAAAAAGCAAAAGCCAGACCTTTTGAGCCAATACTCACCTTTGCTGCATTGTATATATCCTCGCTGATATTCACCTCGGCCATCAAATGATTAACATAATATACCCTTACAATAATCGCAATGCTTGACAGAATAATCAAAAATAAAACGGTCAGCCAACTTCTTTTTTTCATAATCTTCTTTTATCATCAAATGTGTGCAAGCGCCTGTTCGATATCGGCAATAATGTCATCTGCATTCTCTATTCCAACGGAAAACCTAATCAAATCAGGCTGAACCCCTGCCTCGATCAACTGTTCATCGTTCATCTGCCTATGCGTATGACTTGCCGGATGCAGAACACAAGTTCTTGCATCTGCGACATGTGTCACGATGGCCGCCAGCTTCAAATGATCCATAAAGGCTACACTGACATCCCGTCCGCCCTTCAATCCAAAAGAAATTACCCCGCAGGTGCCGTTTGGCATATATTTCTGTGCGCGTTCATAATACTTGTTCCCCTTTAAACCCGGATAGTTTACCCATGCAACCTTATCATTCTGATCGAGCCATGTAGCCACCTTCAATGCGTTCTCACAGTGTCTTGGAACCCTTAAATGCAATGTCTCAAGACCTATATTGAGCAAAAAGGCATTCATTGGAGACTGAATCGATCCCAGATCCCGCATTAGCTGCACCGTCGCCTTTGTAATATACGCCTTTTTCCCAAATTTCTCTGTGTATGTCACACCATGATAAGATTCGTCCGGCGTTGTCAGTCCATGAAATTTATCGCCATATTTCGACCAGTCAAAATTGCCGGAATCGACAATCGCCCCGCCTACACACATGGCATGTCCATCCATATATTTTGTCGTGGAATGCGTCACAATATCTACTCCGTACTCAAATGGACGACAATTGATTGGTGTAGCAAATGTATTGTCTACAATCAGAGGAACACCATGTGCGTGTGCAACCTTCACAAACTTCTCAAAATCCAGCACGACCAGTGCCGGATTTGCAATCGTCTCCGCCAGGACACACTTTGTATTGTCACGAAAAGCATTATTTAACGTCTCAACATCTGAATCCGGATCGACAATTGTACACTCAATTCCCATTTTTTTCATGGTGACAGTTAACAGATTAAATGTGCCCCCATATACAGTCGATGAAAGTACAACATGATCTCCCGCCTCGCAGATATTAAACACGGCATAATAATTTGCAGCCTGACCAGATGAGGTCAGCATCGCAGCCACTCCGCCCTCCAGCTCACATATTTTTTGCGCAACCATATCATTGGTAGGATTCTGTAATCTTGTGTAAAAATATCCCTCCGCCTCAAGGTCAAATAATTTACCCATCTCATCTGATGTCTCATATTTGTAAGTTGTTGACTGATAAATGGGAAGAACGCGAGGCTCCCCATTCTTTGGTTGCCACCCTGACTGAATACATTTTGTTTCTATTGAATATTGATTTGAATGCTCATTGTTCATATTGTCAGCTCCTTTTCCCTAAATCACTTTGTCTTTTCTGATGTAGTATATCATAATATAACAATAAGGGCAATGATTTTTATATCATTGCCCTTACAAAATGGGACCTATAGGGCTCGAACCTATGA
>CAJUQZ010000115.1 GCA_910588755.1 uncultured Lachnospiraceae bacterium | reverse complement strand
GTAACTATGCGGGTTTCAGCAGTTAATGCTGTTATTCCGTGAATAATTCAGGTTTTATTGTTATAATTCACGATTTTCTGTCTTATTTAATGCGCTTTTTGTGCGTTAAAGCGCATTTTTTCTACTTTGATGCTTTCCCTGGCAATTCGTAGCGCCTCAAGTGCTCCTGCAGGGCCCTGTCAAACTCCGTTCCCTCGCCCTTCTTGATGCTGTCCACGTATTCATGCGCGTGCGTGTCATCCTCAAGCAGCTGCATGACATTGATGGCGAGATTCGAGCAGTGGTCCGCGATCCGCTCAAAATTGTTGGTGATATCCGAGAGGACAAAACCCAGCTCGGCGGTGCACTTCCCTTTTCTCAGCCGCTTCATGTGCCGCTTTTTCATCTCCTTTTGCAGCTTGTCGATCGCCTCCTCAAAGGGTTCGATGGACCGCGCCGCCTCCTCATCTTCCAGGACAAAGACCTCAACGGCCGCGCTGACAATGTCCCTGACAGCCTGCGCAAACACCTTGAGCTCCTCTGTCGCCTTGTCCGAGAAAGCCTGCTCCCGCTTGTTCATCTCCCTGGCACAGTCCGCGAGATTCATTGCGTGGTCACAGATGCGCTCTAAGTCGCCCACACTGTGGAGCAGCATATTGAGCCTGCGCGAATCCTGCTCGCTGAGATTCCTGCTGGAAAGTTTCACGAGATAGCCGCTGATCTCATCGTCATAGCGGTCCACGAGATTTTCCAGCCGCTCCACCTCCCCTGCCGTCTCCTTGTCGTATTCAAACAGGTTATAGGTCGCCAAATTCAAAGCCTCGCCGGTGATCTCGGCCATCTTTCGCACATAGGAGTGCACCTGCTCCAGCGCAAAGGACGGTGTGCTCAGAAAGCGCTCGTCCATTCTGGCAAACAGTTCTCCCTCCTGCGCCCGCCGCGCCTCCTCCTCATCGCGTCTGATGAGGAAAAATGACAGCTTCTCCAAAAGTCCCGCAAACGGGAGCAGAATCAGCGTCGCGGCTACGTTAAACCCGGTGTGCACCAGCGCGATTCCAACGCTGTCCGCCGCATTCTGCATAAACCCAAAATCAACAAACGCGTGCAGCACATAAAACACAGTTAAGAAAATCGTGGTGCCAATCACGTTGAACAACAGGTGGACGATGGACGCGCGCCTTGCGTTTTTGCTCGCGCCGACACCGGATATCATCGCCGTGGCGCAGGTGCCGATATTCTGGCCTAGTATGATAGGCACGGCCGCCGCATAACTGACGCTTCCCGTCGCGCACAGCGCCTGCAGGATACCTACAGACGCTGAGGACGACTGGATTATCGCCGTGAGCAGCGCACCCACGAGCAGGCCCAGCACCGGGTTGGTAAACATTGTAAACAGCCCTGTAAACCACGGAACCTGGCTTAGCGGCTTCATCGCCGAGGACATTGTATCCATTCCTGTCATCAAAATGGCAAAACCGACCAGGATTGAACCTAAGTCGCGTTTTTTTCCATTTTTTAAGATAAAGATGACGCCAATCACCGCAAGTATCGGCGAGAAAGAGGTCGGCTTGGCAAGCTGTATCCAGAAATTGCCGCTCTCGATCCCGGTCAGGCTCAAAAGCCATGAGGTGATCGTCGTTCCGACATTCGCGCCCATGATAATACCGACCGCCTGCGAGAGCTTCATAATCCCCGAATTGACAAACCCGACCACCATGACCGTGGTTGCCGAGGACGACTGAATCACCGCCGTCACCCCCGCCCCCAGCAGAACCGCCTTGATCCTATTGTTCGTCAGGTTCTCGAGCACCCGCTCAAGCCGCCCGCCCGAGAGCTTCTCGAGCCCCTCGCTCAGCAAGTGCATGCCATATAGAAACAGCGCAAGACCGCCTGTCATTGTCAGCAAATCAAAAAAATCCATAGTGCCCTCCCTAAATTCTACTTCATATTATATACACCACATCAAATCTTTATAGATGTCTGGCAAATCAATTTCATGATAACAGGTCTGTACCATAAAATCCACATAAATTTATTTTTTTTGATAAAACTTATGTTTTATTTATCGCCGGCTTTTACTGCTTACATCTTCATTGATTTATATTGCGGCAAAACCTGATGGATATGGACTGAACAGGAGATATAAATGGTTCCTTTTGATCGTGCAACTTTCCTTCCGCTTTACAGGAACCAACTTTTTTGCTATGATGATTCATAGCAAAAAGAATATGCAATAAATGAATACTTGGGACTACAGCTAACAAGCTGCAAAAGGTATGAACAAATGAAGAAAAATAACATCAGATATTTTATATTTTCCATCCTCCTTCTGCTCCTCCTCGAAGCCTTATGGATCTTCGCAATGTACAGGACGCTGACGGAGCCTTCAAATAAGAACTACAGCATCGATGCCGGGCGCTTAAAGAGCAGTGTGTATTACGACCTTGCGTGGGAGGATGCGGCGCTTACTGTGTCTGGCCCGGACCCTTACCTAATTTTAGACTGCCCACAGGGCATTATCGAGCGCATCACCCTCCACTGGCAGGCATTGACCGGCATCGGACAGATCGTCTGCTACTATGATTCCGGTGACGGATACAGCGAAGGCCGTACTGTGACTGCCAGCGCTATGGCTGCGGACAGGGTTTCATTTGAGCTCTGCCGTTTTGTCAGATCGGTGCGCATTGACTTCGAGGATATCGACGAGACTGCAATGTTTTGTCCTGATACGATTCTTGTCGAATACGCTGACAAAAACGCTGCCGCTTTCCTTGCCGGACAGCTCCTTTTGATGCTGTTGTTTGATGCGCTGCTGATTGCAGGGGCGGCAAAAGGGCGGTGCTTATGGCCAGCCGGTGTCCTTCAAAGCTTCGCCTTTGCGCTCCTGCTGTGCTTTACATTCCGGGCATATATGACTGCGTCTGGTGCGGTTCTCATCGTCTTTTTATTGATGGAATTTTTTGTGGCGGCCTGCATCATTTTTATGAATCTGGGAGGAACTGACTGTGCAAAAGAATGATAAAATTGTCTACGCCTCCATGCTGGGAGGATTTTTCTTCATATGCCTTTTCTGGGCCTGGGTAATTCCATTTAACAACGCGCCCGACGAGGGTATGCGCTTTACCATCTGCCAGTATATCTATCAATATGGCGCGCTGCCCCGCGGGGACGCGGCGGAAATCCGAAACTCCATCTGGGGAATTTCCTATGGGTTTACGCCGATTTTGAGCTATATGGTGTGCGCGGTCTTTATGAAGCTGGGTGTCTTTGTTGCAGGGGAAGCAGGGATTGTGGTCTCCGTCCGCCTTGTGAGCATACTGTTCTCTATGGGCACAGCTTTTTTTACAATAAAAACAGCACGGCGAATTTTTGCAGAGCCTTACGCAAAGGTTCTGACGGCTGCCGTCCTGTTTCTTCCCGAATTTATATTTATTTCTTCCTATGTAAATAACGATGCCTTTGGACTGTTCACCGTGGCCTGGACGATTTATAACATGCTGGACGCTAAGGACAAACGGTGGCGCTTGAAAAACTGCTGCCTGCTTGGGATTTCCATAGGCTTGTGTCTTTTGTCCTATTACAACTGCTACGGCGTGATCCTGGTTGCGCTTTTGTACTCTGTCGCCGCAGTTTTTGAAGACCACACTATCGACAGCAAATGGAGGTTTATCCTGACACGCATTCTATGGGTGGCTGTATTTGCAGCTCTTGTTGCCGGCTGGTGGTTTGTCCGCAATGCCATCCTGTACGATGGTGATTTTCTGGGTTTGCGCGCAAGCCAGATCTGCGGGGAGCAGTACGCCCTAGACGGCTATAAACCTTCCCAAAGGGCAACTCCCTATAATCTGGGTCAGTCTCTCAAACATATGCTTATTGACCGTAAGTGGCTGTATAGCAGCGCCCGCAGCTACATTGCAAGCTTTGATTACCAGACCCTGTGGCTGCCAGCATTTATGTACCTGTGGATTGGCGGCATCTATCTCATCGGCCTGGTTGGAAATTTTGTCCGTCCCAAACAGGAACTATTATTGATTTCCGGAAAACGGATATTTTATTTCTGTATGGTGCTTATGTGCCTGATTACCGTGGGGCTTAGCCTGTACTACTCTTTTTTCATCGACATGCAGGCACAGGGGCGGTACTGTCTGCCGATGTGCCTTCCGCTTGGCATACTGGTCATCGGCGGCTGGCAAAAACTATTGAGCCGCTTCCCCGGGATGGTACAGCGTCTTATGCTGGCTGTCCTTGTCATTACATTTGAGTACTATGCGCTGTATTGCAGCGTGACGCTGATTCTGGAAACCTACTGGTAGGCGATGTGCCTATACCGCGCCAAAACTTTTTAAGACCAGCCCTTTATCTGTCCGCAAAAAGACAACGTCAAACTCTGTGTTTTCGCACACGCCAAAATAGGTCATCCGGATCGTGTCCGGCGCGTCAAGCCGTATGTACGCTACCTCATAGTGATCCGCGAACTGCGCGTCTGTATCGTACTCCTGTGCGATGCAGTCCATTTGGCAGAGATTTGCGGCCGCAAACAAAATCTGTGCTTTCAGCTCCTCAAACTGGCCTTCATGCCCTTGCAGATCGACGACAACATCTTCGTGAAAGGCGTCTTCGCGATAAATGATCACCTCTGTTTCGTTTGTCAGCTGCAGCTTGTCTTTATCTGTAATTAGCCGTTTATCGTCGTTGTATCGTTTATAAACCACATCGTTTTCCTCCGTGTTGATACTATTCGTCTCTGATCGACACCTGTATAATATCATGCCCTGTTTTCAGGCGCAATACACTTATTATCCTGCGGTACATCATACAAGCCTTGCCGTATGTTGCTGTTCATTTTGTTCCAGTGACAAATAACAGTCCTGTCTGAATAACAGCCTTGCCGGCTCACGTCCAACATGACTTGCTTGCCAGCGCAATGCGGCTTAACATCACACGCTGCATCCCAGCTGTACCGTCCCACTTCCAGCCCTACTTCTCTACAACCATCACGACACCCTCTGCGCCGAGCCTGCTTTCGGGTTTTGTAAGCAGTCCGTCACTGATGCACTGATCGATTGCCCTTGACGTTATCCGGATACCCGCGATCAGGCCCGCGTAAGTCAGATACTCATTCATCAAATGCGCAGGGATATGGCTACGCATAAACGCAGACAGTTCCGCGGCAATCTGTTCGACCACTTCGTTCATCCCGCGGTTAAACTCGCTGGAAACATTGTAAAAATCCATCTCATTCTTTCGCTCAATCACGATCATTTTAGGTTCTACGATATTTCCGTTCTTTCTAAGATACCCACACTCGAGCGCTTTTGCTGCGATCTCCTTCTCTGTCTCGGACAAATCGTCAATAGAAATCCCACCGATCGCCCTGAGCACCATGATCAGCTTCTGGTCCTGCGACAGATTGTGTCCGCAATGAAAATGCTCTGTTACATGCTTGCCGTATATATTTGTGACAAAGACATGCCTGTAGCCGCCGACAGAAACTGCGTCAATGCCGTCGCAGCCGTAAAAGTCAAAAACGGGCTCCTGCTCATCCGTGTATGCAACGGCAACGCTGGAAAAATCTCTCTTTACGGGTGTGACATCGGCAAAATATCTTTCTGCCATCATCCGGTTGACCCTTCCTTCCAGCCCCCAGACAATTCTTGGGATCAAAGACCACAGAATAAAATGCGCATCCTCCTGCCTGCTTAAATATGGAAAGGAAAGAAGCCTGTCCTCGATTTGTCCCAGCGTGTCCCTGATCGCCTGGCAGAACGCTGTGAGGTGCTTTTCATATATTTTGTTGGCTTGGTCATACTCATCATAGTCCACCAGATGAATATTGACTGCATACTTTCCGTTTTCAAGCTTCCGAAGCATTCCATATTTTCCATTTTCGCCCCTGCACTGGATATCCAGCTCCTCCTCGATATACGGCATCGGGACACAGAGCTCCTCCGAAAGCTCCTTGGCTGTTCTTGGCTTTCCCTTGCACAGGTAAACCAGATTCTGGGAAAACATTCGCTCTACCTTTGATCGGGGATCATTCCCACAAGGATTTCCGGTTCCCGCGAGAGCAAGTTTGACGGGTTTTAGTACATATGTTCTTCCATTCATTGTTTCAACCTCTTTTCTTACAGATTTCCGTGCTGAAAACAGGCGCTGCTTGACTGTCGTCTCACTGATGCCCAGTCTTATGGCGATATCCTTTACCTTGAGCTCATCAATGTAATACAGGACCATCACTTCGCGGTACGCCTTTGACAGAAACATAATTTCCCCGAATATTTTATTGACCAGCTCCCGGTCAAACGCTTCTTCAAGGAAGGTCTCAATCCCATTTTCCTTTGCCTCCAGCACAAGATTGCTGTCCTCTATACTGGATATCTGGCGCCTCATGTTTCTCTGCCGGCTGTAATCCGCATATACCCTGCGGGCGATCGTCCATACAAAGGCGTAGAAGCTTTCGATCTGCTCCTGTCTCTGTATGGCTGACACGACTGCCAGTATGATATCCGAACACAGATCCTCGGCCTCATACGATGTATTGCACCGGTGATAGGCAAAGTGATAAATCTTATCGAGAAAGTCTTTGTCTGCAAGTCTGCTCAGTGTATCGTCTGTTTTCATTTCGCACCCTTTTCGTTACAATCATGATCGTTACGCCTGTATAGTCGTAAGAATCAGAGGTTGGTTAGGTGGTTTTCTATATTTTTTTCATATCTTCTATAATCCGGTCCGCGATCTGTTCTAGCGATGCTTCCCTGTCAATCCCAACCAAATCAGGATAGAATATGTAATCTGTCAGGTTGACAAGGCCTGTGTTCACCTTCAGGTAATTAAGCCACCAACCCATCTCTGCTTCCTCATGTTCAAGAATATTCACAACTATTTCCTTGATCTGTTGGTCCGTCAATTCCTCTTTTTCTGGTGGACTCATAAGTGCATCTCTGGCTGCGGTTTCCAGGCTGACAGCCGCGTCATAGCGCCGGAAATTCCTGATATTGATCTGCGCGTTTCCGGTAATCTCCCTCAATCTGGCCTGCAGTGCCTCCAATTCCTTCTTGTAAATATCATCGTTCTCACAATCCTTTTCTGTCATCAGTGAATCCGCGTCACGTATGAGCTTCTTTACCTCTGGCAGCTTTGCCTCATCAATAACAGGTGTTTTCATATTGTTTTCCTCCTAAGTTTGTTTGTCTCAATTGCTACCACGTTCCCTCTATCAAGAGCATGTGAACCTTCCTTATTGTTCCGCTTCGCGCACGCCCCGCACCTTCAGAACAGCTTCCTTGAGACAGGCAATCTCGTTCCATATAGAGTCCAGCAATGCCAGCTGCGTATTGATATACGTCTTTTCCCAGTCCGCACGGTTCTCATACACCACTTTCCCGATCTCCATATACACCTTGTCTGCCTTCCTCTGCTGCGAATGGATCTGTCCGTTCAGCCGGTTTAACTCCGCCAGCTCTTTTGCTTTGCCTGCCACATCTCTGCCCCTTGTGGCCAGCGTACCACTTACTTTGTCGAAAAAAGCCATCTCTTTCTTCCTCCATTTTCACCATACCCGGAAGCTGTTCATATCTAACCATTCCACAAATCATTATTGCACTGTCTTTGTCACATTCTATGACTGTCAATAATACCTGATCGTACCATCCTGCTGCACCCATGCCCTTACATTTCCATTATGGATTTCATTCATTCTCTCCTCACTGACCAGACAGCAGTCATGACCGACATAGTTGTACTTATCCCAGTCGTCCCATGTCGCATCCACATACAGCCAGCTACCATCAACATAGACCTTATTCCACGCGTGTCCGGCTGCTCCTCCGGAAGCCCCGTTCTTTACATACCCGCTGACATATTCATTCTGAATCCCCGCAGCGTCAAGCAGTGCCTGCATCGTCTTTGTGTACCCATCGCAAACGGACCTTCCAGTTTCGAAGAAGCCACTGACACTATAGGAAGTTCCTGGAATACTGCCTGCATAATACCCTGCGTAATCATAAGTCGTATGATTGCATACCCAGTCATGGATCGCGTAAACTTTCTCCCGATCGCTCATCCCGGCATGGACAATTCCATCCACCGCTTCATAGATCTGCGTGACAGGAAACGAAGTCGGAGCATGCCTGCCTTCAACCTTACCCTGCGTCAGGTAGTGTTCCAATAATGCAGAATAATTTGTACTTCCATAAGCCTGCGCAACATCAGGATTTTCGCTCGCATACATCCGCGCGTCAAAGTTCTTTGAGACCAGCCAGTCTTCTGATACCCTGCCATACCATCCCGCCGGCTCCCCAATAGTCACGTAAAATGACCAGATGGCATCCCTGTTGTCTCCCAATACTGCCGCAACATCAGGGTGCTGCTCCAGATACCATTCATAATCAAAATTCTCCGGCTCTAGCTGCTCCTTGGCAAAAACGGCCAATCCAGGCGCTAGGGTAAAAAGAAAAGCAAACAAAAGCGCATTTAAGATATGTTTCATAAACATCCCCTCCAATTTTCGTTTTTTCGTCTTTTACATAAACAGTATAGCGCCTTTTCAGGTAAAAGACAATGATATTCAACCTTGGATTGGTTACTCTGTATATTTTTTGTTGCTGTTCATCGCATTTCAGCAACAAGTAAAATCCATGTAAAACTTGCTTCGAAATAGATTTTTACCTGCCATCTTTACGTTTTGTATGTGGCTTGCAAAGCCATAATTCGCTGCAAATATTAAGTCCTGTGTGCGCAGTAACTATTTTTTCATTTTATGATAAATAATAACCAAAAATGCATTTTTCTGTGCTCTTCTAACAAGGCCCTGCCAAAAAGAACAACGACTGCAATGTTGTTCATAAATTTTTCCCGTATGGAGACATCGTGTGATCAGTACCGCAACAAAATTAACGGGTGGCATGAACTGCAATACGTTATAAATAGGCCACAAACAAGGCCATAGCATGCCAAAAAACAGGACAATATCATGACGCTAATCCAAAATACCAGCAGCACGGACATGGAAGTTTCATCTTAACACCAGCGATTCTGGCGTAAGTGCGGTGATTTTTGTCTTGACTTATGTGTCTAATTGTATTAGACTATGCTTGTCTAATAGCATTAGACACTCTCAATGCATACAACCGAGTAGAAATGTACACGCTTATTGAGCGGTCCTTGCGGCGTTTTTTCCATTTTTCTCTGCACGAGTCCGAACAGATCTGCACAATCAGCAAGGGAATACTTTCCCTGCTCGCTGCGCGCATCACCTTAGCGGCATCTTTCCCCTGCATTGGGCCACACATAAAAAGTAGGAGGTTTTACAATGGACGAAAACAGATTAGGCATGATGGAGGGACGCTTTGCGGACATCCTATGGCAGTCCGCCCCCATCAGCACAGGCGACCTGATCAAGGTCTGCGAAACACAGTTTGGCTGGAAGCGCACGACGACTTATACAATGCTCAAGCGGCTCTGCCAGCGCGGACTTTTCCGAAACGACAACGGCACAGTGGTGGTTCTGATGCCACGGGAAAAATTCCACCAAAGGCAGAGTGAACAGTTTGTCTCGGACACGTTCGGCGGCTCCCTGCCAGCCTTTATCGCCACATTCACAAAAGGAAAAACCTTAAGCGACGAGGAGGCGGACGAAATCCAGCGGCTGATTGACAGGAGCCGGCGCAAAAATGGGCATAAAAACGAGGAGGATACCAAATGACACCGGACTTTTTATTGAAATCATTTCTGGAGCCTTTATTTGTGACGGTGCTGCGGTTAAGCTTTTACGGAACCGTCGGCTGCGGCGTGATCCTGGTCTGCGCGCTTGCCAGCTTCGCGCGGGCGCCCCGGTGGATTTCCATGACACTCTGGGGGCTGGTGGCGCTGCGGCTGGTTGTTCCGTTTCAGTTTTCCTCCGCGGTAAGCCTGTTTGAGTTGTGCAGGATCGCAAACCTGCCAGCCCGGATTGACCGCACACTTGATTCCGGGGAAATTGTGCGTGGCGACTATCAGACCGCCCTGGAGGGAAGCCTGGAATTTGAACAGGCTGTTGCGGCCGGAAGCCCAGTAGCTGCCAATGCCTCCGGCGACAGAATGACCTATTATTACGAGCGTAAAAACGGAACCATCGAGCCGGCAAAAACATCGTATGACACCTTTCTGGCAATCGGCGCGCCCGTATGGTTTGCCGGTATGGCTCTGCTGTGGGGCTGGGCCGCCGTCTCCTATATCCGCCTCAGGCGCAGACTGCGTTTTTCCATACGGCTGTACCAGAACGTGTATGAGACAGACGCTGTCTTCTCGCCCTGTGTGGTAGGTATGGTCCGGCCGCGAATTTACCTGATTCCCGGTCTGACCCAGCAGCAAAAAACACACATTTTGCTGCATGAACAGATGCATATACGCTATCTCGACCCGATCTGGAAAGCAGTGTCCTTTCTGGTCATCAGCGTGCACTGGTTCAATCCTTTTTTGTGGTTTATGTACCACATGTTTCAGGGAGAACTGGAAAAGGCCTGTGATGAGCGGGTGCTCGCACGGCTTGGCGCGGATAAAAAGGAGGATTACAGCGAATCCCTGCTGGCGCTCGCAGCAAACCATAGACGGAAGCTGCCAACGCCTATCGCTTTTGGCGAGGATAACATCAAAGGAAGAATCAGGCGCATTCTGGCATACAAAAAGCCAATGGCGGCTGCGTCTGCTGTCGTGATTGTTTTGTCTGTCATGGGGTGCAGCATTTTTCTGACTACGGCCAAAAGTCCGGATAATACCTCGCAGGACGACAGTTTGAATAGTGAACTTACATTCGGTCCAACCGCTGATAACCGATTGCAAATGGACACAGACACGAACGCACCGGAAATACTTCCTGCGGAATCAGATCATCCGGAACTTGGCAGCGCGTTCCCTGACACAGAAACCGCCGACGGCCCTGGACCCGACCTGGCAGAAGTATATGCGGAAATAACTGACAATGGTGTCACTTTTCAGGCGAGATGGGGTGGAATTTACCGCATCGGGGCAGACGGCAGCGAAGAACAGATTTATGACATTTTCGCAGGAATCCATCCGCAGTTAACCCTCTTTGAGAACCGGTTATATTTCCTGACTGACCGGCACTATACAGATGGTGCGCTGGATTGGGCTGATAACACCATCCGCTTTATCGACCTGCAGACACGGGCTGTCGGCGACCTGCCAATGGTGCGAAAAAATGCAGTGATTTCAAGTTTTGATATCTACGACGGAATCATTACAATCTATTACAACACGGACAACATTGATGTGCAGATGCTGTACGCCGATGAGGACAGTGCCTTTCATGACAAGAGCATTACACAGCTAAATGACGCTGAAAAACAGCAGCTTGGCATTGAGACGACGCAATTGATTTTGCAGAATCCGGGCATGCTGGTCAACGTCTCAAACAGAGCCAGAAACCAGAATATTGCCTATCTGGACATGGACGGGAACCACACTGCGGAACAGATCGTGCTAGAGCCTTCCAAAGACCCCGCCAATGCGCCATACTTCAATGACCCGCTGACATATTACCATCTGCGGATTGGCAACGCTGACCTAGAGGCCTTTGGCGAAAATCTGGCAAACATTCTCTGGGCTTGTAGTCTTGACGGCCGGGAAATCCTGCTGGTGCTCTATGAAGACGGCCCAAGCGCCGATCCGTATACTCATTTCTACCGATATCAAGATGGACAGATTCATGAAATCGGTGGTTTCGAGGACGATATCCGTCTGTGCAAGATCAGCACCGACGGCATTATCACAGGCAGCATCCGAAAGGAAATCGTACAGACGGACTGGATCACTGTGCGCTGGCGCATTGGGCAGGATGGAATGCTGGAAGCGATCCCGCAGGACGTATATGATTTCCTGAATAGAAACTGGGTAGAGCTGTATGACGAGCTCCCGCTTCATCCTGCTGTCGGGAACAGTGAGACATTTACAGCGGCTCCGCAGATGGTGCGGTTTTTGCAGATCTCCGCGGACTGGAACTGGATTCTTGTGGAAACGGCTGACGGACAGCAGGGTTGGGTGCACCTGGAGAATTTCGAGATTGTGGAATTGAGGAAAAATGTCATGGACGTATTTGACGGGTTATACATGGCCGGGTAGAGCCTCTGATCGGCCATATTACAAGAAGAAAAGGAGATTTACAATGAGAACCAAGAATGTATCAATACTATTATTTGCCCTGACAGGCGCCCTGCTCACAGGAGGGTGCGAAAAACAGGACACAGGGAGCACGCCCGCGGCAGTAGTAGACCTGCCGGCTTCATCGGAATCGCCAGCTGGCGCGGATATCCTGTCGGAAACCGTTGCCAGCCCCTCCACGGAGCTGGCAGCACCCGTACCGGGACAAATACCCGCAGCGAACCCGGCATCCCAGGAGACGCAGAAAACCGATAACGAAACACAGACTGCTTCAAAAATCGATAACGAAACACCCGCCACTTCAAATACTGACAATGCTACACAGACTGCTACAAAAACCGATAACACCTCACAGGCACCCCAAAAAGCAGATAACACCACACCAGCCGCCACAGTGAATGTGACAAAGACATTTCATCCAAATGACAGCTGGGCTTCGGACTTTTTCTTCCAGCTGCCAGAAGGCTGGAGCTATACCGTTGACGAGGACACTTTTGACTGGGGATTTTTCATTCAGGTAGATAACCGGGAAGATGCCTCCATCCGCATATTTGGCCAGTACGGAACCCTCAATGTCGAATCATTTTATACAGACGCGCCCGCCAGCTTTGAGACATCTGGCGGCATGAAAGGAAAATTTTATCAGAGAAAGCACTCTGGCGAGGATGGTTTCCCTTATGTGGAAGGCGACATTGTGTTTGACACAGACTACTCGTACAGCGTGCACTTTTCTATGCCGGAAAATGTTTACAACGACTACAAAGACACACTCCAGGCAATCTTTTTGAGTATCAGGATTGAAGATATTTTTACGGAATAAGAAAAGAATATCTTCGCCGCAACACACTGCATCTGCGTCATATGACAATTGCTTTAGCAGTTTAACCGCAAAGAAATAACCCGTGCAGTCTGCATCACTTATTGTCCTACAACTCCTTCCATGCCCGGATTTCCGATTCACAGATAAGAACCTGCAAAAAAGTCCTACTGCGCAATCCCCCGGCAGCGTCTGAGCCAGCTCCCGCGCAGGTAATAGACGATAAACAAAACCGAAGTTACCGTCCATGTCAGCGGATAGCTGAACGCCACCGTGGAGACCTCCGGGCGCATCGGCACGACCACCAGATTCCAGACCACGCGCAGGACACAGATACCGAAACAGGTCATCAGCATGGGCGGAACCGCGTCCCCGCAGCCTCTTGTCGTACCGCCTAAGATTTCTATGCAGATATAGGTGATGTAACTTGGCGAGATCACGCGCATCATGCCAAGCCCAATCTCTATCACATTTGGATCGTCCGTAAACAGGTGCAGGAAAACACGCCCTCCCGAAAGCACAATCGTACTTAGCAAAATACTGGTAAACGCTGCCATGCCCAGACAGATCCGCACACTCTTTTTGATCCGGTCATACTTGCCCGCGCCAAAGTTCTGCCCTGCAAAAGTTGTGATCGCCACGCCGTAAGCGCCCATGATCATCCAGAACAGTCCGTCCACCTTGCCATAGGCCGTCCATGCGGCGATCGTGTCCGTTCCAAAAGCATTGATGCTCGACTGTATGATCAGGTTTGACGCAGAATACATGGTAGACTGGATTCCCGCCGGCAGACCGATTCGTATGATATTGTGCAGGATCGCCGGGTGAAAACGGACCTCCCTTACCAGCAGCCTATAAGAATCCTCCGTCCGCATCAACGTCACGAGCACCATCAGCGCACTGACCACCTGTGACAGTGCAGTTGCCACGCCCACGCCCACCACACCCATTTTCAGGATTGTGACAAAAAAGATGTCCAGCACGATATTGACCAAGCAGGACAATATCAGAAAATACAGCGGCCGCCTGGAATCCCCCACCGCCCTCAAAATGCCAGAGCCCATATTGTAAATAAGGGAAGGAATCACACCGAGAAAATACACCCGCATATACACGGCAGACTGCGAAAGAATTTCGTCCGGCGTGTTCATGACCCGCAGTGCCGCGCCCGAAAACAGTATTCCGAACACCATAATCACAGCGCCGCCCGCGATGGAGAGCGCAACTGCCGTATGTACTGTCCGCCTCACATCATCGTGCTTCTTCGCGCCGTAATACTGGGCAAGGATCACTGTCGCGCCGGAGGAAAGCCCTGTGAAAAAGCCAATCAGCAAATTAATCAATGTGGACGCCGGCCCGCCCACTGCCGCCAGCGCCTCCTTCCCGACAAACTTCCCTACGATTACCGCGTCCGTCGTGTTATAGAGCTGTTGAAAAAAGGTTCCGAACAGGATCGGAAAAAAGAAAAATAAGAGCTGTTTCCAGATCACGCCCTCTGTAATCTGGTTGGAAATCTGACGGCTTTCTGTTTTCATATAAACCTCCCTGCGTCAAAACCACTCCGGCCACGCCCCATGTACAAACCCCTGCATACCAGTCTGTTCTGCATGTACACACATTCCATTTCGATAATTAAATACGCAATCATTCCAAACATACCAACCTTTTTTGCATGTACACACATTTCATTTCAATAATTCAT
>CAJUQZ010000114.1 GCA_910588755.1 uncultured Lachnospiraceae bacterium | reverse complement strand
AACCTTTTCCTGCTTATTCTCTATTGAGTTTCCGAGAGTGCTCTTCATTTCATAATGAGCCTACACACTCATAACCTGGGTGGCCTCCCCATCAAACTTACGCTAAAGAAGCACAGCCGGTTTTGGTGCTTTGCACATCACTATGTTAACAGTTTAATTGGCTAAAGTCAAGAGAAATGAAACAGGACGCCACCTCAAAGATGACGCCCCGTTACCGTTCAATAATACAGGCCGCATTGATACACATACACATTTCTGTGCTGTATTTATCGTTGATATGCATTCATACGCATTGTAGTACTATATCTGTTGCTGTCTCTCGCCCAAAAGCAAATTTATGCCAGAAATGCTTTCACCTGCTCGTACACGCCCTTTGCGTCAAGCTTGTACTTCTCAACCAGCGCTGCCGCGGAACCAGACTCGCCGAAAGTATCCTGCATACCGATCTTGCATACAGGTGCCGGGTAGGATTTGCAGAGTGCATCGCAGACCGCGCTTCCCAGTCCGCCGATCACAGAGTGCTCCTCAGCCGTCACAACCTTGCCCGTCTTCTTTGCGGAGTTAATAATAATCTCCTCGTCAAGCGGCTTAATCGTACAGATATTGATAACTTCTGCGCTGATGCCGTCCTTCTCGAGCATCTCGGCTGCGCCAAGTGCGGAATCCACACATATACCTGTCGCTACGATCGTGACATCCGTGCCTTCTCTCACAACCGTTCCCTTGCCAATCTCAAACTTGTAATCCGGTTTGTCGTTGATCACAGGAACCGCCGCGCGTCCAAAACGTATGTACACAGGCCCTTCATACTCCACTGCCGCACGTACTGCCGCCTTTGCCTCGATATCGTCTGCCGGGCACATAACAACCATGCCGGGAATCGTACGCATCAGGGCAATATCCTCGTTACACTGGTGGGATGCGCCGTCCTCTCCCACCGTAATACCAGCATGTGTCGCACCGATCTTTACATTCAAATGCGGATATCCGATGGAATTTCTCACCTGCTCAAAAGCACGTCCCGCCGCGAACATTGCAAAGGAGCTCATAAACGGAATCTTGCCCGCCAGCGATAGTCCGGCTGCCACACCGGCCATGTTGCACTCCGCGATACCACAGTCGATATGTCTCTCCGGGAATGCCTTCTTAAACACGCCCGTCTTGGTCGCCGCCGCAAGGTCTGCGTCCAGAACGACAAGATTCGGATTTTCTTTTCCTATCTCAACGAGAGCATTTCCGTAGCTCTCCCTTGTTGCTATTTTTTTTACATCTGCCATTGTTTCTCCTTCCTGTGAACCCGGGCTTCTGCGCACAGATTCACAATTGAAATTTTCATTGTCATTTCAATTAATTGCAATACCAATCCCGCAGTCTGCCTACTCAATCCGCCTACGCCAGCTGCTGCGCGATCTTCTCCAAATCTGCCATCGCGACTGCGTACTCCTCGTCGTTTGGAGCCTTGCCATGCCAGTCCACATTGCCTTCCATGAACGATACGCCCTTGCCCTTTAATGAGTGGGCAATGATCGCTGTCGGCATCCCCTTTGTCTCCCGCGCCTCCTTGAATGCTGCGCGGATCTTATCAAAATCATGCGCGTCGTCGAGATTGATCACATGGAAATTAAACGCTTCAAACTTCTTGTCAATCGGATATGGCGAACATACGTCCTCAATCTTTCCGTCAATCTGCAGACCGTTGTTGTCCACGATCACGCAGAGGTTGTCAAGCTTTCTGTGCCCCGCAAACATGGAAGCCTCCCAGACCTGTCCCTCCTCGATCTCGCCGTCGCCAAGCAGTGTGTACACCCTGTAATCCGCGTTGGACATCTTTGCGCCAAGTGCCATTCCGCACGCCACAGAAATTCCCTGTCCAAGAGAACCTGACGACATGTCCACACCCGGGACATGCTGCAGGCAGGGATGCCCCTGCAGATAAGAACCGAGCTTTCTGAGCGTCACCAGATCCTCAACCGGAAAATATCCGCGGTTTGCAAGCGTCGAATACAATCCCGGCGCCGTATGCCCCTTGGATAAAACGAAGCGGTCCCTGTCCGCCTTCTTCGGGTCCTTTGGATCAATGTTCATCTCCTCGAAATAAAGAAACGTATAGATATCCGCCGCCGATAACGAACCGCCCGGATGTCCTGCTTTTGCCGCATGGACACCTGTGACGATACCCCTACGAACTTCATTTGCCATTTTTTGAAGCTCCAAATTTGTCATTGTCTATTCCTCCTTGTTTTTCGAAGAAAAATGCCTGCCATGCCTGCATGGCATGTGCTCTCAGCGAGCAGTGGAATTTTCCTCCATTTATAGTATTATATACTTGCGCCAGCCGCGAAGCAAAATCCTTTCCTGCGCGGCTGTATGCATAACCTGTTTTATTCGATCACTGTCCTGTAATAAATAGAACCGTTCTCTTCCATCTCTTCCTCTGTCATGTCCTTACAGGCCACCTGATCCTCCTTATCGAGATCATCCGCATAGAACTTCTTCTCGTACACATGCTTTCCGACGATTCCAAGAAGCCTTCTGATATCCTCCACCTCAAACGCGCCAAACTCCTGATAGCAGGTCTCCCTGCTCTGTGCATTCAGCTCCTCATAGAAATCCGTGACAGAGGCATAAAACTGATCCAGAATGTCCTCCAATGGATACTGCGAGATGTGCGCGGGTGAATCGCCCTCCCCAAATTCCGGCTCCTGCTCAAACGACAGCGAGGTGACATACACTGTATCATGTTCCCACACATTTCCATTATAGTACGGATTATTGGCCTTGTAAATATGCTCCTCCACTTTCGTATAGTCGGCGGTTGAATATTTTTCTGCATCATATACTTTTATATTTTTCATCAACATTTCCTTTCCTACTGTCAAAATATATTCGAAACGGTCTTTTTCACAAATTAGAAAGTAGCCGTAAAGATACCATATTCTGTATATCACTCGCGGACATAGCAAACCAAGACTCAATCAAACACTTAACAGTTCTATAAGATGGAAATTATCAATCTGTCCTTAGCCAGAGTGCTGGACGAATACAGCTGTCGGTTTCCTCTACGCCCTGCGCTGCCCGTTCAATATATCCATCAAAATTGACACAGCTTATATAATCGTGTGTTCCTTCTTCTTTGTCCAGGAAGTCTCCATAATACCGCAGCCACCAACAGCCTTTATTCCTGTCTTCGTCATCTTCGTCGGAAAACCATGCTCCCTGTGCCCGTGCATAGCCAGTCGTCACTGCCCCGCGCTCCTCATAATCAACATAATCCTCCACTTCGTCATCAAATAATTCTTCTACCTCATCAGTACTTAACAGAAAAATATAATCCTGTGTATTTCCTGCGGGATTTTTCACAGTGGAAAGAATTATTTTTTCCCGCTCCTCTGCCGAAAAAGCGGACTCTAAAAATTCGTGATTCAGCCAACCTCTCAAGGTACAGTCCTGCCATGTTACATTTTCAGAAAACTCATGATACGGTTTGCAGTCCAGCAAATATTTACTGATACAGAGACTACTGTGTTCTTCTTCTTTAAGGACAATCCATTCAATCGGCTCTCTTTGGGGGCCACAATTTTGCGGGTAGCTTCCTGTAAAAACTGAAATTTTACTCATTGTCATCCCTCCTGCCAGACAGCGATTCATCTATTCGATTATATAAATCTTTATCTGTAACTTGCAATCCTTCTATCCATCATTTCCATTCGAGACACAATTTCAAAAAGGCAGAAAATTATTACAGTCGTTCTCGAACGCACGATCTTCTAAGTACACGGTTTTGCACTACTCTACTTTATTCCCATAGTACGCATTCGCACCATGCTTTCTATAATAGTGCTTATCCTGAATGCGCTGCGGCGCAGGTTCCACGTCCTTGTTTAACTGCTCTGTAAAGAGCGCCATCTTTGCGACCTCCTCGAGAACGACTGCGTTGTGCACAGCCTCCTTCGCGTCCTTGCCCCAGGCAAACGGGCCGTGATTCTTGCAGAGCACTGCCGGAACAGCCATGACCTCCTTGTCCTTAAAGGTCTCTATAATCAGTGTCCCTGTGTTCTTCTCATATCCCTCGTCAATCTCCTCCTGTGTGAGTACGCGCGCGCATGGAATCTCCCCATACATATAATCCGCATGCGTCGTTCCATAGCAGGGAATGCTCCTGCCAGACTGCGCCCAACTCGTAGCATAGGTGCTATGGGTATGTACAATACCGCCAATCTCCGGGAATGCCTTGTAAAGCTCCAGATGCGTCGGCGTGTCGGATGACGGATTGTATTTTCCTTCCACCTTATTTCCATTTAAATCCATCACAACCATGTCCTCTGGCTTTAACAGATCATAGTCAACACCGCTTGGCTTGATGACAAACAGGCCGCTCTCCCTGTCAATCGCACTCACATTGCCCCAAGTGAACGTGACAAGACCATACTTTGGCAGGTCCATATTTGCCTCGTATACTTTTTTCTTTAATTCCTCCAACATTTCATTTTCCTCCATTCTTTCACATTACACAGCGTCCGTATGTGAAAATATCTAACTCCCTAATACAATCATACAATCCCAAAAGCCTTACTTCATACAAAGCCCTTGCTTTCATTTGATACTTCTCGTCACTGATACCAGCACAATCTCCAAAAACTTTACATTCATGCATAGCCCTGTCTTCATTTGATACTTCTTATCACAGACGCCAGCGCGGTCCCCCAAAGCTTTCCACTCATGTATAGTCCTTGCTCTATTTCCTAGTAGCAGGCTGCAACCTATATTCATTCCTTCTTTACTGACTGCAACCCATACGCTTTATTTAAGTCCAAAATGTAATGACCTAAGATAGCCTTGCGAACCATATCTACAACAATGACAATGTATCTATTTTTCTCCTCCGCAAAGAGCAAGATATGCTGATAGGTGCTTTCGCTGTTCTCATAGACTGCTTCCACGAGTCTTTTTGAAAATGCATACCCCGAAAGCAACTGCTCCTCCAGAAGTTGCCTGGCATAACCCCAAATGTTTACAAGAGGTGCTGCATTTTCTGTCACATTTTTCATCTGGCTTCCCATTGTGTCAAGATATCGCGCTTCGTCTAACAACAAAGTCCCCATTTGCCTCGCGTCCTCCACGATACCATCTGCTATATGCTTTGCACCGCTGCACGCTCGATCGCAAGTCCTTTTTTATACCGCTCTATAAAGGTCTCAAACCCGGCAACATCGGCTGCATCAGGCTCTATGCGCACGGACTCCTCACCCGCAAATACCCTGCTGTTTAGATAATCGCCAAGCGTCTCGTCTGCGCCCTTTCTCATCATATAATTTGCAAGGACTGCGATACCCCACGCGCCGCCCTCTCCTGCTGTCTTCATAACAGATACTGGAACGTTGACCGCCGCTGCTACGACTTTCTGTCCGACGCCCTCGGTCTTGAACAATCCGCCGTGTCCAAGGAGTTCGTCGAGCGTGACATTCTCCTGCTTGAACAGAATATCCATACCAATCTTGATCGCACCAAGTGCTGTAAACAGGTTGACACGCATGAAATTTGCCAGGTTGAACTTCGCGTCAGGTGTCCTCACAAACAGCGGCCTGCCCTCCTCAAAGCCTGTCACATGCTCGCCTGAAAAATATCCGTAAGACAGTAACCCGCCACAGTCCGCATCGCCCTCAAGCGCCTTCCTGTAGAGATTTCCATAGAGCTCGTTCATGTCCACCTTCTGCCCCATCATCTCCTGAAACTCCTTGAACAGACTCACCCATGCATTCAAGTCAGAGGTACAGTTATTGCAGTGCACCATCGCCACAAGGCTTCCGTCGGGCGTCGTCACTAGGTCAAGCTCGTCGTAGGACTTTGACAGATCCTTCTCAAGCACCGCCATCGCAAACACAGAAGTACCCGCAGAGATATTTCCAGTGCGCTGTGCCACACTGTTTGTCGCTACCATGCCTGTGCCCGCGTCTCCCTCAGGCGGACACATCGGAATCCCCGCCTGAAGCGTGCCCGTCACATCGAGAAGTTTTGCGCCAGCCTCGGTCAACGTGCCAGCCCTGTCCCCGGATACCAGTACTTTAGGCATGATATCTGCAAGCTTCCACGCAAATCCCTTATCCGCAACAAGCGCATCGAACTGGCCGATCATGCGCTCGTTAAAGCGCTTTGTGTCAATATCTATCGGGAACATGCCAGACGCCTCTCCCACGCCAAGCACCTTCTCGCCACTAAGCTGCCAGTGGATATAGCCTGCCAGCGTCGTAAAAAAATCCACCTTCCCTACATGCTCCTCACCATTTAGGATCGCCTGGTACAAATGGGCGATGCTCCACCGCTGCGGAATATGATATTCAAACAACTCTGTGAGCTTCTCGCTCGCCTCCTGCGTGATCGTATTTCGCCATGTCCTGAAAGGCACCAGAAGTTCTCCTGTGCTGTCAAATGCCATATACCCGTGCATCATGGCGCTAAAGCCAAGCGAGCCAAGTGTCTTGATCTGTGTGCCATATTTCTCCTGTACAGACTTTGACAGATCCTGGTAGCAGTCCTGAAGACCTTTCCAGATGGCATCCAGGCTGTAGGTCCAGATATTGTTTACCAGCTGGTTCTCCCAGTCATGATTTCCGATGGCAAGCACTTCGTGGTTCTCATCGATCAGCACCGCCTTGATTCTGGTCGAGCCAAACTCGATTCCCAGCGCAGTCCTGCCATTTTCAATCGCATTTTTCGCATCAAGTCCCATAAATCCATAACCTCCTGATTAAAAATAATTTTGTGACAATTTTATACTCAAACTGCCGCATCAATTCCGTATATCGTCATTATAACAATAAGCCTGTCATATTGCAAGCTTATTGTTTACTCATATCTAAAATATTTTAGTCCAAGCGGAAGTCAACAGTATGTAAAATAGGTGCGCCCAAACCTTAATCTGTCCCCGGGTTCGAGCGCCACGGACTGGTTGACTCCCAACAGTACCCCATTGCGCGCAGTTCCGTTTGTCGAGTTGAGGTCACACACATAGACTCTGCCGTCATGCTCCTCAAACCGTGCGTGCATTTTGCTGACGGCCGTATCATTGATCACGAGATCCGACATGTTCGCAAGCTTTCCAACTGTCATGGGAAGCCTGTCTAGTGAAATGCTGACCTCTTTTCCGTTTATACGGCCGCACAGAAGGCGCTCCTCCACGACGCCGTCTCCCAGATATTCTGTCTCACCATAATGGCTTTGCGCACAGTAGTCTTGTCGGTAAGATTTGAATAACTGTACATTATCAGGCTGTACTTCCTGTGGCTTTTTGCAGAAGGCACCCTGCAAATCATCACCGCCACCAGCATCAGTGTAATACATAATATCCTCATCGCCATCGTCTTGTTCCGTCTCCATATTCTGGCGTCTCTTTTTTGCATGGCAGTAAAAAAATAAAACTGCTGCCACTAGTGCCATTGCCATCGCGCCAAACAGATACAGCTCACTGTTCCTGCCAGGCTCAAATGCATGAATAGTACGCGCCCCCAGAATAATTGCGCCAGAGCACAGCGCTACAAGGCTGCAGAAAATGCCTCCGGCCAAATCCGTAATTTTTCCGGCATTTCTCCTAGCGTCATACGCAGATTCCTCCACATCCGACTCTTCATCGTCAGCATACACGGCACAATCCGCCTGATTTTCCCTGCAGTCCTCCTCCACAGCCGCTAGGTTAGTTGCTACAGCCTTTTGCCTGTGCACAAGCTCCCCAGTCACATGCCCCATGATATTTCCAATCCCGCTGATAACATAATTGGGATTTCTGGTGTAGCGATATATCTGATAGCCCAGCATCACCGCACACTCGTCAGTATGATCAATCCTGGTGAGCAGCTCGTCAATAAATTCCATAAAGGACAGGCGCACATCCCCCTCATAATCGGGGTAGCAGACAAAATATGGCTCCATCCGCTCCACATTTATATAAATCAGCGCGGGCTCCATGATTATCTGTGCACCATCAAGCAGATATTCCTCAAGTCCCTCAAAGAGCTTCACACAGCCTGACAGCAGACTCAATAACCCGTCATACCGGATTTCCGTCTTATTATATAGTCTGTCCAGAGACTGAAGTGAATTGATCTCGTAATAGTAACAGCTCTCCCCGTTAACCAGCCTATGTGTGACAGGCAGAAGCCCCGGAATGCGGTTTTCCAGTAGCATTCTGGTGCGGTAATCCCTGCTGATGTCACATGATCCAAAATAGCTGCATTTGCGTAAGATCATATAATTGTGATTCATACTCCTCTCGAAGCTGATCTCAGGCATGTTTTCTTTCATGTCAATCCTCCATCCCTTCACTCCGTGATCAGTCCATTAAATCCCCTAAAATCGCGGATGGTCCTTGCCGGGCAGAGACGCCCCGCACTTTTGCTGACCTCAAGCGTCATATCAATTCCTCCCACATACTCTGCAAGCCATGTTGCAAATGGCATATTTACTGTACAGTGATAGGCGACCGTCACATTTGTGGCATCCACCCGCACATCATATGTTAAACCCTGCACCGCAAACAACTTTCCCCCGACGAGCGCCCCGGCCGCAGTGCGCGCCGCCTCCTCTGCCTCCTGTGCCGTCCTGAAATGGCTGTTTGCCCCCCTAAGCGCCGCCTCATATGCACTGTGTTCCATCACACATCTGTCATAGCTGTAAAAAGCCAAAAAAATCATCATCACTGTAAAAAGCATCACCATTGGCAGAACAAGTGCTGCCTCCACAGTAAAATATGCCTCCTCCCTACGCCCTCCTAACAGACTGCACATAGCACATACCCCGCAAATACCGCAGGCAGAAAAGGAAGTCTCGTCTGCCGGCCTCCCCTTTTCAACAGCAAGACAACAATTGCTGCCGCACACATGATCGCTGAGGAAACACATATCAGCCAGATACATTTGCGCGCCCCCAATGCGATGCCCATTGCCGCAATCACTATCCCATCCCCTCTTCCAATCTGTTCCCTTGTCGCGACAGACACGCCGATCACGCCAAGGCCAATTGTCAGTCCACCCACCGCATTGAGCAAACCAAAGTCCTTTTTCATGGGAATCACAGCCAAGCATACAAGCAACAGCAATAGCAACTGTCTTCTGCCAATCTGTTTTGTACGAATATCTGTAACTCCTGCCGCAAACAAAAGCACCCCGATCGCCACCATCAATATTTTGTAAATTATAAGCTGTATCTCCATACGCATTCTCAAACTCCTTTTTCATTTCATTTTTTTCTTCTTTTATAGAATTGAGCAAATCTGAAAAATGTATAATAACACTTTGGTTTATCCATGATAAAACATCATATCAATAAATAAAACCATTTCATCTTGTGTGCATTGCATACTTTATATAGATTTTTTGCAATATTGACATATGGCAAAAGTTTGTTATGTAAATTATTTTAAATTTGCTCTTTTATAGTTTAATATTATTTTTACCTCCCGCATTTGCTGCACGCACTCCTGCCACCTACCTCTGAGATTGGCACTGCCATCACAGTTCTTTTGAGGCTGCTGCACCCAAGCGCAGCGTGATACCTGTCTCCATAGCTGGTGATATACACGATATTGCCGCAGGCGCTGCCACACTCCGCACAGGGATAATATTTTCCCTGATTCTGGTTTCTGTATGTATCTAGACAGGCACTTTCAATCGCAGCAATTGAGAGCTTTAGGTAACTGCAACCCCTAGAACAGTGGTATACGGAGCCCTCTGGCGTGATGTACACAATTTTCTCCGCAGTACTGCCCGCGCCATTGGCCGCATTGTCATACCCTGTCCACGCCCTTGTGCGTATCCTGCTGTACAGTGTGCGCGGCTGATATCCGACAATTGCGGCTGGCGGCTCAACGCGGTACTCCGCCACCAGGTCAACACAGTCGTCAGCCTGCATCACAGAGGAGCGCAGCCATGAGATTTGTGAGGCGCCACCTGCGAGCGGCGAATTGTCCAGATAGGCTTCTCCAAGCTTTGCCCGGACTCTCCCCGCCGCATACAGATATGTCAGGCCAACAGACTCTGCCGCCCCTGCAGAGCCCTGGCTGATTTGCCGGTACTCATATCCATAAACCGCCATCTGCTTTGCCGTGTCATGCATCGCGGCGCTTATGTTTCCCTGCAGCCGGTAAATCTCTACAATAGATATGATATTCAGAAATGCAAACAGAAATAATGGCAGCACGAGACACGCCTCTATGGTCATGCCTGCCTTCTGCCCCCTTTGCAGCTCGCTGTCAGGGGAGCAGGAGGACATTCTTTTTAATGCATTTGTCATATGGAAATATATCGCTTTTATTATGGAAAACAAGGCTTCTCCCTCCTTATCTGTTTTTATCTCCTTCTCCTGCATTCCAAAGAACATCCTCCCACTCCTCTGCCATTTTCAGATGTAGCACATTTTTCTACAAAACACAAAATCGTGCCCCCTGGCATCCTCAAACCCAAAATAAACCTTCATATAATCCATGCAGCTATCTATCCGAAAGTGCGCGTTTCCATCAGTCTGCCGAATGTCCATCTCCACGATGTCAAGGCTTCTTGTCGCCTTAACATCCCTGTCCATCAGCCCCAGAAATACCCGCAGGTAGTCCTGGTAAGACAATCCAGTCATGCTATCGCTGTCATTGCCGTCGGATATGTTTCCCGTAAAAAGATCGCCTATCCCTGTCTTCCAGTCATCACTATCCTTAATCAATGCGACCCGGCCACCCCCTAACAGCTGCTTTACATCCGATACAGCCTCCATAAGCGCCCATGTTCCAAGAATCATTGTCGTCATTGACTCTGTAAGCTCCGGAGAGAACAACAGTGTGCATAGAACTGCCGAAATGATCTCCGCCTGCGATTGTCTGGCGGAATCCGTATAGATACTGATGAGGTTGGCCGCCGCCCGCAGTGCCGTCAGCACCTCTACGCTGCGCCTCAAATTTCCCGCATCAGAGTTAAAACCATATAAAATATATTCTATCTGGTAGCTTAGAAGCCCTGCATCCTTTGGTTTACCATAACTACCACACATCCTCATCAGGTACTCCCCGTATATCAGTTCATCAATCAGGCTGTCAGGTCTGTCTATTCCGCTGTGCAGCCCTGCTCCCTGATTGATTGTCCCGGCTCTCTCCCGCGCGGAATAATACGGGCCTGCGTCCATCACGACACCCGACACATCCTGCCCCGCCGGAAGCGTTAACGAAAGGATTTCCCCACCAACAATGGTGTCAAGCAGTCCCGAAACCTTTTGGTAAGAATACCCTTCTGCACTCTCCGTATCAAATTCCACAATTCCCTTTTCCAAAAAAGCCTCCTCTAGCACCTGCTTCTGTGCTGCCGTTTCGTCGAATGCATCCATCTGTGTAAGTCCCCTGCTTTCTACAATATCCATCTGCTCCTGTAGCCTTGACACAAGATCACCGCCATAAACCGCCTTCATGTAATTTACCGCCTGCGCCTTCCAGACCATGCACTGTTCATCACCCGCAAAGGATACCTCCGAGATCTCGAGATAGGGATTGTCAAGCGTTAATAGATTGTGTTCAAACGGCATAACAAACCCTTTGTCCGGTGTCATGTTATAGCTCATATAGTCTGACAAATGTGCCTCGACCATACCAATCCCCCCATTTGTGCTACCATAGGAGGAATCTATAAAGAACAATTCATACTGGTTTAGAAGCTCCCTGTGATACTCCGCAAATACTGAATCCAGTCCCAGATCGGCTACTATCTCCGCCTGCGCCCTTACGGCGCCTATCGCCGCGCCTTCGACAAAGACGAAGAGCAGCGACAGGACAATTCCGAATATCAGGGAAAGGTATACAGTTATGTATGCATTATATCTTGTTTGCATTTGTTGTTACCTTCTTGAGCAACGTACTTGCAAGCGATGTGATGCTGTTTTTAAACAATGCCACAAGCGCAATGAGCACCACCAGAATCAGCACGACCTCAACAGTTCCCATTCCTTCTTCTTCCTTTATAAAGCTTCTTAAATTTCTCATAATATTTCTCCTTATTTTAATTTGTTTTTCTGAATCAATTTAAATGTATTATTATATTGTTGTTTCCTTAAAAATAGTTCTGAAATGCCGGCACCATGATAATCAGCATCGTGATCCCAAGAAGCATCATCATGGGCACAAGCAGCTTTGTCCTGGCCTTCTCCCCAAGCTCCCTCGCGGTGTGCTTCCGCTCCTCAAAGGCCCCGGCTGCCTCCTCCTTAAGCAAAAGTGGCAGGTTAGCCGCACCTTTTCTGATATTCTGTGACAGCATGGTCGAAAGCCTTGTATACCTTGGTATGCGGCAGCGCCGCCCAAAATGCTCAAATGCTTTTGCCTGTGCGACACCACTCTCCATCTCGTGTACGGTCAGAAGAATTTCCTCATAGGCGTACCGTTTCCTGCCACCCCGCTCACACTGCTGCCTGTAATCCCCTGCAAGCTTATTCCACGCGTTTGGCACTGTCATACCAGCGCCGGTCAGAAGTGCTAAAGCACTGACAATCTCCGGATAGTCCATGCACATCTGTTCTTCCCTGTCCAGAACCAGCCTGTGCAGATCCCTATCCTTGCCGTGACTGATCAGACATACCAGAACAGGTGTCGCTGCCAGAAACAGCAGTCCCCTGTAATTTCTCTGATAACACCAGCGGATACCCTGGCTCCCGATTTCTGACGGAAGTGTCATATTTTGCTGTTCACGGCTATCCTCCTCTATAACAGCAAGCTGTCTGGCAAGCAGCTCTGATTTATCCGATGGTATGGCCTTGCTATAAATTCTGACAGTCATGTCATATTCTATCTGAAATCCCTCGCAGGACAGTACCGCTGTCAACCCCATCAACACGGGTGTATCAAGCCTGTCCTGTACCAAGGCACCACCGCTGTCCATGTACGCACCATCTGTGCGCCATTCCACGGCAAAAGGGTATCCTGCCACACTTTTTACGAGGCACATGTCATACTCAATCCGATCAAGGCTCTGATTCCTGCCAAGAACTTCCTTTTCGATGATTTTGGCTGCATCGTCTGACAGCTGTTTCAGTTCCTCCTGTGAATAGCTTCTCTCTGATACCGTAACCGGGATATGGTAGGCCGCCTCCCCGTCATCTGCGACAAGCGTTATCGACCTGTCACCATCCCCATACGCATTGCGGTTAATTTGGTTATCCACAATCCTTGTCTCCATTCCATCCTTTATCCACAATATGGCAGATAATACCACACCGCAGACGGCAACGACACTGCAGATGGACAGCTTCTCGATGACATACTCCTTCTGCCGCTTTGCTGTATCCCCCGCCGGCTCAAGTGTCAGCAAATCCTCGCGCACTGCACTGTTAAAGAGTATTCTGTCCGGCCTTTTGTGCATCGCTTCAAGCCTAGAATACAGCAAGACTGCTAACTTGTCCCCCATTTTGTCTCTCCCCCTTATATCTCAATGTCCAGTATTTTATCCGAGAGCAGGCATGCCGCGACGTAGACGGCAAGCGCCCCCGTCATCAGTAGCCACCCAGATATATTGTGGTACAAGCTCTCGAAATATCCCTTTGAAGTCAGTGAGATATAAAACATGATAAAAAACGGAATATATCTCATAATCTGCTGTTCCAGCTTCTTCTCGCTGACCACCGTCTCTATCTCGCGCCGGATCTCCTGTTTGTCACTGATGATATCTGCCGTGTTTGCGATGATGCCGCGCATATCTCCACCGCCTCTCTTTGCGATCTGGAAGATCTCCGCAAAATCCCTAATATCCTGCACACCGCTTCTGATTGCGAGATTTGCAAGCGCGGCCTCGAGCTGTTCATTGTTGCCAAGCTTTCGGAAAATCAGACGCAACTCTTTTGCCATCACAGACTCCTTTCCATACAGCAGTACGATATCGCGATAGGCTTCATCAAATGCATTCTCCACACTGTAACCAGCCTGCAGATTTGACGAGACACTCAGTATCACCTCGCGAAACTCTGTCTCAAGCTTTCTCCTTCTCCTGCTGCACGCTGTATTGCCCTTATTTTTCATAAACAAAACCACAAATGGCATCAAAAACAGCCATGCAACCATACTGTCATAAAAAAGCCAGCTGACCATTGCCGCAAACACGGCGCCCGTTAACAGATGCTTTGCTGCCTCCTGTCTAGAAAAGGCATAGTATGTATAATCCGTCTCCGGTGGAAGCCGCCCCCTCGCGATACATTTCCTGTTTTTAAATCGTTTCATACACTTCTCCTTTTGCTGTCTTCCTGTTTTTAAACTGTTTCATATATTCTCACTTCTCCTTTTGTTGTCTTCTAGTTTTTAAACCGTTTCATATACTTTACACTTCTCCTTCTGCTCCTTTCTAGCTTCGTCAGGCTGTGGGAATCCCCGCTTGACGAAGCTTTTCCACATGCACTAGCTCCCCTGCTTTCACAAGCTCCCCCAAAACCTTGTCCCCCTCCCCGCCGGTCTCCTGAAACCGGAACAGTGGCGCCGTGACAAGTTTATTCTTTTCATAGCCAATCATCTCCACAATCTCAAGCACACGTCGCGACTTGTCGCGCAGCCGCCCAAGGTGCACGATGATATCCACACCAGACGCAATCTGCCTCTGCACCGCCGCAAGCGGCAGATCCATTCCCATCAGCACCATTGTCTCCAGACGTGTCAGCATATCCTCTGACGAGTTTGCATGACCAGTACTAAGT
>CAJUQZ010000113.1:903-14700 GCA_910588755.1 uncultured Lachnospiraceae bacterium | reverse complement strand
CACGCAAAGTGGTGAATGCGACGCATATGCGTCGCTATGCAGATGGTAGGAATGAATTTTGAAACACGCTCTAATGTTCCATGCGCTGCCTGATCCTGCTTGCTGCCTTTCCCCGCCGCATACGCTCCTGCTGGTCACGCGCAAGAACCTCGATCACAAATCCACCAATTTCCCAGAACACTTGTTTTGTTTCGTCGTTCATCCTACCGTACTGCTGCATGATCGTATGAAGCTTTTTGGCGGCCTCCCCGCCCTTTACATTCTTGAGCTCCGTCAGCGTCCTGGCCTCTGTGACCTCTATCATCTTAAAGAGGCTGTCAATAAAATCCCCTACCTGCTCGATCTCTAGTGCAAAGATCCACTTGTTGATGCGATCGTACAATTCCTTGCGCTTTGGCTGCTGTGACTCAGATCGCTCAAAGTGATCTCCCTCGACGCACCATGAGAAGCAGACATGCTGCTGCACGCCGATCTGTGTACTCCTGATCAGCTCATAGTCCTCCTTCTGCTCCATCAGCATCCCCACAAATGATTCGTCCGGAACAATTTTTAAAATTTTATCCTTGATGCCATCATAGTCAAGCTTTTCCATAAAATCAGGCCGGAAGCCTGGCCCGTCCATATTGTAGATTCGCCCAATCCTGTGTTTTATATGCTCATCGCAGGTCATCGCAGCGTACACGGCCAGATTCCCACCCTTGGAATGGCCGCCCAGATAAAACCGGAGGCTGCGTTTTCTGGCCAGGAGCTTTGCCACCTGATTCACATACGCCGTGCTTTTGAGCTGTGCACCCACAGGGGTGCGGTACGCCATGTTAAAATCCTCCTTCCATCCGACCAGCGCATCGTCCGTTCCCCGAAACGACAAAAACGTATCCCCGTTTCCCAATAGAAACGTCACCGCACAAAACTGCATCCCTTCCCCGGCATCCATCTCCTGTGCCAGATAGTTCATCTTTGTATTCCTGTACCTGCGCGAGAAAGCTGTCTTATAAAAAAGCTCCCTGTTTTTTTCAAGCTCCCATTTTACAGAGATAAAATTATGCCAGTCCATCCTCTGCGCCACATCACAGAGCGCAATGGATGGTTTGTTTTCGTCTATCCCGGGAACGATCCCGTCAAAAACGAAATAGGATAGATGGGAAAGCAAAAGTCCGTCAATTTCACAAAAGGGCTTTTCCGCAAAGGTAAAGCCCCCAAATTCATACACATATGAGATGATATCCCCCATATAAAACCCTCCAAATTCAATACAGTTCCCCGTCATAGTATGTCAGCAGCTGTCCTACGACATTATTATACTGAAGCATTCCTTCCTCCACGCCATTTAATTTCAGCGTCGTATCCATAAGCGTGTCAGAAACCTTTTTTACCGTCGAGGTCTTCACCACCGCTGTCTTTTCAACCTCCTGCCAGTTTTCCTCAGTCAGGAAGATATTATCATGCGCCACCCCGCTGCTGATCCGCACATGGCTTTTATACTCATTCTTATTCTTTCCGATTGACTCATAAAAATCATTGTTTACATAGCTTAGCACACTAAGATAACCACAGTACTGCAAAAACGGGTCACCGGCGTTGATGCATGCCAGATATCCGATCATGTTCGCGTCGTCCTCGTAGATAAATCCCTTCGTGTGCGCCAGCTCATGGCAGACCGTCGGCGCCACATTCGTGATATACATTACAGAATTGATGTTTGCCTCCAGGGAGAACGGGAAGTAGTACCCCATTATGTACTGCTGACTGAAAAAATCAGAAAAACTCAAATATTTTGGTGTCACATAAAACCCGGAGAGTTGGTCGTACTCCTCGCCAAGTTTGATCATCGCCTGCCTTGAAGCTTCTATAAGATTGCCGTCATAGTATGCGTCGCCTCTGTCATCGTGGGCAATCACCTTCTCCAGCGCATTGCACTGTTCAACGATGTAATCCCGCAGGACCGCAAGCTCCTTTTCCGTGTAAGTCTTTTCATTTGCTGCCATATCCTTCCGGGCGCGTACCTGTGTCACCATCTGGTCCGAGATTCCCGCGACCATCATGTCCGGCTCTAAGTGCGCCTCGAGATATTTGTCAGAAAAACTAGAGCCGTGATACAGAATAAAGCAGTTGAGCGTCATCACATAGCAGACTATAAGCGCCGTCCACGCGTAAAATCTGCCAAAACCCCCGACAGCCCTTTTGTATTTCTGCCTGCAGACCCGGTTCACAAACCAGAAAACGATACCAGATACCGTGACAACCACCGCCAGGATCAGCATAAGCTCACCGACGCAAAACGGTACTTTGCTGGTGAGACGCGCATATGTATTCAGCCAGATTGGGAAAATGTGTCTGATATACCAGTCGCTGAATTGCACGCTCCACCACGACATCATATTCATCAACACGACGCCCGCCGCCCCGGCTGCATACACAGCTTTGTGCATTTTTACCTTATCATTCGCATTTTTCTCTGTTTTATCCATATTTTTTCCTCCAGCAAACGTTTTATCCCGTTATTCTCTATACAGAATATCACATTATTGTTATGAAAATATAGATAAATTATGAACATTTGCCAACAATCAGGCTATGTGCCAATCCAATATATGGAAACACCATATATTTTACATAGCGGGCGATGCATTCTTCCATCTTTATGGCAGCAACATATATTCTTCGTAGCAGATGGTGCATTCTTCCATTTTTATGGCAGCAACATAAATTCTTCATAGCGGGCGGCGTCAATGCGGCTTACGTTGGTCTGCATGTATATCCCGTCCTCGCGGTATTCCGTCCTGTGCACCACGGCATTGTCGTTGAGATACGACACAATATCACCTCTTTTATACGGAATGATAAAATCACAGTCCCTGTACCTCTCTGACAACTTTCCTGTGATGAGCGTCATCAGCGTCTCAATGCCGCTTTGCGACTTTGCGGACATGTACAGCTTGTCGTCGCCCTGCACCGTCGCAAATGTCCCCATGCCGCACAGATCTGCCTTATTGAACACGTAAATCATTGGAATCCCCGCGGCATCGAGCTCCTGTAACGTGTCCTCTGTCACTTTGATATGCTCCATATAATTCTCATCGGAATAGTCCACCACCTGAATCAGCAAATCAGCCTCTCTGACCTCCTCTAACGTCGAGCGGAACGCCTTCACGAGATGATGCGGCAGATTGGAGATAAATCCCACTGTGTCAGACAGCAGAAACGCATTTTGGTCTGACGGCGCAATCCTTCTGACCGTGGTGTCCAGCGTCGCAAACAGCATATCCTCCTCATAAACCTTCTTTTCCTCAGCGCCACCGTAAACAGACAGCATGGCGTTCATGATCGTGGACTTTCCCGCGTTGGTATAGCCCACCAGTGCCACCCTTGGAATCCCTGAATCTGCTCTCCTTTTGCGCTGTGTCTTACGCTCACCCGCGATCGTTTCCAGCTCGCGCCGCATGCCTGTAAGCCGCTGTTCCAGCCTGCGCCTGTCCAGCTCCAGCTTCTTCTCACCGGCTCCTTTGTTGCTCATGGCCCCGCTGGCGCCGCCCTGCCTCGACAGGGCATCATGCAATCCCACCAGACGCGGCAACATATACTGGAGCCTTGCCACCTCGACCTGCAGTCTCGCCTCCCTGGTTCTTGCCCGCGCGGAAAAGATTTCCAGAATCAGCGTCGTCCTGTCCATAACCGGGCAGTCGAGCTCACGGCTTAAGTTCCTGAGCTGAATGGGTGACAGTCCATTGTCAAACACGACAATGTCCGCCTCAAGTGCGCGCACCATCTCCCGGACCTCACTGACCTTGCCTGCGCCAATATATGTGGCAGCGTTGGCAGACTCCATATTCTGTTCAATTCGCCCCACCGGTTCCATGCTGCACGCCTGCACCAGACTGACCATCTCGTCCATAGCAAGCCCGAAACGCTCCTGTGCCTTGTTTTTGTCTGTATTTGTTGTAATATTCACACCTACAATCAATGCTTTGTCCATATATTCCTCCCTCTCTGTAAAATGTGTCCTCCCAGAACCAAGATCCCTTAGAAATTCCTCCCGTTTCTGAACAGTATAGGGCATAATCATAGAAATGTCAATTCATGCGCATCGGGCTCCTACAAAACGAATTATTCAACGTTACCGTTGGTTTCGTTCCAGCAACGAGTAAAAATCCATATAAAAAATACCAATAAATAAATGCCAATAAATAAATGCCAATAAATATACCCTTAGCATCTCATTGCGTACTTCCTCCTTCCGCATTCAGAATTTTTAACAGCTGGTCTATTGACATATTTCCCAAATCCCCATCCTCTCTCTTTCGGACACAAACGCTGTCCGTTTGCACTTCTTTCCCGCCAATTATAAGCATATAGGGTATTTTTTCTAGGCTTGCAGTTCTTATTTTATAGCCTATCTTTTCAGTCCTTGCATCCACCTCACAACGCAATCCTTCTTTTCTCAAAGTCATTTCAATTTCTTTTGCATAATCAATATACTGATCCGAGATTGGTAATATTTTTACCTGTACTGGTGAAAGCCATAATGGAAATTTTCCTGCAAAATGTTCAATCAGGATACCTATAAATCTCTCAATCGAACCAAATACAACCCTGTGTATCATTATGGGACGATGTTTATTCCATCTTCCCCAATATACTCTGCACCAAAACGCTGTGGCAGCTGAAAATCCAATTGAACTGTTCCACATTGCCATGTCCTTCCAATAGAGTCTTCCAAGTGGAAATCAATTTTCGGACCATAAAATGCTCCATCACCCTCGTTCACAACATATGGCAGTTCCAAATCATTCAATGCATTTTTTAAACCATCCGTTGCCATTTTCCAGTCTTCATCACTTCCAATGGAATTTTCTGGCCTTGTGGATAACTCTACATGATATTTAAATCCAAAACAGGAATATACCTCATTTATCAGGCGGACAACACCTTTTATCTCATCCTGTATCTGCTCCGGTGTCATAAAGATGTGGGCGTCGTCCTGCGTACAACAGCGAACGCGCATCAGACCATGTAAAGTACCTGACGGTTCGTTTCTGTGCACTAATCCCAATTCACTGATCCGCATAGGAAATTCACGATACGAGCGCGGTTCCATCTTATAGACAAGCATACCTCCCGGACAACTCATAGGTTTTATGGCAAAATCTTTCCCGTCAATCAAAGTCGTATACATTTTATCCCTGTAATGCTCCCAGTGTCCAGAGGTCTCCCAAAGCTGACGGTTCAGCATAATGGGAGTGGATATTTCCACATACCCTTCTTTGGCGTGCAGTCTTCTCCAATAATCAATTAGCAGATTCTTTAATATTAGTCCTTTTGGAAGAAAAAAGGGAAATCCCGGTCCTTCTTCAAACAGCGCAAATAAGCCTAATTGTTTCCCTAATTTCCGGTGGTCTCTCTTTTTTGCTTCCTCAAGGCGATTTAAGTATTCCTCTAACATATCTTCGCTTGGAAATGATGTTCCGTAAATTCTGGTAAGCATTTTATTTTTTTCATTGCCGCGCCAGTATGCACCAGCCACTGACAACAACTTAAACGCTTTAATGGCGCTAGTGTATGCCACATGAGGTCCTGCACACATTTCTAAATATTCGCCTTGCTGGTAAAAACTGATTTCCTCCTTTTCTGAAAACTCATTTAGCAGTTCGATTTTATATGGTTCATCTCTTTCTTCCATCGCCTGCATTGCCTTCCTGAGGTCTGTTGTATAGTGCTTAAGCTGCAAATTCTCTTTGACGATCTTTTTCATTTCCGCTTCAATTCCCGGAAAATATTCTTCCGAGAAATGGAAGTCAAAATCAAAATCATAGTAAAACCCATCTGCAATAGATGGACCTATTGCGCATTTTGTATTTGGATACAGTCTTTTTACAGCCTGGGCTAAGATATGTGCAGTTGTGTGCCAAAATGCATTTTTTCCCAATTCTTCTTCAAAACTGGCTTCTTGGATGGAACCATCTCTCATTTTAATTTTCATCTTACTATTTCCTTTCTGAATTAAATATTTTTTCATTAACACAAGAAAAGCACTCTCAAAAATACTTATAATGTATCTTTAAGGGTGCTTATTGCACGGTTCCACCTTAATTTTTCACTTCAGATTCTAACAAACCCTAACCTTTAACGCAGGTATACGGTAATACTTACATCTACTTTCAGTACTACAGCTCAAGAATGGTTTTCACATACGATTCACATAAACATCTTCCACCAAATGATGCTCTCTCTGTCTGCTATTAATATGCTACTTGTTTCCGTCATCGCTTTTTCTTATGCTAATTTATCTGACATCATAGCACCCTAATACAGATTTGTCAATAGCCAACAATGAATTAACAGCGTAAAAAAAGCTTCTTCCGGCAGCAATGAATTGGGAGGATACTGTCATGAAAAAGCTTTCTTCAAAGGATTACTTTATTGAAAAAGAGTTAAGTGAAAAGCATTCGTGTCTGAATTATCACGAATCTATAAATAATATACTAAATTGTCAGACAATTGTCAATAGAATATGTAAATTTTCTCAATTTATTATTTTTTAGTTTTTTTATTGACATGATTGCATATTTTCTATATAATTATTTATGTTGTCTGGGACTACATACAACTATCGGGGTGTGGCTCAGTTTGGCTAGAGCGCCACCTTAGGGAGGTGGAGGCCGCAAGTTCGAATCTTGTCACTCCGATTCATCTATGTATCTGACCTTCTTTTGTGCAGATACGTTATAGCAAAAAGACCGCAGAATCACCGGTTCTGCGGTCTTTTTGCGTTTTGGGCTAAAAACTGTTAAGAAATAACTGTTAAATAGCACATAGGATTTTACTTCGAGAGTGGCGCCCCACACCGCCGATTTTGGCGTCACAGCAGTTCCTTCAAAATCCGGTTAACCGACGCGGGGTCCGCCTTGCCCTTCATCGCCTTCATGGTCTGTCCGACGAGGAAGCCGATCGCCTTCTCCTTGCCGTTTCGGTAATCCTCCACGGACTGCGGGTTGGACGCGATCACTTCCCCGATCGTCTTTCGGAGGGCGTCCTCGTCGTTCACTGTCTTTAACCCTTTTTCCTCCACATACTTTTCGGGATCGACATTGTCGGCAAACATCATCTCAAACACGTCCTTGGCAACGGTTGAGTTGATCGCCTTGCTGTCCACCAGCTGTATCAGTTTTGCCAGATGCTCTGGTGAAAAAAGGATATCCTCGGCATCCATGTTCTTTTCTTTTAGCAGCCGCAGCGTCTCGCCCATCAGCCAGTTTGACACCTTTTTTGGCTGGCCGCATATCGCCACGGTCTCCTCAAATAAATCCGCCATGTGCTTCGAATCGGTAATGATGCCGATATCGTATTCCGGTATGTCAAACTCTTTTTTATAGCGCGCCATCTTCTCCTCGCGAAATTCCGGCTGGCTGTCCCTGATCTGCCGCAGCCATTCATCGCTGATATAGACGGGCACCAGGTCTGGATCCGGAAAATACCGGTAGTCCTGCGCGTCCTCCTTGGAGCGCATCGCATACGAATATCCTTTGGCATCGTCCCAGCGCCTCGTCTCCTGCACCACCTGCTGCCCCGATTCTATAAGTTCGATCTGCCGCTCCCGCTCGCCCTCGATCGCGTGCGTGATCGCCCGGAAGGAGTTGAGATTTTTCATCTCCGTACGCACGCCCAACTTGGGCGCGCCAAACGCCTCCGCACCCACTTCCCTGACAGAGAGATTCACGTCCGCGCGCATGGAACCTTCATTTAATTTGCAGTCAGACGCGCCGAGGTACTGTATAATCATGCGCAGTTTTTCAAGGTATGCGATGACTTCCTCGGCGCTTCGCATATCTGGCTCCGACACAATCTCAATCAGAGGCACACCGGAACGGTTGTAATCCACCAGCGAGCAGTCCTCCCACTCGTCGTGAATCAGCTTTCCGGCATCCTCCTCCATATGGATCTCATGGATTCCCACGGACTTCTTCCCAGCCGCGGTCTCGATGTCCACATGGCCATTTTTGCAGATTGGCAGATACAGCTGGCTGATCTGGTAATTCTGCGGATTGTCGGGATAAAAATAATTTTTCCTGTCAAACTTGCAGTACTGCGTGATCGTGCAGTTCGTCGCAAGCCCGACGGCCACCGCATCGTTCACGACCTGTTTGTTCAAAACCGGCAGGGAGCCCGGCATTCCCGTACATACGGGACAGGTATGTGTGTTGGGCGCACCGCCAAACGCCGTGGAACAGCCGCAGAAGATCTTTGTCTTCGTCGCAAGCTCCACATGGACTTCAAGGCCGATCACTGTCTCATATTGCTTTGCCATTTCCTTACTCCTTTTTCATATTCCATTTCTATTCACTATATCAAAACTTAGAAAATGTTAGGTGATGTCTTTTATCACCTTAGCTTTTATTTTCATAGGTGTACGCCGCCTGTATCAGTTTCTTCTCCTGAAAACGGTCCGCAATGAGCTGCAGCCCGATCGGAAGCCCCTTTGCATCCATTCCGCACGGAACTGAGATTCCAGGCAGTCCTGCGAGATTGACAGATATTGTATAAATATCGCCAAGATACATCTTCAACGGGTCTTGCAGGCTCTCTCCCAGCCTTGGCGCAGTCGTGGGCGCCACCGGTCCAAGAATCAGGTCATATCTGGTAAACGCGTCGTCAAACGCCTTTTTGATCATCGCTTTCACCTTCAGCGCTTTCAGGTAATAAGCGTCATAGTACCCTGAACTAAGCACAAACGAGCCGAGCATAATCCTGCGCTTTACCTCCGCGCCAAAGCCCTCGGAGCGCGTCTTTTTGTACATGTTATGAAGTCCCTCATACGCCGGTGTACGATATCCATATTTTACTCCGTCAAAGCGCTCCAGGTTTGAGCTCGCCTCCGCCGCCGCGATCGTGAAGTACGTCGGAATCGCATACTCGACAAGGCTTAGGTCAAACTCCTCGACGACAGCGCCTTTCTCCGCCAATACCTTAGCCGCCGCCAGCACTGCCTCCTTCACTTCCGCGTCAAGCCCCGCGCCAAAGTAATCCTTTGGAATGCCAATCTTCATGCCCTTTACATCATTGACCAGCGCCGATGTAAAGTCCGTGTCCTTGCGCCTGACCGATGTTGAGTCCTTTGTGTCGTGGGAAGCAATCAGCTCCAGCACAGCCGCGCAGTCCGCCACATTCTTTGTCAGAGGCCCGATCTGGTCAAGGGAGGAACCATAAGCGATAAGCCCATACCGTGAAACCGTACCGTAAGTGGGTTTTAAACCGACCACGCCGCAGAACGACGCCGGCTGCCTGATCGAGCCGCCCGTGTCGGAACCAAGCGCAAAGAAGCACTCCCCCGCCGCCACCGCCGCCGCGGAACCGCCTGACGAGCCGCCCGGCACATGCGCCGTATTCCACGGATTTCTGGTCACACCGTACGCGGAAGTCTCCGTCGTGGAACCCATCGCAAACTCGTCCATATTGGTCTTTCCGATAATCACCGCGCCCGCCTTCTCGAGATTTTTCACCGCCTCCGCCGTGAATGTCGGGATAAAGTTCTCCAAAATCTTTGAGGAACAGGTTGTCAGCATGCCCTCCGTGCACATATTGTCCTTGACCGCCACAGGCACGCCCGCAAGCGGCCCTGATAACTCTCCTTTTTCAATCTTCTCCTGCACGGATGCCGCCGTTCTCAAAGCCTGGTCCCTGTCGATCGTCACATAGGCATTGATGTCCTTTTCTTTTTCATCAATCCTTGCAAGGACCGCCTCCACAGCCTCCGTCGCGGTGGCTTTTCCCTCCCTGATCGCCGCGGAAAGCGCCACGGCGCTGTATTCTAAAATCTCCATATACAATCTCCATTCCGAATATTCTAAAAATCATAAACAATCACAACACCATGCTCCAGCGAGAATTCTGCCGCCTGCCACAGAATAGAAAAGGCAAATTTGGCTAAGGATTCAGTCGCATATGTCTCGTGCATAGTCCCTTCCTGGTATCCGGATTCCCCGTCAAATGCCGCATCAGCAGGATAGCCTTCCGCCTTGCTCCACGACAGGATCGTATCCCGGTCCGCATTCCACCCAAAAGCATTATATGCTTTTAACTCCTCGAGCAGCAGCGCACTTGTTGAAAGAGGGCTTTTCTCTGAATTTGGCAGCACATAATTGAACAATATATTCTGTCGAATTGGCAACCACCAGCCATTCCCGTCAAACAGTGATAGCTGGAAATCTTTTGTCTCCAAAAACTCCCTGACAATAGGGTGTTCGTAGACATCAAAGCCCTTATCCACTGTGGCAGGGACCTCTTTGTGGCTATATTTTGGTCCCATAGCTTTAGCCTCCTATCCATCTCAGTTCTCTGGTCTGATTCCCTAACAAACTGGAAATTATTAAAGAGACATTTGATAATACTTCGATGCTATTCCATCCTCCACACACTCTTCAATAAGCTGAAAGCCATTCTTCTCAAGAACTCTTTGCGAAGCCAGGTTGACAGAGAAAGTAAAAGCACCGATCGTATGAATGTCATACTTCTTGAGGACTTCTTTCAAAAACAGTGACACCGCTTCCGACGCGATTCCCTTATTCCAGCATGATTTTTCAAAGACACAATAGCTCAACATGGCGTTTGGTACTTTCACCTTGTCAATACAGTAGCACCATACGTCTCCGATATATTCATCGTCATAATATATTGTCTGTCCGTAGCTTTGGCTATCGGGAAGAAGTGTTTTTTGATAATCGAAGATTGCTTCCTCAACGCTTTTTGCTTTCTGCGGCAACATAGTTTTTATTTCTGTCTGCTGAGATTTCTCATAATAGATTCTAACTGTTGATTCTGTTCTATCCTTAAGCAATACTGCCATGTCCGCACCTCCGTAAATCCCAATTTGTTGGTCTTATTACGTCATACATTTCATAATTTTTATAAATACTATTTTTATATCATTCATCCGGTTTTGAAACATGTGTTCTTTTTAATTTTTTCTGTGCTTTAATCAAAGGTTTTTGGCACCATGAACATATTGTCCTTCTCGCCGGGTGCGTTCTTTAAGGTCTTCTCACTCTCGTCGCCGTTTGTCACCACGTCCTCGCGGAACACATTCTGCACCGGAAATACATGCGACATCGGCTCGATACCTGTCGTGTCAAGCTCCGCCAGCTTGTCGATATAGTCGAGCATACGTCCCATGTCCTTCTTGGCCTGCTCCTTCTCCTCGTCGGAGAGCTCCAGCTTGGCCAGAATCCCCACATACTCGATTGTCTCGTCTGTTATTACATTTGCCATATCTTCCTCCCTATGCCGTATTTTGGGCATTTTTCACGCTACGCCCAATACTATTGCTATTTTTTAAGCACTTTAAAGCGCACACTGGAATCTGTTAGTCTGTTTCACACTGCTTCACAATAGAAAAGAATATCAGCCTTTCCTTCTTGCTTTGTGTGCCGGTATACATTGGTATCAAGCCCGCCAATATAAAAGCCAACGTTCAGATAAAACAGGCATGCACCCGGATTATTGTCCTGGCCTTGCGTATAAAGCCCCTCATACCCATGCTGCGTGGCAACTTCTTTCGCTTTTGCGATCAATGCCTGCCCAACATGCTGATTGCGGTATTTCCTATTCACTTTCAAGTCATACAAATACATATACTTGAAAAATCCGGGCTGTAAAATAGCCAAGCCTACGCATTTCCCACCATCATAAGCGCCGATAAATACACTGTTCCCCATATCCTCGTAATCGTAGTCCTCGTCCGGAAAAGTCATCTCCGTGACATTTTCAGAGCTGTACCGCTCAAGTTCATATGTCCAGCGCCCATTATTATAGGACGGGATTATTTTTCCAAATATTTGAAATGGTTCGTTGGGAATGTTGATATCTGATTTATGCTGCGCATCAATACATCTAATTTCAATCATTGTGTTCGCTCCTTCAAAATCCGAATGGAAATTTCTTTTCTAATCCCTGACCTTAATATGCACTTCCCGCAGCTGCTGCTCCGTGACATCGTTCGGCGCGCCGCACATCAGATCCTGCGCGGAGCCGCTCATCGGAAACGCAATAACCTCCCTGATGTTCTCCTCATTTTTCAGCAGCATAAGCATTCTGTCGATGCCGGGCGCCATGCCCGCGTGTGGCGGCGCGCCAAACTGAAATGCCTGATAGAGCGCGCCAAACTTTGACTTTAGCGTCTCCTCGTCATAGCCCGCGATCTCAAAAGCCTTCACCATGATCTCCATGTCATGGTTTCTGACCGCGCCGCTCGAGAGCTCGACACCATTGCACACGATATCATACTGATAAGCCAGGATATCCAGCGGATTTTCGCTGTTTAGCGCCTCCAGCCCACCTTGCGGCATGGAAAACGGGTTGTGCGTAAAGCCGATCTGTTTCGTCTCCGGATCGCGCTCATACATCGGGAAATCATTGATATAGCAAAAACGGTACGCGTTTTTCTCGCACAGTTCCAGTTTCTCGCCAAGCTCGCTGCGAAGCTGCCCCGCGTAGTAATTTGCCCGCTCTTCCTTATCCGCGATAAAAAAGATCGTGTCGCCTGCCACAAGCCCTGCAATCGCGGCGAGCTCCGGTTTCAGCTCATCGGGAATAAACTTGTCGATCGGCCCCTTGTATGTCAGGTCGTCCGCCACCTCGAGATATCCAAGTCCCCCCATTCCCATTCCTGTGGCAAAGCCCAAAAGCTTCTCATGAAAGCCCTTTGACATCTCCGCGTGCACCCGGATCGCCCGCACTGTCCTGCCGATAAACGGCTTGAACGAACATTTCTGGAAAAAGTCGGTCAAGTCCATGATGCGCAGCGGGTTTCTAAGATCCGGCTTATCCGTGCCAAATTCCAGCATCGCCTGCTTATAGCTGATAATCGGATACGGCGCCTTCGTCACCGCATAGCCCTCCGGCGCAAACTTCTCAAACGTGGCGGACAGCACTTCCTCCCCCGCCCTGAACACATCCTCCTGCGTGGCAAAGCTCATCTCGAAATCGAGCTGGTAAAACTCTCCCGGCGAGCGGTCCGCGCGCGCGTCCTCATCGCGGAAGCACGGCGCGATCTGAAAATATTTGTCAAAACCCGATGCCATCAACAGCTGTTTATACTGCTGCGGCGCCTGCGGGAGCGCGTAAAATTTCCCTTTATATTTTCTGGAAGGAACAATGTAGTCGCGCGCGCCCTCCGGCGACGATGCGCACAGGATCGGCGTCTGGATTTCCAGAAATCCCATCTCAGTCATCTTCTGCCGCAGAAAGCCAATCACCTGCGAGCGGAAGATGATATTGTCCTTCACCTTTGCATTTCGCAGATCCAGGTAGCGGTACTTTAAGCGCACGTCCTCCCTCGTCTCCTTCGAGGTCATGATCTCGAACGGAAGCTGATAGTACACCTTTCCAAGCACTGTCACCTTCCTTGCCTCCAGCTCGATGGTCCCTGTCGGAATCCTCGGATTGTAGGTGTCCTCGTCCCTTTTCTCGACGATGCCTTCAATCGAAAGGCACATTTCCTTTGTAATGCCATTTAAAAGTGTCGTGTCGCGCATGACCACCTGCAGGACGCCGTACATATCCCGCAGATCGACAAACGACACGCCGCCGTGGTCACGGATATTCTCCACCCAGCCCGCCACCTGCAGCGTCTGACCGATATGCTGTTCACTGATTTCTTTCATCGTAATGTCCCTGTACATCTCAAATCCTCCTCATGATAATTTTCGCGTCGGCGCCCGTCAACCTATTCTCTCTGGACACCGTATGCAATCAAATAGAAAAATGACCTTCTCCGCCACTCGTCGCACTAGGTGACCGTCTATGTCC
>CAJUQZ010000113.1:0-893 GCA_910588755.1 uncultured Lachnospiraceae bacterium | reverse complement strand
ATACAAAATGTATTCCGGGACGGATAATCTGAAATATACCCGCGGTACCACCCGCATTGACAAGACTTAAAAAAGTCTTATCCTCTCTTACGCTTAACGTGCGCTCACGTACGATCCTAATATAGTATCATGTGTAAGACACTGGTTCAGACCGTCTGCTCCGGAGTGTTCCCTTCGCCAGCTTCCGCGGACAGCGCTCTCAGTCGGTGACGCCGTCTTCCTGTCGTTTTCATTGGCAAGAGTCTCCTTCATGGCATTTGATAAAGTAAAAATAAAAGTCATTTTTATTCCAGGACACAATCAAGCCTGCGCTTAATCTTTTCTTAGGATAGCACATGTCGCAATTCATTTCAAGAGTTTTTTTACATTGCGCGACTGATTGTGCCACTAACTTTCTTTTTTGTATCTGATTTCAGACTAGTTCAAAGCGCATCAAAACTCTCGAACATGAACTCCAGCCTGTCAATCTTCTTCTCTGTGTGATAGTGCCCACAGTACCACTTCTGGTAATCCAGCTGATCCTCAATCCAGTCCAGCCACTTTTCCGTAGACTTGTCCACCTGACTCTTGTCCACCCCGGCCAGAAACACCTCCACGGGCTCATATTTTAACGGTGCGGTATGGCTCAACACGATATCCACCTTCCAGTTTCGCTGATCCAGCTGACACTCCACATACCTTTTTATCTCTTCCGAGGGCTGTTCGTCCGGCCACCACCCATATCCGTGCATAAGCCGTACCATCTTATCAACACTATACGCGCCGCCCATGACGATAGCCTGCTTTCCGTCTAAGTCAAACACTTCCCCATCCTTTGCAAACAGCAGGCTGGGATACGCTTCCTCCCAGTACACAACGCCCCCACGCCATACCATCTCCACATATCCCTCGAT
>CAJUQZ010000112.1:9599-14712 GCA_910588755.1 uncultured Lachnospiraceae bacterium | reverse complement strand
TGTGCAGCAGGCCCTCTTAAAGATTGTTGAGGGTACGGTGGCGAGCGTGCCTCCACAGGGCGGGAGAAAGCATCCGCATCAGGAGCTGATACAGATTGACACAACCAATATTCTGTTCATCTGCGGTGGAGCCTTTGACGGGCTTGACAAGATTGTTGAGAACCGCCTTGACCGCAAGTCCATTGGCTTTAACAAGGATATCGCAGAGAAGACGACAAGGGATCTCGGCGCTGTGTTCAAGGAAGTGACACCCCAGGATTTGACAAAATATGGTCTGATTCCCGAGTTTGTTGGCAGGGTTCCAATCAATGTGTCGTTAGAGAGGCTTGACAAGGACGCGCTTGTGAGAATCTTAAGGGAGCCTAAGAGTGCCCTGATTAAACAGTATCAGAAATTGTTTGAGTTTGACAATGTGAAGCTTACCTTTGAGCCGGACGCCATTGATGCGATTGCCGAGAAGGCGCTAGAGAGAAAGACAGGTGCCAGGGGTCTGCGTTCCATCATGGAGAGCATTATGATGGATGTAATGTATGAGATTCCTTCTGATGAGACGATTGAGAGCTGTGTGATCACAAAGGAGTCCGTAGAGGGAACAAGCCAGCCTTTTGTAGTACACCGTGAGGCGATGCGCACTGAACGGGAGAAAAAGGCGAGATAAATAAAATGGATTCATCATAAGCGCCGCCTTTTTCTAAGGCGGCGCTTTTACGAAAGGAATTTAGATGGAGCAGATAACAACAGTATTACCTTTGGTGGCATTACGCGGATTAACAGTAATACCAAATATGATCATACATTTTGATCTGAACAGGGATATGTCCAAGAAGGCCGTTGAGCAGGCCCTGAATGAAACGCAGCAGATCCTGCTTGTGCCGCAGATCGATCCGGACCAGGAGAAGCCGGATATTGACGGTCTGTATAAGATATGTACGGTGGCGGATATCAAGCAGGTGACAAAGCTTCCTAACAGCATTGACAGGGTTATGGTGGAGGCTGTGTCAAGAGCGCGTATTATAGAGCTAGATGACAATGAGGGCGCATATTTTAGCGCGGTGTATGAAGCGCTTGACGATGGCGAACAGGATCTCGACCAGGCCCAGGAGGAAGCACTGACGCGTACGCTTCGGGAAGTTTTTGACACATATGTCAGATTTTATCCAAAGATCGGGAAAGGGATTGGAAAATATTTTAAGAATGGCAGCAGCCTTGCTGTACTGGTCAACCAGCTTTTGATTAACATGCCATTCTCATACGAGCAGAAGCAGAAAATATTGGAGATTGAGGATATTTCCGGACAGTGCGGCGAGCTGTCGGCACTCATCATGAATGAGGCGCAGATTGCGGCGATCCGCACACAGCTGGCCGTGAAGATCAGGGATAAAATTGACAAAAACCAAAAGGATTACATTCTGCGTGAACAGCTAGAATATATACAGGAGGAGTTGGGGGATAAGAACCAGTACTCTGATGTGAAGCATTATGAGGAGGCGCTTGCAAAGCTAAAGGCCAGTGCTGAGGTCAAGGAGAAGATTCAGAAGGAGATCAACAGATTCAAGACAATCATGGGATCGAGCTCTGAGAGCGCGGTGGAGCGCGGATATATCGAGACACTTCTGGAGCTTCCGTGGAACAAGGCATCGAAAGACAACAATGACATCAACAGAGCGGAGGAAATATTAGAGCGGGATCACTATGGGCTGGAGAAAGTTAAGGAACGGATTGTCGAGTATTTGGCAGTCCGGTGCCTGACCAGCAAGGGCGAGGCGCCGATCCTCTGTCTGGTAGGGCCGCCGGGAACAGGAAAGACCTCCATCGCCAAGTCGATTGCTGAGGCGCTGAACAAAAAGTATGTCAGAATTTGTCTTGGTGGTGTGCGCGACGAGGCGGAGATCAGGGGACACCGCAAGACCTATGTGGGGGCGATGCCAGGGCGTATCGCAAACGGTTTGCGGCAGGCTGGGGTGTGCAACCCGCTGATGCTGCTCGACGAGATTGACAAGGTCAGCAGCGATTACAAGGGCGACACGTCGTCAGCGCTCTTAGAGGTGCTTGATCCGGAGCAGAACTGTCACTTCAGGGATCACTATGTTGAGCTGCCAGTTGATCTCTCCAAAGTGCTGTTCATAGCGACTGCAAACGATGCGGGCAACATTCCAAGGCCGCTGCTTGACCGTATGGACATCATAGAGGTGACAAGTTACACGGCCAATGAGAAGTTTCATATCGCAAGGGAGCACCTGTGGGAGAAGCAGCTTGCCAAGAATGGCCTGAAGGAGACACAGCTTACAATCAGTGACAATGCAATCAAGGGCATTATCGACCGTTATACGAAAGAGGCTGGTGTGAGAAATCTTGAGAGAAAACTTGGCACAGTATGCCGCAAGGCGGCTTTGGAGATTTTAAAGGACAGGGGGACAAAACCTAAAAAGCAGGTGCAGGACAAGTGCATCAAGGTAAACAGCCAGAAGCTGGAAAAATATCTTGGAAAACCTAAGTACAGCGTGGATATGGTAAACGAGAAGGATGATGTCGGCATTGTCAGGGGACTCGCATGGACGAGTGTGGGCGGTGATACGTTGCAGATCGAGGTGAACATCATGCCCGGAAAGGGTGAGATCGAGCTTACGGGAAAGCTTGGCGATGTGATGAAGGAGTCTGCGATGACCGGAATCAGCTATATAAGGTCGATTGCGCCCCGGTATAAGATTGATCCAGAATTTTTTAAGGAAAATGACTTCCATCTGCACATCCCCGAGGGAGCAGTGCCAAAGGATGGCCCGTCCGCAGGTATTACGATGGCAACAGCTGTGCTGTCGGCAATCACAGACACGCCGGTTAAGGCAAAGGTTGCCATGACCGGTGAAATCACGCTGCGTGGAAGGGTACTTCCAATCGGTGGATTAAAGGAGAAATTGTTGGCGGCAAAGACAGCGGGGATTACCACTGTGCTGGTGCCAAGAGAGAACGAGAAGGATGTAGCGGAGATTTCTGGCGAGATCAGGTCGGGTATGGAGATCTGTTTTGTGAGCTCAATGGATGAGGTGATACCGATTGCATTTGCGCAGGAGATCAAGGCCAAAAAGTCAAAGAGTGGCGCGAAAAGGAAGCCAGCAGCAGAGAATAAGGAGCAGCCTGTTCCGAAGCAGGAGAAATAACAGATGGTCATAAAGAACGTAAGTTTGGAGACGGTTATCGGTGTGACGAGCAAGATCCCCGCAAACATAATGCCAGAAATCGCGTTTGCCGGGAAGAGTAATGTGGGGAAATCCTCGCTCATCAATGCGCTCATGAACCGTAAGTCCCTGGCACGGACCAGTTCGCAACCAGGGAAGACACAGACGATTAATTTTTACAATATCAATGATGAACTGTACTTTGTGGATCTTCCAGGATATGGGTACGCGAAGGTAAGCCGGCAGGAAAAGGAGAAGTGGGGCAGGATGATTGAGCGGTATCTTCGCCAGTCAAAGGTGTTAAAGGCCGTGTTTTTGTTGGTTGATATCAGGCATGATCCGTCGGAGAACGACAAAATCATGTACGACTGGATATGCGCAAACGGTTTTCACCCGGTTATCATTGCAACAAAGGCAGACAAGATTAACAGAAGCCAGCTGCAAAAGCAGATTAAGGCAGTGCGGCAGGGACTTGCTGTGGACCAGGATACGATTGTGATTCCATTTTCGGCCCAGACAAAGCAGGGGCGGGAGGAGATTTATGAACTGATTGACAGCATGATAGAGCCGTCAGGGAAAGAAGGCTGAGTATGGAAGGAAAAAGTACAGCAATAGAAAATGTGAAGCTGGTTGTCAATATCCTGGTTTCAGTGTTAATACTGCTGGGATGCATTTTTCTAGTGCCTAAGCTGGTTTTGTTTTTTATGCCCTTTGTGATTGGCTGGATTATCTCCTGTATCGCAAATCCGCTTGTGGTATTGCTTGAGAGAAAGCTAAAAATCAGAAGAAAGGCGGGAACAGTTGTCGTGATCGTGTGTGTGATTGCGGCAGTGAGCGGGATCGGATATGGTCTTGGCGTGGTTCTCTGGCGGCAGATTTCAGGCTTTATCGAGGAGATTCCCTCAATGTGGGAGGCTGTGAAGAAGGATTTTGACGCGTTTGGCGTGTTGATCCAGCAATATATCGGGGTGCGGGCGCCCAAACTCGCAGATGCGTTAAACAATCTGGGAAACACGATTGGCGAGATGATAACAGACTTGCCAAAAAGTCTGAACTTCAGTACGTTTGAGGATATGGGCAGCATGGTAGGAAACATAGCGAGTGTTATTGTATCTATTATCATGTGCATGCTGTCTGCGTATTTCTTTATTGCGGACAGGGAATGGATTGGAAATTTTGTCAATCAATTTTTGCCTGAAAACATCGTTCACAAGTATGATGTGTTTGCATCGAGTCTGCGGCAGGCTGTTGGAGGATATTTTAAGGCACAGCTGCGCATTGAGATATGGATGTATGTACTGCTGCTCATAGGACTTACTGTGCTGAATGTGCGGTACAGCTTAGTCATTGCGCTGCTGATGGCGTTTCTTGATTTCCTACCCTTTTTTGGGACTGGTATCGTGCTGGTTCCGTGGGCTGTCGTGACGGCTATTGGCGGCAACTATTTAAGGGCGTTTGGATTTTTGGTGATATGGGGGGTGGGACAGCTGTTCCGCCAGCTGATACAGCCCAAGATTATGGGGGAATCCATTGGCATGGAGCCGGTTCCAACACTGTTTTTGCTCTTTATCGGATATCGGATTGCGGGTGTTGGTGGTATGCTGATTGCAGTGCCACTTGGGATTATTGTCGTCAATATGAACGAGGCTGGCTTCTTTGATACACCCAAATACAGCCTTAAGCTGCTGGTTCGCAACATCAATAATTTCAGGCGGCTCGACGAGGAGGCCATCAAGGCGCTTGAGGACGAGGAGCGGCAGGAAGGCAGTGGGAAGTAATGGATAAAATGCGCAATTTCAGGATTTTGGTACAATACGAGGGCACCCGATATCAGGGCTGGCAGCGGCAGGATTCGACAGGGAATACAATACAGGGCAAGTTAGAAAATATTCTTGCGAAAATGTGTGGCCTTGATTTTGTGCAGGTGGACGGTTCCGGGC
>CAJUQZ010000112.1:0-9530 GCA_910588755.1 uncultured Lachnospiraceae bacterium | reverse complement strand
ATATCGGAGTCATGTCCATCCAGGAGGTGCCAGAGCGGTTTCACAGCAGGCTGAACGCGAAGGGAAAAACTTATCGCTACCGGATCTGGAATACCTCGTTGCCCTGTGTGTTTGAGCGCAGGTATGTGTATGAGTTGCCGCAGCGCCTTGACATCGACGCGATGAGAGCGGCGGCCTCGTATTTTACAGGAAAGCATGATTTCCGGGCGTTTACGTCGAACAAAAAGAGCAAGAAGACGACAGTGCGCACGATTGAGGCCATCCAGATCGAAAGCGTGGGAAACGAGGTGGTGCTCACGTACAGCGGTGACGGATTTCTGTACCATATGGTGCGGATTCTCACCGGTACGCTGATCGAGGCAGGGCTTGGGCAGAGAAGTCCAGCGTCTGTACAGGCGCTTCTTGCAAAGGATGCCACAAGGGAGATGTCCGGCGCACTCGTACCGGCAAAGGGTCTGTGCCTGATGGAGGTGCGGTACTAGTACACCGTTTTCTTAATCCTCGTATACAAATAGCGAGTGCTTGGTATATGAGGAATTAAAAAACGGTGTACTAGGAGCACTAGGCTTTTGTATGCAGAAGAAATAGAGATATGACAGAATGGAGGACAAGGTAATGGGTGACACAGAAAAAAATACAGAGATAACGGCCACAGAGGAAAAAGAGGTCGTTTCGAGGAATTTTATCGAACAGATAATTGACAAAGACCTGGCGGAGGGGGTATACGACACCGTGCACACGCGTTTTCCGCCGGAGCCAAACGGTTATCTGCACATCGGACATGCCAAGGCAATTCTTGTAAACTATGGGATTGCGAAGGAGTATGGCGGAACGTTCAACATGCGCTTTGACGATACCAACCCAACAAAGGAGGATATTGAGTATGTGGAGTCCATCAAGGCTGATGTCAAGTGGCTGGGCGCAGACTGGGAGGACAGGCTTTTCTTTGCATCTGATTACTTCGAACAGATGTACGAGTGCGCTGTGAAGCTGATCAGGAAAGGGAAAGCGTATGTATCTGACCTGACTGCAGAGCAGCTAAAGGAGTACAGGGGTTCGTTCACAGAGCCGGGGAGAGAGGATCCGTCCAGCAGGCGTTCTGTTGAGGAGAACTTACAGCTCTTTGAGGATATGAAAAACGGGAAATATGCGGACGGCGAGAAGGTACTGCGCGCGCGTATTGACATGGCGTCCCCAAACCTAAATATGAGAGATCCGGTTATTTATCGCGTGGCACACATGCCACATCACAATACAGGGGACAAGTGGTGTATCTATCCGATGTATGATTTTGCGCACCCGATAGAAGATGCCATCGAGGGGATTACGCACTCGATTTGTACACTGGAGTTTGAGGATCACAGACCGCTGTATGACTGGGTTGTGCGGGAGATTGAGTTTCCAAGCCACCCGAGGCAGATCGAGCAGGCCAAGATGTACTTGACAAATGTCGTGACAGGCAAGCGCTATATCAAGAAGCTTGTGCAGGACGGAATCGTTGACGGCTGGGACGATCCGAGACTGGTGTCGATTGCGGCGCTAAGAAGGCGCGGGTTTACGCCAGAGTCGATTCAGCGGTTTGTGGAGCTCTGCGGCGTGAGTAAGGCAAACTCATCCACAGATTACGCGATGCTCGAGTACTGTATCCGCGAGGATTTAAAGCTCAAAAAGCCCAGAATGATGGCCGCGCTTGATCCTGTAAAGCTTGTGATTGACAACTATCCCGAGGGTGCAGTGGAGTATTTAGAGGTGCCAAATAATCTTGAAAATGAGTCCTTAGGCTCCAGACAAGTGCCGTTTTGCAGGGAGCTATATATTGACAGGGATGATTTTATGGAGGAGCCGCCCAAAAAGTATTTCAGGCTGTTTCCAGGAAATGAGGTTCGCCTTATGAGCGCGTATTTTGTGAAGTGTGTGGGCTTTGAAAAAGATGAAAACGGCAAAGTCACTGTCGTTCACTGCACATATGATCCCGAGACAAAGCAGGGTAGCGGTTTTACAGGCAGAAAAGTAAAGGGAACAATCCACTGGGTGCCGGCGCCGTATGCGGTCAGGGCAGAGGTTAGGCTGTATGAGAATCTGATCGACGAGGAGAAGGGTGTCTACAACGAGGACGGCTCGCTCAATCTCAATCCAAACTCCCTGACAGTGCTTAAGGAGTGCTATGTGGAGCCAGCCCTGAAGGATGCTAAGCCATATGAGAGCTTTCAGTTCGTGCGGCAGGGCTTTTTCAATGTGGACTGCAAAGATTACAGGCCGGATGCGCTTGTGTTTAACAGGATCGTATCGCTGAAGAGTTCGTTTGTGCTGCCAAAATAGCACAGAAAGTTTTAAAGGAGAGGAAATAAATAGGAATGAGGTACAAATGTCTGATATTGGACCATGACGATACGGTGGTCAACAGTACTGCGACGATACATTACCCAGCGTTTTTAGAGGCGCTAAGGCTCCTGCGTCCTGGTGTGACCATCTCACTTGACGATTATTTCCGAGAAAATTTCGATCCGGGCTTTATACCATACTGTGTCGGGAAGCTTGGCATGACGGACGAGGAGCTTGAGCGTGAGGTGGCGTGCTGGCGTGCGTATGTGTCGGGGCATACTGCCAGGGCGTATGATGGTGTGAAAGAGATCATCGAGCGCCAGAAGGCACAGGGCGGTATTGTGTGCGTGGTATCACATTCCTATGATTTTAATATTAGGCGTGATTATGAGACCAACCATCTGCCGATGCCAGATATGATCTTTGGCTGGGAGTGCCCGCCCGAACAGAGGAAGCCCGCCACTTATGCATTGGAGGTTATCTCCCGCACATATGGCCTGAATCCAAAGGAGATGGTGATGGTCGATGATGCGAAGCCTGGCTATGACATGGCAAAGGCATATGGCGTGCCGTTTGTCGGGGCAGGCTGGGCGACGGATATTCCCGAGATCAGGGATTTTATGAGAAAGAACAGTGACGTGTATTTCACGAGGGTAGAGGAGCTGGCGGCATATTTAAACGGCTAAGGGGTGTCTTCCTTAGCCGTTTCATATGCGCTTATTTCTCCGAATCGTCAAAAAACTCTTCCGTCTTGTTTTCCGTGCCGGACGGCTCTGTGTAAGTGGCAGATACAGTTCCAGAAGGAGATGTGCTGTCACCGTTCATATCCGCTGCCGTACCAGCGTCAGCAGCAGGTACAGCGGACATATCCACCTGCGTATAGACGGGCTCTACAGTGGGGGCTGTCATCTCTCCGATAATCTCCTTGGCCTTGTCAATCTTCTCGGACACATTGAAATGTTCGATTTTTTCCTTGGTCTTATCAAGCGTTTCTATTACTTTCTCACCGATTTTTTCCTTGGCGTTGTCTATGTCGATTGGCACATATGGACGGCTCTTGCTGCCAGTGGTATTCGTTAAGTCCGGGGAGAAATCCTCATCATCAAGATCCTCATCGAAATCATCAAAATCATCGAGGTCGTCAAAGTCTTCCTCGGGAGCGTCTGTTTTTTTGCGAAGATAATAATACGTTCCTGCAGCTGCAGCACCAGCGAGAGCGCTGAATAAAACAAGCTTGCCAAATTTCTTAGCCATTTGTGGTTCTCCTTTCCTGTTGCAGTTTTTAATGTTTTTAATTTGTACACAAATCTATTTTAATACTATTTTATGGAAATGAAAAGAGATTATGTAAAATTTGATGAAAATGTGTAGTCGGAAGTCTAAAACTATGTTAATATTAGTATAATAGATGTGTGTCATCGGGGGAGTGTTCACACAAGGAGGTACAGATGAACGAAAAATTTTTTGACCTTGCAAGAGAGAAACAGGACCGCATGATAAACGGTGCGATCGAGGTGTTTGCCAAGAACGGGTACAGGCACGCCAGCACGGATGACATGGTTAAGGCTGTCGGTGTCAGCAAGGGACTCTGGTTTCATTATTTTGGGTCCAAGGAGGGCATCTATGTGTTTGTGTATGATTACTGCGTCAAATACATGCTTCTGGAGCTGTCCACCATTGTGGACGAGGATGAGAAGGACTATTTTGAACTGGTAAAGCAGATTGCCATGACAAAGACGACGGTCGGAAAAAGCTATCCGTATCTTACCATCTTCCTGGAGGAGGCCGCACATGAGACGATGGAGGAGCCAGTCAAAAAGACAGCTGAGTCGAGGCGGATTTACGAGGAGCGTATGGATGAACTCCACAGGGCGGCCGAGATCGGGAATGTTTCTGATAAGGTGAGGCGGGAGCGGATCAAGCAGATGGTCGATTACTGCATTAGCAGTATCATACGGGAAAAGACACGGGAATCGGCGGATTCAGAGGCGATCTTCAGAGAGATCAAGGCCTATATAGAGCTTGTCAGGGATATGACCTTGAATCTCTGCTGAGACGGTTGTGATTATTTTTTCTGCTGGTAGACAGGGGCCGCGGGATAGCCGCCCTTTAGCTTCTGCATGGCGCGCTGGGGGGCATCCTTTGCGTTTTTCCAGTCGGCATCTGCATTGCGGTAGTCGAATTTTTCGACTAGCCAGCTGACGTCCTCCCCGACGCGCTGCAGGTTTTTCTCCATGAGGGGAAAGACGGTGGCAAAGAATTCCTCGCATTGTTTTTGGTTCAGTTTTTCCACGGCGCTCTGGCACAGATCGCCAAAGTGGACAAGGCAGAAGCCTTTGCTGTTCTCCAGCTTCCTTACAAAGTCAGCGTCCTTCTTATACATATAGAAAAACGTGTCCAGATACCGCGCGTAGGTATCCTCGTATTGGCGGCAGATATAACACGAGCGCTGCTTTTCCAGGGTCCAGGCCGTCATGGTATTGTTGACTTCCCTTGCGCGTTTCAGGCGGTCCACAAAGGAGAGCTTTGTGGGCTTGAATTTTTTGACCTCGTTTGCGAACTCACGGTTGATTTTCTCGAAGTGGGTTTTGAGGATCCACCCATTTCCAAGTGTGTTGCCATACTGAAACATTTTAAGGAAGTGATAGCGGCAGAAACCTTCCCGGTCGGTGAGATCGCGGATATCGCTCTCCATGTAGGAGGAGCCAGAGCCAAGTGTGAAGTCAAGCAGGTCCTGCTCTAGTTTCTGCTCAATGAAGCAGAATGGACATTCGTCGTCCGCGGCAAAGGCGTCGTTTAATGGAATGGTATAAAGCTGTTCTTTCATGGTTGGTGTTCTCCTTTTTGATATGCGTGGGCATTTTGTGTGTACAAGGACATTCTACCATATTCTGCGAAATATTTTCAAAAATTTTCATAAAATTATATATAATTATCTCAAAATATGTTAAGATGAATACAAAGCATAGAAGAATAATTTGCAGATCGCTTTTGATATTGAAATTATTGAATTTAATACATTTATTAGATTATTGCTTTGATGAGGAAACGGAGGGATAGATATGAGTAAAATTATGGTAGCTGGTTTTGTCCAGATGGAAACGATCGTGAAAGTTGAAGCGTTACCCGTTCCGTATAAGCAGTTTGAGAGCACGCCGGATCTGGTTGACACTGAGATTGGCGGTGCAGGCTTCAATGAAGCGATGGCGCTCAAGTGGCTTGGCGACGAGGTGGACTTCATGAGTATGGTTGCACGCAACATGTCCAGGCGGCAGATTGAGGCGTATCTCAAGACGAATGATGTGGATCTTAGGACAGACTATGTGCTGCCGATGCTCGACGGTATGCCGACTTCGGTGATTTTGTACTGTAAGGGCAAGAAGCAGACCTTTGAAGATGTCAAGGATATCCGCCATGTTGAGTATGATTTTGAGCTGCTCGAGCGACAGATACAAGACAAGGATATGGTGCTGATGTCTAACTGTAATTTCTGCCGGCCGATCATAGGGCTTGCGAAGAAATATAATAAGCCCATTGCAATCAATGTGCGCAGCATGCGCGCTGAAAAAATTGCAAACAAGGAGGACTTCCTGAAAGCGGCAGATATCTTGTATATCAGCGACGATGATCTAGAGAGTGACCACTATGACTGTATCAGGGAGTGTAAGGAAAAATATGATCCCGAGATTATTATTATGGGTATTGGTGACAAGGGTGTGATTCTCTACACAAAGGAGGACAACAGTGTGATTGAGTACAAGCCGGTCAAGACAGCGGAGATTGTCAACACGATCGGTGCAGGTAATGCGCTGTTTTCCGCATTTGTGCACTATTATGTCAAGACGAAGAACGCCAAGGAGGCCATCAAGAACGCCCTGCTGTTTGCGTCCTACAAGATTGGCTTTGTGGGAACCTCCAACGGATTTATGACAGAAGCACAGATTGAACAGTGGAAGAAATTGATATGGTTATAAAAAAATGTGCGCTTTGGGCGCACATTTTTGAATTTTTATGCACACGGGCACCCAGATGTAATATGTCAGCATGCGCTGACGGGTGCCCGGCGCGGCGAGTAGTGGAGAAGGTCATTCCTCTACTCGATTTCCATTCTCCATATAGATATATCTCAAAAACGCGATGGCGTTGTCAACACTGTTGGAGTTTATGACAAACCCGTAGATGGGATTTCGGTCAACATAGTAATAATACTGGTTTAGCTTTGGTGCGTCTGATACATAGACACCAACAGGAACCATCATGGAGTCCTCTCCAACCGCAGCATAGTAGAGCTTGTCCTCAAACTGTGCAGACAGATCGTCGGGGAGAAGGGCGGTGATATCACACAGACATTCGCTTTTTGCGAAGTAGTCAATGGCAGTATCATCGCCCACGATGACATCAAGTTCCCCGGTTGAGAGGACGGCCATCGCCTTCTCAAGTCCCATAAAGGAGTCATAGTCGGTTGCATCTGCGGTGTAATTCATGGTCGCGTCGATGTAGGCGTCATGCTTTTTGGTGTCAATTCCCATATATTCGACAAAACCGTCGATTAGCTCTGTGTTGGAGGAGTCGCCTGTGTCATTGTAGAAAAATGCCGCAAAGGCAGTATCGGAGGGTGCTGTCAGTATGGAGTATATGAGATAGCCGGCAAGGCCGATTCCAAATGCGGCGAGAATGGTGGTCTTTAGGTAATATTCATTGAAATAAGCAATTTTGTCCTTTAACGGCGCGTTCTTCAGTTTGGCGTTCTGCTCCCGTATCTCATCATGCATTGAATTGTTCTGGTCGCGGTTCTTGTTGTAAACTTCCATTATAGTACCTCCATAAGCGGATTAAACCGTAAAATATAAGAATAATCACAACATATCATATATGGAAATAACACAGCCTGTCAATCAACATACTATTAATTTTTTCTAAACCTTGCATATTGCATTGAATTGTTCTATTATATAAGATATCATTCATATTAAGAAGCTGTTGAATGAGACGCTCAATAAGAATTAAGGAAGGTATCGCATTATGAACGAAAGCTACAAGGAACTATTGGTGAAAAAGGACAAGGGAGCAAAGGAGATCATCACCAGATTTGTCAGTGTTGTCCCGACAGTTTTTCTTGGTCTGTTGACACTTCTGACAGGAAATATGATATTTTTTATTATTGTGATCGCACTTGGTGTGCTTGACTACTTTGTATTTCAGTGGACAGATATAGAGTATGAGTACCTGTATCTGGATAAGGAGATCTCTGTGGACAAGATTATGGCAAAGACGAGGAGAAAGAAGGTCATGACAATCAGCGTGGAAAAGGTTGAGATCATGGCGCCTGAAAAGTCCTACCAGCTTGACTCCTACAGAAACCGTCAGACGAAGGTCACAGACCTAAGCGCCGGACATGACCTTCCCGACCAGAAGCTCTACTGGGTTTTTTATGAGGGAAACCGGAAGATTTTGATGAACCTCACAGAGGATTTTGCAAAGACAATTAAGGGAATTGCACCCAGAAAAGTTTTTACAGAGTAAATACTTGACAAGTTACGTATGCTTTAGTATAATTGTGAAAATATTTTGTAGAGCAACAGCGTAAACAACTTTGACAAAAAGCATAGCTTTTTGCAGCCGGGCGCGCTGGCGCCTGGTTTTTTTACAGGAGGAAGAGAAATGGGCCAGATAATCGGCGAAGGCATTACGTTTGATGATGTACTGTTAGTACCAAGCTATTCACAGGTAATTCCCAATCAGGTTGACCTGACTACATGGCTGACAAAAAAAATCAAGCTGAATATTCCTATGATGAGTGCGGGGATGGACACGGTCACAGAGCACAGGATGGCAATAGCGATGGCAAGACAGGGCGGCATAGGGATTATTCACAAAAATATGTCTATTGAGGCACAGGCGGAAGAGGTAGACAAGGTGAAACGTTCCGAGAACGGCGTTATCACAGATCCCTTTTCACTGACTCCGGAGCACACGCTTGGTGATGCAGATGCCTTGATGGCAAAGTTCCGGATTTCGGGTGTGCCAATCACAGAGGGCCGGAAGCTTGTCGGTATCATCACAAACCGTGATTTAAAATTCGAGACAGATTACAGCAAAAAAATAAAGGAGTCCATGACCTCGGAAGGGCTGATTACAGCCAAGGAGGGGATCACACTCGAGGAGGCCAAGCGGGTTTTGGCGGACGCGAGGAAGGAGAAGCTTCCTATTGTAGATGACAATTATAATCTGAAAGGGCTTATCACAATCAAGGATATCGAGAAGACAATCAAGTATCCGTTAGCGGCAAAGGATGAGCAGGGAAGGCTTCTGTGCGGTGCAGGTGTGGGCATCACCGCCAATGTGCTTGAGCGCGTGGAGGCGCTTGTGGCGGCAAAGGTGGATGTCATCGTGCTTGACAGTGCACATGGGCACTCTGAGAATGTATTGCGCTGCCTTAAAATGATCAAGGAGGCGTATCCCGATGTGCAGGTGATTGCGGGAAATGTCGCGACAGGCGATGGGACAAGGGCACTGATCGAGGCAGGTGCCGATGCGGTCAAGGTGGGAATCGGTCCGGGCTCTATCTGTACGACACGTATAGTTGCAGGAATCGGTGTGCCGCAGATCACGGCGATTATGGATTCCTACGCGGTGGCAAAGGAGTATGGTATTCCAATCATTGCAGACGGCGGCATCAAGTATTCCGGCGATATGACCAAGGCGATTGCAGCCGGCGGGAATGTCTGCATGATGGGCAGCATCTTTGCAGGCTGTGAGGAGAGTCCGGGAACGTTTGAGCTATTCCAGGGAAGAAAATATAAGGTATACAGAGGCATGGGCTCTATAGCAGCTATGGAGAACGGGAGCAAGGACCGTTATTTCCAGTCAGATGCCAAGAAGCTTGTTCCCGAGGGCGTTGAGGGACGGGTGGCTTACAAGGGAAATGTGGAGGATACTGTGTTCCAGCTGATGGGCGGTCTTAGGTCCGGCATGGGCTATTGCGGCACACAGACAATCGAGGAGCTGAAAAACAATGGCAGATTCGTCAAGATATCCGCCGCGGCGCTCAGGGAGAGTCATCCACATGACATTCATATCACAAAAGAGGCACCGAACTACAGTGTCGAAGAGTAGTTCTGGGAAAAGCAGTTCCAGATAAAACGCTGTCACAATCGGGTGGCAGCGTTTATTTATGCACAGCCCCGTGCAGAGGAAAGATGCCGCTA
>CAJUQZ010000111.1 GCA_910588755.1 uncultured Lachnospiraceae bacterium | reverse complement strand
GTCATTCAGATCGCAGTTTTCCGCAAACTTTTCCTCCAGGCGTTTTTCCAGGACCAACAAGTCATGCGCAAAGACCTCCCTGTCTTCGGGGTTGTCCAGGAGCGCACTAATTAACCCGTCCTCCTGCAAAAAAATGTTCTTCCTGCGCTCTTTTTTCCAAAAACCTATAAACGCCGTGCCCTCCACAGTTACCAGAAACACCAGCAACAACAAGTCGAGATACAGCAGATACTTCACCTGTGTTGTCCGCATCAAAAATATAAAATACAGGTTAAAACTCCAAAACAGCACACACAATACCATATACGCTTTCCATTTTCTGCGGAACCATTTCAGCAAAACCATTATACGGACTCCCCCACTTTTGATCTCATTTCACATAATAACCCTGCCCTTTTCGGGTACATACCACGTCCTCGCCGCACACGGATTTGAGCTTCGCGCGCAGCCTGCTGATAATCGTGGTAAGCGCCGCGTCCGTGACGTACTCGTCCGTGTCCCACAGGGCCATCATCAGCTCGTCCCGCGTCACAACGTCCGGCCTGTTCTCCACCAGACGCGCAAACAGGCGCCGCTCCGACTTGGTAAGGTCAATTTCTTTCTCGCTCACTTCCCCTGTCTGCCCATTAGATCGCGTAAACAGGCGCCGCTCCGACTTGGTAAGATCAACCTCTTCCTCGCCCGCCTCCCCTGTCTGCCCATTAGCGCCGGACGGCTCCTCCACATATGCCGTGCTTCTGTATTGATTCACGTAGTACAAACTCTGCGCCGCATAGTCATAGCACAGCCCCGCGGTGAGAAAAATGCATTCCCGCACCTTGTACTCATATGTCCGCCGCAGCATCGCCTCGATCCTGGCATGCAAAAGCTCCATGCGAAACGGCTTCTCCACATAGTCATCACCGCCCTGTGCGATCGCCATGATCTTGTCCTGGTCATCATTTCGGCTGCTGATATAGATTACCGGCACCTTTGAAATCTGCCTGATGCGGCTACACCAGAAAAATCCATCGCGGCCTGGCAGGTTGACGTCTATCAGGACAAGCTGCGGCCGAATCCGCGCAAACTCCTGCAAAATGTCGTCAAATCCCTCCGCCACGACGGCCTCATACTGCCACTTTTCAAGCGCCAGTCCAATTTCCCTCGCAAGCGGCGCATCGTCCTCAACGACCATAATCCTTATTTTTGAATCCATTTTGCGCACTGGCTCCATTTTCATATCCCCCGCAAGCTCACAGTTTCTTTAAACCCCTATTCTCATTTGCCGCGGCGTGCCATGACAGATTTCATGACACAGACTGCGTTTTTTGATGTTCATTATAGTCTCATTATATCTCTTTTCCTGTCTCATGAAAATGAAAATCATCAATGTTACAAAAATGTAAGGAACTGCCATAGATATTCCTTCTATGGCAGTTCCTGTTTCCATCTGTATCCGTTATTTTCCTACAGCTTCCTATCTGAATCTGACAGCGGTGCCGTATGCCATGACCTCCGCCGCGCCCTGCATGACTGCCGCCGACGCGTAGCGGACATTGACTACTGCGTCCGCGCCCAGTTTTTCCGCCTCCTCGACCATGCGCTTGGTGGCGAGCGCACGCGCATCGTTCATCATCTCCGTGTACGCCCCCAGCTCACCGCCGACCAGTGTCTTAAAGCCCTGTGTGATGTCCCTTCCGATATTCTTGGACTGGATCGTGCTGCCCTTTACAAGCCCGAGCATCTCGAGCTCCTTCCCGCTGATGTAATCAGTATTGACTAAGATCATCTTCTTCTCCTCCTTTTATCTCCTTGATTCTGCTTATTAATACACCAAGCATCACCGCCGCCAGCGCAAGCGGTATCACGGTCATCAAAACCTTGATGGCTGTGGGTATGCCGGGTACTGCCATAAAAAATACTGCAATTCCAATATAATATCCTATTATGATCAGTGCAACCACGATCGGTGCGATCATTTTTTTCCAATGTTCCATGCCTTCGTGCCCCCTGTCCGCAGCATATCAGATATCGATTTCGAGTGGTTTGTCTATTTCGTCCGAGACATATTTTCCGTTTTTCTTCCGCTGGCGCACACACTCTGTCAGAAGATATTCGATCTGTCCGTTGACGGACCGAAAATCATCCTCCGCCCATGCCGCGATCGCGTCATACAGCTTTGCAGACAGCCGGAGCGGCACCTGTTTTTTGCCAGAATCACCCATAGCATCAGTCCCTTTACCTATCATTTCTATAATTTATTTTCTTATACCCATCTTCCTATCCTCGTTCTTTACAGTATGTTTTTTGCACTAATGTTTTATATTACTCATTTTAATTTGGCATTAATACAGGCTTCCCGAGTTTACAACCGGCTGCGCGTCGCGGTTGCCACAGAGCACCACCAGCAGGTTTGAGACCATCGCCGCCTTGCGCTCCTCGTCGAGCTCCACAGTATGGTTCTCACTAAGCCGTTCAAGTGCCATCTCGACCATGCCGACCGCCCCGTCCACAATCATCTTTCTCGCGTCGATGATCGCTGACGCCTGTTGCCGCTGGAGCATCACAGCCGCAATCTCCGGCGCGTAGGCAAGGTATGTAATGCGCGCCTCTACCACCTCGATTCCTGCCTCCGCGACCCTTTTCTGGATCTCGCTGCGGATTTTCTCTGCCACAATCTCGCTGGAACCGCGCAGGCTTCCCTCGTCCGCGATGCCGTCTCCTGTCGTGTCAACGTTTGGCGCCACATCATAGGGATAAATCCGCACGATGTCCCGGAGCGCGCTGTCGCACTGCAGTGATAAGAATTCCTTGTAATTGTTGACATTAAATACCGCCTTGGCCGTGTCCACGATTTTCCATGTGACCGCAATGCCGATCTCAATTGGATTTCCGAGACAGTCATTGATTTTCTGTTTGTTATTGTTCAGCGTCATAATCTTTAAGGATATCTTTTTGCCATACTCCTCTGCCACCGCGGCACTCATCACCGCATCGCTTTTCACGTCCCCGCTCTGGTTCAGCCTCGTCTTTGCCGCCGGATTCATGCTGCTGCAGAATGGATTTACAAAATAGAAGCCGTCCCCCTTTAACGTTCCCACATATTTGCCAAACAGCGTGAGTACGAGCGCCTCCTGTGGCTTTAGTACTTTCAGCCCGCCGCACAGGACCAGCGAGACCATGACGAACAAAATCCCTGCGATCAGCAGTACGACTCCTCCTGCCAGCATCAGCGGGCCGCTGTTATTTTCAATCACAAACCCGCCGGCAATGATGCCTGCCACAGACGCCGCAAACAGCAGAAGAATGCCAAACAGCGCTGCCATACCGTTCTTTTTCTTTGAAATCACCTTTTCTGTCATATGGATCTCTCCTTTCATGACCGTAATGGTCTCTGTAAATATATCTGATTTATTTGTTTTGATATCATTATGATATCATCTTGAAACAATTTTGTCAACAAAAAAATAAAAATGCCCTCCGGACATTCCAGAAAGCATTCTCATTTTATTCTCATATCAGTGATCATTCCCCACGAACCGCATACTCCGCAAGCACGCAAAGGATTTTCTCCATATCAAAGGGCTTGGTCAGATGATCGTTCATGCCGGCCTCCCTCGTGCGCCGGATATCCTCCTCGAAATCGTTGGCGGTCAGCGCCAGGATCGGAATGGTCTTCGCGTCGGCGCGCTCCATCGCACGGATCTTTTTCGTGGCCTCCACCCCGTCAAGAACCGGCATATGCATGTCCATCAGGATCACGTCAAATGTTCCCGGAAGGCTGTCGCCAAAGAGGTCACACGCAATCTGTCCGTTCGCCGCCCCTGTAACAGACAGCCCCCTCTCCTTCAGCACTTCCTGTATAATATCCAGATTCAGCTCATTGTCCTCGACCACCAGAACTTTCATTCCGGCAACCCGCCCTGCGGCCTCCTCCCCCGAAATTTGATCTCCAATTCCTGTGTGTTTTCTTTCCATATCAACGCCCCGCCCGATTTTTTCATTTATACCATACTTTTATCGCCTGTATACCAAAAACTGCACGCGCTCCAACCGATACCCATACTCCAGCGCCACACTGTGATCTGCGCATTACCTGTCGTAACGACTTGCGATTTATGACATCTAAAATACATCTTTTGCAAAACCAGAACCCCTACTCCAGCACCGCACTATGATCTGTGCATTACCAAGCGAAACTGCCTGTAATCTGTAACATCTGAACCACATCGTTTGCCAATACCGGATTGACAGCGTATAAAACGCATTTACAAATATTTGTTCTGTACTCTGATCTGCTCCTCCCTGATCGTCTGATAGCGCACCAGCGCCCTTCCATTGAGGTTTTCATTGTGCAGCTCCACAGCGGTAATCTGGTGATTGTCATACGTCGTATAATAATAGATGCCCCTGCTGGCATTGCAGCACGATGTGTAGAGTGTAATCTCACACTGCCCGTCGTCGAGCACGCAGCACCCGCGCGGCTGGTCCACAGCGCCTAAGATATGGAAAAACTGGCTGACGCTCTCCTTCTCCCCACTGCCGCTGACAGCGTTCATCCGGACAAAGGCCGCCCGGACAAAGCGGGACTGTGAAGACAGGTCGCCCGGAAGCCCGATCGCTCCCATTCCGCGGCTGTATGCCCGCAGCTCCAGCCCCGGCGCAAATGTATTTGCCGGCGTTTTTGCAGACAGATGCATATAATTGTTCAGCGCAAAGAGCTGCTCGTCAAACGGCGGGTTGTTCGTCAGCACCCCCACCGGATTATCATAGACCTTTAAGCCGTCCGCCACAGCCTCAACCGTGATGCACGCATCCCTGTCCGCGATGATCCAGTGAATCTGGGCGGGAGGCAGCGCTTCGCTAAACGGTGTCCTCGTAACATTGATTTTGTCCAAAAGCACCCGCGCCTCTTTTACCGAAGCACACTGACACAAGATCCACTGGAGTAGCTCATACTGCGCAATATTGTCCTTTCCCTCTTCCCGGTCCCGGTAGACTGCATTTCCCACAAAATTCAGCCCTGCCATCCCGAGCCCCTTCTCATTGACCGCGTCAAAGTATAGCGGGTAGTCCTCTGCTACACACGCCATGCCGATCATCGCATAGTGCGCACGGATATCCCCCTGTTCCGAGAAATGAAATGGATAATTTCTGGGAGTAACCACCACTTCATCCCCGTAGGCAAACTCATAGTCCATCGTCCGTCCAAAATAAAAATCTGCTGTCTTGTAAGTCGCCGCCGTACACATAAAAACCTCCTGCTCTGGCTTAATATGACAATTTCTGTCTGTTTATAGTATACTTATTCTCCGAACAAAATATCCCTTATTTCATCCGCAAAACCAGATGCTGCGGCAGGCCGTTTACCATAAACGGCTGGTAATCGCCCCGGATCAGCGGCTCAATGTAGTTGATAAACTCATCCGTCACATAGTTCCCCTCTTTGTTCACCCAGTTTCTCGGAACCAACTTCTCATTGTTGGCGATGCGGTGTACATCGTAGATGCCGGCAGCACTCATGTACGGATCATCTGACACGCGGTCGATGACAACCATCTTGCCCGTGTCGCCTTCGTCCGCTGCCTTGACCGCAGCGCCGCCCACCATAAACGCCTCGTCCACATCGACGCGCGACGCCATGTGTGACGCGCTCCTTTGCAGTGTGGAGAACTCGATACTGCGCGTCTTGCAGCCGATCTCCGCACCCAAAAATCCGGCCAGATATGCAGCCGTTCCCTGGAGCTGCTTATGCCCGAACGCATCGACATAGTCGGCGCCGCCAGACATACCGGCCGTCCGCAAGCTTGATCCCCTCGGACACCGCCACGACGACAGACTCCTTCTTTTTGAGCAGCTCCTGCACTTTTTTCAGGAATTTGTCTATATCAAATGATATTTCCGGCAGATAAATCAAATCCGGCCCTTCGCACTCCTCTGTCCTTGCGAGCGCGGTCGCCCCGGTAAGCCAGCCTGCGTTGCGCCCCATCACCTCGATGACCGTGATCATATCCTTGTGGTATGTAAGTCCCAGCGCATCGCGGATCACCTCTTTCGTGGAGGCTGCGATATACTTGGCCGCACTGCCAAAGCCGGGTGTGTGGTCGGTGAGCGCCAGGTCATTGTCGATTGTCTTTGGCACGCCGAGGAATTTCTGCGAATGTCCCTTGATGATCGCGTAGTCCGACAGCTTCTTGATCGTATCCATAGAGTCATTTCCGCCGATGTAGATAAAGGTCTCTATGTCCAGCTTATCCAGTATCTGAAAAATTTTTTCATATATTTCCAGATTTTCGTGTATCTCCGGCAGCTTATAGCGGCAGGAGCCCAGAAAGGCCGAGGGTGTCCGTTTTAACAGCTCGATATCCATGTCCGAGTGTATCTGCGTGGACAGATCCACATACTGTTCGTCCAGAAATCCCTGAATCCCGTGCAGCATGCCGTACACCTTGTGAAATCCCCTCTCCTTGGCCGTCTTGTACACACCTGCCAGACTGGAATTGATCACCGATGTCGGGCCTCCTGACTGTCCTACTATAATGTTGCGTTTCTTCTCCATCTCTTTCTACCTCCATTTTTATGTTATTTCTTTACAGTTCCCGACACTACAGCGAACTCTGTATGTAATACCTTATGAAATCAAAGATTTTTGCCCAAATAACGGGTGGTTATTCCGCGCTAACAGGTCGCCCCGCCGACCACATTTTTCTTGAGAACCTGCTCGCGGTCAATCGCGCTGTTGAGCAGTTTGTCCTGCACATAGTCAAATCCAAGCCGCTCGATCGTGTCCGCAAACCGCTCCCCTGAAAGTCCCTCATCGCGGAAAAACAGGATTGCGCGCTCTGTCATGTCAATTACTTCCTCCTCCGAAGTAAAAATTTTATCCAGCATATGTCCCTGCGCCACTTTCTTTCCCCAGCGCCCGCCGATGTAGATGCGATATCCTGCCGCAGACTCGTTCACAGCGCCAAATGGGCATTTCCCAATACATCTGCCGCAATGATTGCAGCTTGCCGCGTCAATGTGTATCCTGCCATCCTCCATCCTGGCCACATGGATCGGACACCCCTTCTCCACCTGGCAAACCTTGCAGCCGCGGCACTTGGACAGATCGATTTCCGGTACGCGCTGGCCGACGATTCCCAGATCGTTCAGATCCGGCTTCACACAGTTGTTCGGACAGCCACCGACAGCGATCTTGAACTTGTGCGGCAGCGCCACGTCGTGATAGCCCTTAAAATACAGCTCATGCAGCTTCTGTGAGAGCCCGAAGGTATCAATCAGCCCATACTGGCATGTCGTTCCCTTGCATGATACGACAGGGCGAACCTTGGAACCTGTCCCGCCAGTCTCTAGTCCCGCCTCGGACAAAAAGGCGCGCAAGTCCTCGATATTGTCATACGCAACCCCCTGGATCTCCAGCGTCAGGCGCGTGGTCATCGTCACCTCACCCGTGCCAAACCGCTCCGCCGCCTCCGCAATCTTCTTCTGTTCCTCCGCCGTGATCTTGCCGTTTCTCGTGATCACGCGCACATTGAAAATATCATCATAGCGTTTATCCTGCAAGCACCCGAGTCCTTTCACGCGCTTGATCTCCTCCGCGGAAAGCTTCTGCCCTCCACGCGGCACCCGCACCTCGTTAAAGGTGACGCCGCCCTCGAGGACAAGTGTGTTTGTATATCCCAGCGCCTTTAAGCGGTTCTGCAAAAAGTATCCCCGCTTGCCTTTTGCGCATACAAGCAGCAGTTTCGCGTCCCTGTCCAGCCCCTCAACCGGCGCTGTTACTTTTGACAGGTCAAGCCAGCGCGCATTGGGAATCGCCGGGGCCGGCAGTGCGTCGATCACGGTGTAATCCTTTGCCGCACCGGAGGCATATGCCTGCGGGCTCATGGTGTCAATCACGCCGTCAAGCTTGTTCTCAAGTATATAGCACGCTGTGACAAACGGATGGATTGCCGTGGAGAACGGCGGTGCATAGGCAAAATCCATCGTGTCAAAATCATCCAGCTTCATTTTCTGGTAAATCCCTGTCACGGCGATGTCCACCATCTTGTCAACAGCCCCCGCGCCAAGCACCTGAATGCCTAATAACCGGCGGCTTTGCGTCTCTGCCGTCAGCTTAACGATAAAGGACGACGCGCCCGGATAATAGTGCGCCTTGTCATCGAGGACACAGACAACCGATGTCGCATCGATGCCTGCCGCCGCGGCCTGCTCCTGCGTGAGTCCCGTCCTGCCGCCGTTCAATGCCGGAAGCAGGCGCACGACACCTGTCCCGAGACAGCCGCCATACCCTGTCCCCTGGCCATACATTTTCTTTGCCATCGCACGGGCTGCCAGATTTGCCGTCGAACCCATCGCAGACCACTGCGGGTTGCCAGTAATTGCATTTTTTACCATCGCACAGTCGCCAACCGCATAGATATCCGGAAGGTTCGTCTGCATATTTTCGTCCACGAGCACAGTGCCCTTGAACATCTCAATTCCCGAATCCTTCAAAAACACCGTCGCCGGGCGCACACCGATCGCAAGGATTACAAGATCCGCCGGCAGGAGGCCGCTGTCCGTATCGACGCTCTCAACATGGTCGGTTCCGCCAATTCCCTTCAGGCTCACCGACGTGAGCACGCGCATACCGCTTGCCTTGAGCTGGCGCTTTGCGTATCCTGCCATGTCCGCGTCAAACGCGTTTGGCATAATCTGCGGCGCCGCGTCGATCACAGTCACTTCCATATTCAGCGCCGCGAGGTTTTCCGCCACTTCGAGCCCGATAAAGCCCGCGCCGCAGACAACCGCCCTGCGGCACTTGTTGCGCTCCGCATACGCACGGATTTCCACCGCGTCATCCGGCGTGCGCACGCAGAATGCCCCTGCAAGCCCTACGCCGTCCACCGGCGGGACAAAAGGCGCCGCACCTGTCGCAATGATCAGCTTGTCATACGTCTCCACAAAAACGCTACCGTCCGTGCGGCGGATGGACACTTCCTTTCGATCGCTTCCGACGCCGACTGCCTCGCACCCAGTCTGTACTTTTGCCCCTGTAAGCTGTGCGTATTTCTCCGGCGAATTGACGATCAGTCCCTCTCTCGAAGCGATGTCCCCACCGATATAATACGGGAGCCCGCATCCTGCGTAGGATATATCCGTGCTCTTAGTGTAGATCACTACCTCCGCCTGCCGGTCGAGACGCTTTAATTTCGCCGCCGCTTTTGTCCCGGCTGCCACTCCGCCCAGTATCACATATTTCATTTCCAATCCTCCTTTAGCTAGTACATCATTGCACAAATATCAGGCACTGTTTTTCACTGTTATTTGTGCAACGCTGTACTAATTTGTATTGCCCCGATGCTGCACTTAACTAATAGTATAGTGCAGCTTGTTCTCTTTATCAATAAAATTTATGCAAAATTTGTGAAAAATATCAAAGGGCAACAAAAAATCCGGTCCTTTCGGACAACCGGATTTTTAAATCTGTCAGTATTCTGCTTTGATTTTTTCTTCGTCCTTTTTCTGCTGCTTTAGAAAATCCTCATATTGTGGTGACATGGAGCGCAGCCGCGCCACAATCTTCTTGAGTGCCTCCACCGTAACGTCGATATCCTCTTTCGTCGTCTCCTCCGAGAGAGAAAGCCGCAGGGAACCACGCGCAGCCTCGCGGGAAAGCCCGAGCGCCAGCAGCACATGGGACGGGTCGAGCGCACCGGCTGTGCACGCAGAGCCGGAGGACGCACAGATGCCCTGCTGGTCGAGCAGTATGAGCAGGGACTCCCCCTCTATAAATGAAAGGCTGAAATTCGCATTGTTGGGCAGCCTGTCCGTCGCATGGCCGTTGAGCCTGCTAAGCGGTACTTCCGCAAGCACCCTGCTGATCAGGTAATCCCTAAGCGCCGTCTCCTTCTCCATGCGTTTTTCCAGTCCCCCCGCCGCAAGCCTTGCCGCCGCGCCGATGCCGACGATGCCCGGTGTATTGTGTGTCCCCGCGCGGCGCGAACGCTCCTGTGCGCCGCCGTGCACAAAGGAACCGATGCACACCTCTTTACGAATGTAGAGAAACCCGATTCCCTTTGGCCCGTGAAACTTATGGCCGCTGGCGCTGAGCATGTCAATGTTCAGCGCGTCCACATCTAACGGAATGTGTCCGTATGCCTGCACCGCGTCCGTGTGAAATAAAATGCCGTTCTTCCGCGCGAGCGCGCCAATCTCCTTTAACGGCTGGATCGTGCCGATCTCATTGTTTGCCGCCATGACTGTGATCAGTATGGTATCCGGCCGGATCGCCGCCTCCAGCTCATCAAGCCGGATCACGCCAGACGCGTCCACAGGCACATACGTGACCTCATACCCCTGTTTCTCCAGATACTGGCAGGTGTGCAGCACCGCGTGATGCTCGATCGTGGAGGTAATGATATGTTTTCCTTTTGTGTGATATGCTTCTGCTGCCGCCTTGACGGCCCAGTTGTCCGACTCGCTTCCGCCGGCTGTAAAATAGATTTCATTTGGCTTTGCGCCGATCAGTCCTGCGACGCTTTTTCTCGCCTCGTCCACCGCCTTCATGGACTTTCCGGCAAAGCTGTAGACCGCGGAGGGATTTGCATACAGCTCACAGAAATACGGCCTCATCGCCTCAAAGACTTCATCAGATACCCTGGTTGTCGCCGCATTGTCAAGATAGATCATTTTGTTCCCTCCCCGATTTGATCCACAGCCTTCTCGCGCTCGATATTGAGCAAATCCCCAAGTGTCATCGTGTCTATGACACTGTTGACCGCTGCGTAGATGCGCTGGTACACCTCGACGGTCGCACATCTGCCTGCGCGCCCGCAGGGAAGCGCATGCTCCGCAAGGCACTCGACCGGCGCGAGTGTCCCTTCCGTCAGCCGCAGAATCATGCCGACTGTGTACTCTGCCGGCGCCTTCACAAGCTGGTAGCCGCCCTGCGCCCCGCGCGTGCTCCGCACATATCCCGCCCTGTTCAGCACCGCGATGATCTGCTCCATATATTTCTCAGATATCCCCTGCCTGGACGCGATATCCTTCAGTTTTACGGTCTCCCCGATATGTCCGGCCAGATCTAGCATGATCCGCAGGGCATAACGCCCCTTTGTCGATATGGTCATACACAGCCTCCTAACAACTCATTTCCGGTTGATTTTGTCACTTGTAATCATTTATATCACTTATTTCCTAGAAAGTCAATAGGTTTTGTTTGGTTTCAGCATTTCCCCAAAAACACTTCAGGTCTCCTGCATCCCGTGGCTGCGCTATGGGCACTTTTCCTTAAGTTACAGCCCCACCTGACCATGTGAGCTGAGGACAAGCAGCAACAGAGAATGATGATTCGTATATTGTCACTCCCCGTCATTTTGTCCCGTCCCCCCGCCCCTGTTCTTGTGAAGCCTGCATTGCAGTTCACGGACTTGCTTACCCGCCGCTTCCTGTCTATAGTTCTGCAATCTCAACCGGATTACCATGCTCTCTGATTATACTGATTAAATCATCCGTTTTCAGCCACACGGTTGCTGTATTATCATTGGGGTGAACGCCTATCAGATTAGGCGGTTCCAAAAAATCCCTGTCAATAAACACCTTCACCCTTACTTCTGTATCATTTAATATGCCAAGCGGTGTTACAGAGCCCGCGGCTAGATTCATCATACTCCTTAATTCGTCCCCCGATGCAAAACTCAAAGCCCGCGTATGATGATTCTTTCGGAATTCCTTTAAGTCTACCCGCTTATGTCCCTTTACCGTGATAAGGTAAAAGTCCCTTTTTTTATCATCGCGGACAAAAAGATTTTTTGCATCCGCTTCCGGATACGGTACGTCAATCCCGGAAAGCTCCGCCATGTTATAAACAGCCTTATGCTCTGTAATTTCATGCCAGATGTTTCTGCCTGCTAAATATTCATAAATTTCGTGTTTGTCCATTGTCCCTCCATCATCGCTTTCATGTCCAAGATAGTACACTTAATCACAGAACAGCTCATTCTTCTTATAACCGCTGCAGGCCTTCTTCAATTTCATGCTGCTGGCTGCAAGAAGCACGCGGCTGACGCTCCTTGCCTTCTGCGGGCAGACGGAAAGGCAGCGCATGCAGGAAACACAGCTTTCGGCATCGGTCTTTGACAATCGCCTCACATCAGCCCCCAGAATCCATCACAACCAAAAAAGCGCAAACCACGCCCAGAAACAGCGGCAGCACAAATGTCAGCACTGATGTCGAAAACCTGTTCCTCTTATAAAAATGCTGCTCCCGAAGATCCGTGATGACCTGCAGCACTCCCTGCAGCGCGCACAGTACCACCGCAAAGACCGCTGCCATATAAACTGGATACACTGTCCGGCTTTTGTCCTCTGCCGCATAGTCTCCATCTCTATCATCCGCAGCGGCATTTTCCATATCCAGCCGCCTGATCTCGAACCGAAATGTCGTATCCGAACGCAATTGCCTGTCAAAGCATTCCCTCGCGGTCTCCCGCACCTGTCCACTGTCGATTCCCAGGTTTTTTATGACACTGTTTTGTGCAATGTACGCCTCAAACCATCTAAGCGACACCTGTTCAAAGACCCGCTCGAATAATATCTCGTTCACAACAGGAACTGCCACTGCGTCCGCAGCCTGATAGACAAGAATCGCACCGTCCGCACGCATGTCGGCCATGTCACTTGCAAGCGACGGCGGCAGAACATATCCGCACTCGGCCTCACCCTTTAAAACCGCGCGCTGTACAGCCTCCTCGCTCCCGTACTGTTCAAACGAAACCAGTCCGTCACAGGCCTGCAGCGCTCCCGCAAAATCTCCCGACGCATCATAGACGGCCGCCCTGATCTGTGTATTTGAACCCTGCTCAACCCGCATGACCACAGCCGACAACACAACGACCGCCCCTAAACTGATCCACATGCTCTTTCGGTGCGCAAGACGCCGAAACATCACCATACCAAGCGACGGCACCTGTATTTTTGACGACCGCTGCCCCGTACTTTGCGCTGACTTATCGCGCTCCCCAGCCCGAATGGACAGCACCGTACAGCAAAACAAACCCAGACCCCACACAGACAACCCTGCTGCCACATAGGAAAAAGACTGTCCGTCACCTGTAAACAGTATGGTAAATCCCTTTTTGACCATCGCCGCCGGCAGAAGCTTTCCGGCGGACACGACCGCCCCTGGCAGCAGCGCGGACGGTATCAGACAGCCCGACAGATACGACTGCAGCAGCGCGGACAGCCCTATGACCACCAGCGCAGACTCCCTCTTTTCCACAAGCTGATAGATGGCCATAAAATAAATCGTCATAAACCCGACCACGAAAAACAGGCACGCCAGCCCCTGCCAGGAGGCCTCAACCGCCAGCACGCTGTTCATCTGTAAAAACAGCTCCAGCGCAGCCAGCGTCAGAAATGGCAGTAGCAAAACCACCGCCATCAGCGCCGCGCCCGCAAGGCACCTGGCGGCAAGTTGCGCAGTACTGCCGACACCCACACGCCTGTCCGCCATCGTCTGCTGCAGGCCGCTCCGTTTGCAGTATTTTCCAAAAAACAGTCCTGCCAGCAGGACATACACCGTAAAAAGCGCACTCCCGTAATAAACGGCATACGTGTCATTTTCTGTCGGCGACAGCGTCTTTTTCCGAAACAGCTTTTCCCTGCCTGCGACAGCCTGCAGATTAAACCGGTTGATATCATCGTACATGGGCTGCAAAAGACCATCCTCAAACACCGCCGAACCGTATACCGCTGACAGTTCCTGCAAAATGGCATCGCACGCATAAATCTCAGCCTGCGCAGTGCCAAGCATTCCGATTCCCGCCGCAGCAAGCTCCTCAAAGAGCATATCCCCAGCCGCACGAAAGCCCCCGCCGTATCTTGAAGGCAGATACAGTACCGCAGGGGTATTCCGGCCTGACAGGATTTCGTTGATGATATCTTCCGGGAGTACGATCAGCGCGGACAGCTCCCCCTCCTGCAGAAGCTGCTTTCCCTCCTGCTCTGTGACGGCTTCCAGGCTGCAGAGACTCCTCACAGACTCCATGCTCTGCACAAAGGCAACCGCCAGGGCCGTAATCCGATTTTCCTCCGTCGTATAGCCCACTCTCATTTTTTGTTCCCCGCTGCCCTGATCCCGCAGAATCCCCGCGCAGAAAAAAGCCGCACCGGCAGTGAGCACGCACACCGCCACCAACAGTACAGCCCTCTTTAAAATTGAGGGCAGCATGACAGCCGCCCTCTTATATTCCATCTGAACCCAAATTTTATATTTTTTCATATCCACCATTAATACAATGCGCCGTAGATCAGCTCTTCGATATCCCGCTCGCTCATTTTGAGCAGATCGATCGCATTTTCGGGTACTTCAATTGTTTCGTCCGTCGGTTCTACCTCGATGGAGCCAGTCATCAGCAACATATCCTCACCATCTATAGACAGCGCGCCATGATTGATCTGCAGAGTGCAACTCTCACCCTTTACAACATCTGTAAAGGCCCCATCTGCGCGGACGCCCAGACTCCAGTCAGGTCCGTCAAATGACATCTGCAAATCAAAACTCTGATCGCCAAATCCCCATTCATTGGCATACCAGAATGTAATCTCATCATCGGTGCTGCTCTCCTGCATACACAGTGTCAGGTTCTCACTGTAATACTCCTCCGTGACGGATGCCGTTCTCGATATCCCCATACACAAAATCTCATCCCCGACCTTCACATAGATTCCACCTTCAATGGAATCCAACGTGCGCTCTGTTCCTGTGAAAGTCACAGCCATACGGCCAAACCACCGGCTCTGCCGGTGGT
>CAJUQZ010000110.1 GCA_910588755.1 uncultured Lachnospiraceae bacterium | reverse complement strand
TTCATCTTTGCCTACTGATAATCTGAGCACCTGCAAAACCTCCTTGTTTTGCAGCAGCCTTTCTGATAACTTTGGCAGCTGCGTTTTGTCCTGCCTTTTTGTTTGAATGTGATGCAACATTTTAGGCAAATTGTTGCATCTCTTATTATCTTACCATTTTCAGATATTATTACAAACAAAAACTACTCTATCTGCATGTTGTCATCTGTAGTTTCTTCGATCTCTGAAAACTGTTCATGCTCTTGTGACAGCTGCTCCTGTTTTCGTATGGCTTCCTGCAGCAGTTCTTCTTGGTACTCTGGCGCCCATTGCAGGCCGCTTTCTTCGTATTTTTGAAGCCATTTATTGTACCTTATGATCTCCTCCTGCTGTTGCGCATTTTGCTGTCTGGTATCTGTGTTCTGTCTGGGAACGACACAAACCTGGACATAGATTGTCATGCCTGCTATCAGTGGGAGCAAAAAGAGCACTGTTGAAAAGAGCGTCCCTATCTGCCTGTTATCACGATACCATCGTTTGAGATTCGCTTGTTTTTCGTCTGCATAGGGCTGATAGAACGACAGATAACATGCAATGTCCGCCTCGCCTGTCAGTGCCTTGTCCCTGCCGCACCGCTCGACCTGCGCAAGAAAAATCTCGTGAAGCCGTTTCTGTTCCTTTGTCACACAGTGCTGCGCTGACACAAAGCGTTCATATACATTGATTTTTTTCAGTTTCCAACATAACAGAGCGGTCTCGTTCCTCTGTGCGCTGTCATCATAAGCTACGGGCACGGATTGCAGCCATCTCTCAAAGAACAGAAGCGTCTTTCTCTGCCACCCGGACAGACTGCTTGCTGTTCGCACAAAGTTTTCCCGAAATGCTCTTTTGGGCAAAAGCTGGTCATAGGACGAACGCTTCAAAATATATTCCCAGCAGGCCAGATGATTCATCAGATAGGGATTCCATGCGATATTAAAAAACTCCCTGAAAAACTGGTCACTTAGGGCATTTTCTTCAATACTTTTATAATCGAACTCATATTTCGTATTGTTATTTCCATAGTCCTGCCCTGCATTCCTGCACTCCTCCACACTCATTTGCGGCATGGATTTTTCCACTGTGCCTGCTGGCGCCTCCTCCATTTCTGTCTGACTGTCGCGGGCTGTCATTTCGCCTGGCTTAGCGGATTTTGCTAGCCGAATATCCAGAATATTTCCTGTGGCAGTTTTCTGCGACGACAATTCCGTATGAGAAAATGTGTTCTGTGCCGTATCTGTCACAGTTATTGTCGATCCGGGATTCTGGGAACGCCCTTTCTGGGCTTTTGCATAGCGCGCTGCACTGTGGTATGCCTGTTGAAGTTGTTGAAATTCCTCTGGGTGTTCTTCTGGATGCCATTCTTTTGCCTTCGCCGCATAGGCGGTTTTTATCACTGCCAGATCGGCAGTCTGTTCTATCCCCAATATTTCCCAACAGCTCATAATTACCCCCCGCTCCTGTTTGTCCTTATATGTGTCAGCTTCGGCACCATCACTTTCATTTTTGTATTTTTATGTGTTTTCATCTCTATCATTTTCGCAAATATCAGCTTCATTCTAGTACTCTATCCAGTCAGAAATTAGACTTGTGAGCCGCATGATTTGTGCCAGTGCTAGGCAAAATTTCGACGGCGATGCGGTGGCATCGTCTAGAAATTTTAACGACGCAATGGTGCCAAGCAGGTGGTTTGCGAGTTTAATTTCTGGCCGGATAGAGTACTAGTTATATTTATGCATCTATTTGTATCATCTGCATCACTGCCGACTTCATTCCAGTAATTTTATGCATCTTCATTCGCGCCAGCGTCATCCTCATCAGCCTCATTCCAGAAATCTTCTGTAAAATCGTCAAAATCAAACTGACCCTGCTCAATTGTTTCCAGATACATGGCAAACCGCACATACTCCTCCCTGATCGCCCTTCCCTTCCGGTGCTCGAGTACTTGCTTAAAATGGCGGAGCATACTGGCAATATATTGCCTTGTAAACGCATTGCTCTCCTGATATATGCGCTGTGCTTTCTCGATCAGCAGTCGGTTCTCCTCCTGCTCAACGGGGTGCAGTGTCATTTTCTGCAGCTCCTCTAGGCGTTTTTCCACTTCAGCCTCCGAAAGCCCCATGTTTTTGTTCACGATCACCTTATGCACAGATTGGTTGTCACTCACGACCCTGATGTCCAGAATACCATTGATGTCATACATAAAAGTGACATTTGCACCGGCCTCCCCCTTTGGGCGTTTAGGCAGGTCCTTAATCGTCACTGTTCCCAAACACAAGTTCTCATTTGCAATCAGATTTTCTCCTTGATAAATCGGAAAATTCATTTTTGTCTGGTAATGCTCCGCAGTAACATAATATCCTGTCCTACTGCACGGCAGTGTATCATTCCGTTCAATGATAGGGGAAAACGTCCCGTCATAGAGCTCTATCCCGATAGAAAAAGGACAGATATCTGCCAGAACCATGTCCTTTACCTCCCCTTTTCTCTCCTTAACTGCAGCAAAAATCCCAGCGCCGATTGCTACACTTTCATCCGGTGAGGCATCCACCACAACGGGCACATCTGTCAGGCTTTTTATGTACTGTTTCACGACTGGCATTTTAGAAGATCCTCCTACCAAAATCACCTTGTCTATCTCATCCCAGTCCATATCACTGTCGTTCATCACTTTTTTCAAAGGCTGTGTCATGCGCCGGAACAGCTCTGCCGATATGTGGATCAGGTTCTGGTTTGTCATGTGCATGACATACGTCCTGTCCCCAATGCGCACCGTTCTGTCAGCCATATTTTTATCCGTCAGGTCACATTTTAGCTGCTCTGCCTCTTTCTTGAGGCTTCCGCGCTCCTGCGCCGACAGCATGAAGCGATCTATCCCGTTATTCTGACAGAAATCCTCCACGATGATGTCGTCAAAATCTTTGCCGCCTAGGTGGTTGTCCCCCGCAACTGCCTTGATCTCCACCATATTCTCAAACGCTTCCACAAGGGAGACATCAAGCGTTCCGCCGCCAAAGTCAAACACGATAAAGTTCTCCATCTCTTCCGTACCCATATGGTGCTTTAGTGCAACAGCCGAGGGCTCATTGATAAGACGCTCCACGACAAGGCCCGCGAGCTTTCCTGCATTTTTGGTGGCACAGCGCCTGTCGTCATCGAAGTACGCTGGAACACTGATAACCGCCTCTGTGACAGTCTCTCCTAGAAACCGCTCGGCATCCTCTTTTAACCGCCGCAGCACAAAGGCCGAGAGCTCCTCTGCCCTGTAGCTTTTCCCTGCTGTCCTATACAAATAATCTGTGCCCATATTCCGCTTAAACTCGCTAAAGGCTGCTGTAGGCGCCGTGATCAGCATTTCCCGTGCAATCTTTCCGATAAATACTTCCCCCGCCTGGTCAAATCCCACGACAGAGGGTGTCAGATATTCCCCAAACACGTTCGGAACCAACTGTATTTTTCCATCCTTCCACACACTTACCAGACTGTTTGTCGTCCCTAAATCAATCCCAATGATTGCCATGTTACCACCTCTTATCTATATGATACACTCGATAAATAAAATTTGCTGTATACATACGTTTTCTTTATTTCACGATCGTTAAATATATTTACCTTACACATATGTTTTCTTTTTTCACGCTCATTAAGTATATTTGCCGTACACATCGTGTTTTCTTTTTTTCACGATCGCTAAACGTAATCTGCTGGGCGCGTCATATTATTTTGATCAGTCAGTCTTCCCGACTATAAACATAATTTTATTTTACCATATGACATATTCTTGTCAATTGCCAGAATACCACTTTCCATGTGCCGGACACGCAAACAGGAGGGTACAGCTTTTGCCGTTCCCTCCTGTCATATCATCACTTCCTTATGACATCCCGTTTACTGTCTTGTACTTGTACAACATCTCTGCATGGTTCTGTTCCTCGATCTGGATATCCGCAAGGAGCTTGCGCATGTTGGAATCCTTAAAGCAGAACACATTGGTGTTGTACTCTGACGAGACGAGTTTCTCAGACACGATGCAATCTGTTGCCAGGAAATTGTCTGTCTTCTTGTCCTCGGAATCCGTCATCTTGTCATACGTCGCCTTAGGACTGTAGTTTCTTCCGTCTGAGTCGTTACAGTTGCATGACGGTACAGTGCCGCTAAGAACCTTCTGGAGAGAATTGTAATGCTCCTGCTCCTTGTTCTGGAGTGTCTTGAACAGATCCTTTAAGACCATGTCTTTCGCCTCGCCGGAATAGCGCTGGTACTTCTCGATACAAGTTTGCTCCTGTGTCTGTAAATCCTTGACTGTTGCGATTTCTTTGTCTGTTAAAATCATAATTTCCTCCGTTCCAAATACATTTTTTAAGTTGCTCTTTGCGTTAAGTAGTATTTGGAAAAAAAGGAAACTTATGCACTAATGGTATCATTTATTTGGAACTTTTTCAATGCGTCTCCACACAGAAAAAATGGTAGAAACATCTACAAAAATATGATATGATATTAACAGTTTTTTAGAAAGGCGTTATTATTATGAATGATCTTTTGCAGACAAACGCAACTTCTACATTTGTTGATAATATGTCATTGCCAATTCATAGATGGTTTCGGTATTCTGCCGGCTTTTCGGCCCAGTGGGTTGAAGATACCGTCATGGCATACTTATCAAAATCGAACAAGCGTGATCATTTTAGGGTTCTTGATCCATTTGCCGGTTCAGGCACAACCTTGTTATCATGTGATAAGCTGGGGATTACCTCATATGGTTATGAATCCCACCCTTTCATATATGAAATTGCCTCTGGGAAATTGCTATGGAGCACTAATATCGATCAGTTTTTAGAAAAAGCGAATGATATATTAGTGCAAGCTCAAAATGATCATTCAACAGTCGGATCATACCCTGATATTGTTCTGAAATGTTATGATGAAAAAAATTTAGAAGAAATTGATCACTTAAAGAAGGCATTATATGCTAAATCTGATTCTTCCTTTTCGTACAGATTATCCTGGTTAGCCTTTGTTTCAATGCTACGTGCGTCATCACATGCCGGAACAGCTACATGGCAGTATATATTACCAAACAAGAAAAAAGCGAAAGTATTATCTGCTTTTGAAGCATTTGCCAGGCAAGTTCACTTGATGCATGAAGATATGAGAATATTTCAGCAAAGCCAGGCCAGACCATGTGCTACATTAATAAGGCACGATGCAAGGAAAGCATCAGCTATTGAAAAAAACAGTATCGATTTTATCATAACATCCCCACCATATGCAAACAATTACGATTATGCAGATGCAACAAGATTAGAATTATCAGTATTAGGGGAAATAACCTGCTGGGGGGATTTGCAAAGCAAGATAAGACCTGGGCTGGTTCGGTCCTGTTCACAGATGGTTTCAAAAGAAAGAAAAGATACCTTTCAATATTTAAAAGACCCTTTACTGAAACCAATCTATCATGAAATATTAGATGTTTGCACAAAACTGGACTTAGAAAAGGAAAATCATGGTGGAAAGAAAAACTACCACACAATGATTGCGCTGTACTTTTTAGACCTGGCAAAAGTATGTCAAGAACTAAGGCAGGTTTGCAAAGAGGGCGCTGTGGTTTGTTTTGTCATTGGCGATTCTGCGCCATATGGAATATATGTTCCTGTGGATGACTGGCTTGGCCGACTGGCTATTGCTGCCGGTTTTAAGGAATATTATTTCGAGAAAATCAGGGACAGAAATGTCAAATGGCATAACAGAAAACATAAGGTTCCTTTAAAAGAGGGCCGCTTGTGGATAAGGGGGTAAAACTATAATGGCAAAATCACCAGCACATCGTTTTGGCCAGATTATCGGCGATTTATTAGAATGTACTTTGATCAGATACTGTCAGCCCATTGCAAAGGAATATAACATGTATCTGGATTATAAGCATCCAAGGCTTGCCAGAAATAATCAAAATGAAGTCAGATGGACAGATATTAATGGAAATACACATAAACTGGATATTGTTATTGAATATGGTGGATCAGAAACCAAAACAGGAAAGCCCAGAGCTTTTATAGAAATGGCTTGGCGAAGATATACAAAACACTCAAAAAATAAAGCACAAGAAATATCAGCCGCCATAACCCCTTTGGTAAGCCGGTATAGTGAATGTGGTCCTTTTTACGGCGCTGTTTTAGCCGGTGAATTTACAGAAAATTCATTAAATCAGATGAGGTCAGAAGGCTTCAGGTTATTATATTTTTCAATTCATGTGATCGAAGCCGCCTTTGCTTCGCAGGGTATTAATGCACATTGGGATGAAGACACTTCGGAAGATGAGCTGCAAAACCGCGTTGAACAGCTTGAGGCACTGACAGAAGCACAATTGCAGCAAATTGGCGACTATTTAATACAGAACAATGCAGAACAATGGAAAATTTTTTCGAAATACATACGAGCTGCACTGGAGAGAACTTTAGAGAGTATTTCTATTATATCATTATACGGAGATTCAAAAATATTTTACAATATCCAGGATGCCTGCGCTTATATTGCGAATGAAGAACATGAAATTACCTTCACTAAAGCTTCCTTCTATAGATATGAAATCATTGTAAAGTATTCAAATGGTGACAAAATTGATATGCAGTTCAAAGAACAGCAGGCGGCAATCGCCAGTCTGAACCGATTAATATAAACTATTGGCTATCAACGCCAGGCAGCTAGGCCAGGGACATAAACGCCGTCAAAGCGACATATCCCCAACCTGGCTGTTGTCATTGATACGAACCTGCTATCTGATCGGATAATTCTTTAAGTCAGGAAGCTCGTCGAGTGTAACGACCACCTCACTGTCATACGCTTTTTTGAGCATGGATTCCTCCGTGTACTGCTCACTAAGTGTCAGGTCCGACGTGTCGTTTGCCACAAACTCACCGCCCCATGTGCAGAAAAAGCCCCACATCGCTCCGTCCCGCTTAAGCAGGTCCGGGTCTGGCACGCAGCCATTTTCTGACAGTACTGTCATTTTTGTGTCCGCCGTATAGTTTACTGCCTCGAGATATTTGTTTACCTGCGAGCTGTACACCTGCTCGCCCGGGTAGATATCCTCACCGATAATGTCCACATATGTGTCGCCCGGATACCAGTCTTTGTCCTGTCCGTTCCACACCCAGATCAGGTTGTTCAGTCCGTACTCGTTGGTCAGCTTATCATACAGCAATATGTATAGCTGCTTATATGCCTCCGGCCCGCTTGCACCCCACCAGAACCAGCCGCCGCCCGCCTCGTGAAGCGGACGCCATAACACCGGGACCTTTGCCTCCTGCAAAATCAGCAGCTGCTGTGCGATTGCGTCAATATCGGCCATCAGAAGATCATATCCCTCCTCGTCCTCACTGTTCATAATCTTTGCCAGGTCTATGTCTACCGCCTCCGTGTAAAAGCCTTTCCACCAGATATCCTTCAGGTACTTTTCAGGCGCATTCCAGTGCCAGCAGAAAGTGACGATGCCGCCATTTTCCCAGTACTCCACTGCAAGCTCTGTCGCGTTGCCGGTACTGCCGTTTGCCACACGCGAGGGCGAATACTCCATAAAATCCAGTCCCAATATCGCGGGATATTTGCCAGTCACTTTGTTGATCACTGCCATTTCCTTACCAGACTGCCCCTGGTCACAGTACTGGCCAGACAGCACCTTTTTCCCATATGTATCGGCAAGATAGCACATCAGACGCTTCGTCTCATCTGTCGCATTCCTGTTGACTAGCCCCGCCGATACCTGGTAAATCCGCTCATCAACTGGTTGCGAAGCCTGCACAATCAATTTGTCCAACTTGATCCATCCCCAGTACTTTGTCACTGCCACCTCGTGCGTACCCTGTGTCAGATAAATCCTTGAAATCACACTATCCGTAAATTTTGTGCTCTCCACAGAAATCGTACCCAGACTTTCACCATCCACAGACACGTAGTTTTCCTTATTGCCGCCCTCGGACGCACTGACAAAGATAAAGTCATAAAACCCCTCCTCGTCCACATCAACGGTGAAGCTGCAGCCATCATTGTCACTCTGAAAGCCTGAAACATACCTGTTATCTGCGCTGCCCGCCACTTTTACATTGCCTGTAAGCTGTCCATCCTCCGCCTCATAGATACCGATAATCCGGTTTGTATCCACTGTATCCAAAGCACCACCCTCCTTTTCACTTTCCTGTAAATTACCTGTTTTGCTGCTCTCCGAAGACGCCCCTGTTATGCTGCTGGACTGACCTGTCTCTGTTTTATTGCCAGACTGCGATGTCTCATCTGTTTTACTGCTCTCCTGTGATGTCTTCTCGATATCACTTGCTTCATTTTCCTGCACAAGACGATCGCCCTTTTCCACGCTCTTGCAACCCACCGCCTGCAGCGCCATTGATGCCGCAAGCAATAATGTAATAACCTTCTTTCCTTTCATGCTGCTCTCATACCACCTCTTTATTTTTCTTAATTGCACCAATTAATTTTTTCTGTAAAATAACTTTTATTAGGCAAAATTTAGCATGCCAAGTAACTTAATTATAAACTATTTATAAAAAAGTACATCTTTTATTATTGTAAATAATATCCAAAAATTGATTAAAATGCAATGATTATTTAAAATTTAGATCACATTATATATAGTCTTTACCTGTTACTGAAACCCAATAAACCATCCCCCCCTTGCAACATACACAAAAAAATTGAAATTAATTATTGGTAGTCAAACAATAGTTCGATATTCTTAAACAAGAACATTTATTCTCTATCAAAATAATATGGCAAAGAGAAATTATTTATGTTACTATACTATTATCAGGAGTTTTGATTTGTCTCTGTCTATCTATTACGCAAAACAGCCACCCACATTCACTGCAGATGGCTGTAAAGTTCCTAATGTTCCTATGCAAACAGCGCCTCAAACTCGTCCCTGCCAATCTTCTCCTTCTCCAGCAGAAGCGCTGCGCAGGCGTGAAGCACATTTTCATTTTTCATGATGATATCCTTTGCCTTCTTGTAACAGTCGTCCACGATCGCCTTCACTTCGACATCGATCTCGCCCGCTACTGCCTCGGAATGGCTTCTCGTGTGCGCCAGATCGCGCCCGATAAACACTTCGTTGTCGTCCTCATCATAGTTAATGACACCAATATTGTCGGAAAACCCGTACTTTGTGACCATCGCCCGCGCTACCTTTGTCGCCTTCTTGATGTCGCTTGAAGCCCCGGTTGTCACATCATCAAATATAATCTCCTCCGCAATCCGCCCGCCAAGCGATACCATGATATCCTGCAGCATCCTGCCCTTCGTGTTGAACATCTCGTCGCGCTCTGGAAGCGGCATCGTATACCCCGCCGCACCAAGCCCTGTCGGTATGATGGACACTGTATAAACCGGTCCCACATCAGGAAGCACATGAAACAGGATCGCATGACCTGCCTCGTGATACGCCGTGATCTTCTTTTCTTTTTCAGATATGATGCGGCTCTTCTTCTCCGCGCCGATGCCGACTTTGATAAAAGATCGCCTGATATCCTCCTGCCTGATGAAGGAGCGGTTGTCTTTTGCTGCCTGTATCGCCGACTCGTTCAGAAGATTTTCGAGGTCTGCACCCGTGAAACCCGCCGTGGTCTGCGCTACCTGCTTCAAGTCAACATCCTCCGCAAGCGGCTTATTCTTGGCATGCACATTGAGAATCTCCTCCCGGCCGCCCACATCCGGCGGGGATACCGTAATCTTCCTGTCAAAACGCCCCGGCCGCAGAATCGCCGGGTCAAGGATATCGACACGGTTTGTCGCCGCCATCACGATAATTCCCTCGTTTGTGCCAAATCCGTCCATCTCCACAAGCATCTGGTTCAGGGTCTGCTCGCGCTCGTCGTGGCCGCCGCCCATACCGGTGCCTCGCCGTCTTGCCACCGCATCAATCTCGTCAATAAACACGATACACGGCGCATTTTTCTTAGCCTCTGCAAACAGGTCACGCACCCTCGACGCACCGACGCCGACAAACATCTCCACGAAATCAGAGCCTGATATCGAAAAAAACGGGACATTGGCCTCGCCCGCGATCGCCTTTGCAAGCAATGTCTTACCTGTGCCCGGCGCACCCTCTAACAGAACACCTTTCGGGATTCTTGCACCAACCTTTGTATATTTCCCCGGATCCTTTAGGAAATCGACAATCTCCTCAAGATCCTCCTTCTCCTCCTTGAGGCCCGCCACATCCTTCAATGTGACCTCGCCCCCTGTCATGAGACGCGCTCTGCTCTTTCCAAAATTCATCATCTTGCCGCCGCTGTTGCCAGCATTCTGGGCATTCATCATGCTAAACATAAACACCACGACAACTAACAGCATCAAAAGCGGTAGCAGCTCTGTGATAAACCAATTCTCCTGCGGCACATCGCGCACAATGGGCTCGATGTTATAACTCCTTACGATTTCCTGCGCCTCCACGACATCGGACACGTATAGGTTTCTCTGCTGGTTATCCTTCAATGTGATGCGCAGCATACCCGTTGGCACCTGTGCATTGGGGTGTATCTCCACATCCACGACACGCCCTTCCTCCATCTCGGATACAAACTGCGCCATCGTGTAGGAACCACCGCTGCCACTGTTGGTACTTGCCCATATCAGCACCAGTACCAGCACCAATATAAAAATAAACGTTAAATTAATTCCTTTTGCACCTTTTCCCAATTTCTGTCTCCTTCTAGTCAAACTCAATCACGCCGATATACGGAAGGTTCCTGTAGCGCTGGTCGTAGTCAAGACCATAGCCCACGACAAACTCATCTGGTATCTCAAAGCCCGTGTAATCCACCTTCACATCGACGACGCGCCGCTCCGGCTTGTCAAGCAGTGTGCAGAGCTTCATGCTGCCCGGTCCGCGCTGCCCCAACAACTCCATCAGATAACTCAGCGTCCTCCCGGAATCCACAATGTCCTCAACAACGATGACATCCTTATCCCTCAATGGCTCGTCGAGATCCTTCACAATCTTGACCACCCCGCTCGACTTGGTATTGCTTCCATAGCTTGACACGGACATGAAATCAAGCGACACCGGCACTGTTATCCGCTTCGCAAGCTCACACATAAAAAAGCTGCCGCCTTTGAGCACGCAAACCAGATGAACCTGCCTGCCCGCATAGTCGCGGCTGATCTGCTGACCAATTTGCTTTATTCTGGTGTCTACTTCTTCCTCCGTCAACATGACCCTAATTTTCTCAGCCATATTCGAGTCCTCCTTTGTTTTTCCCGCACAGTTTATCCAAACGAACGTTCAAGGCGCATCGCACTCCCAACAAAGGGCTATTCCTCGTAGGTAAGTTCTAAAATCAGCTTTGTGTCCCTGCTTACCTTATAATAATTGCTAATGCGTTCCCCGACAATCCAGAGCACATGGCTTGCGTCTGTCACAAGGCAGAGCTGGTCGCGTTTTTCCTGCGGTATCTTTTGATCAATAAAATATGCTTTCAGGTTTTTCTTCTGATTCATGGCATTTATCGTCAGATAATCCCCCGGCCTGCGAGTCCTTATGACGATGTTTCTTTTTATTTTACCATAATCAAACCATTTCGTATACTTTTTTTGCGGAATATTTTCAAAATCAATCCCAGATTTTTCCATAGGAATTAATTTTGCCCTGATTTTGTTATGATTTCCTATCAGAATCACAAGCTCCTTCCCCGCCGCGAGCATCGCTGTCTCCTCCGGTGAGAGCGCAATTTCTGACAGGACAACCTCCTGCGCGTGCCCTTCGGGCTCCCTGACGATACAGATACCACTGTAATCCCGCTTTGCCCGCAGCTGATACGGCAGGCAGACCACCCTTCCACACTGGCTTTCCATCAGCCGAATAAGCTGCCTGACATGTACAGACTCCAGATCCCGTCTGCTCCCGGCAGCCTGTGCAAGAGCTTCCATCATGACATAGCCCTGTATTGTCCTGTGAAGCTGCAGAAATTTTTCCCGGTCAATATGAACGGTCTGTGTTGCCACTGTCACACAGGCGCAAAAGCCTTGCCTTGTAAGGTCCGAAATCAATTCATATGCCTCACCCACCCGCTCACACGTCTCGCTGATATGCGCCACCGCCGCCGGGCTGATCTTTTGGACGGCTGTGTCAAGTATGTGGTGGCGTATGATGTTCCTTGAATAATTATCCTCCAAATTTGTGCTGTCTATGCAATAAGGCACATTTCTTTCCTGCAAAAATGCTTCGATCTCATCTCTCGAAAGACACAGAAGCGGCCGGACAACCCTGTCCCGCACCGGCCTAATCCCGCCAAGTCCCCCTAACGCAGTGCCGCGAAACAAATGAAACAAGAAAGTCTCACAGCTGTCATTTTTGTTGTGCGCAACGGCAATTTTGCCCTTCCTAGTCCCCAGGGTCCTCTCAAAGGCATCATAGCGCACCATCCGTCCGGCCTCCTCCATCGAGATATGCCGACTGCGTGCCACCGCCGCCACATCCTCCTCCACCAGTGTAAAAGAAAGCCCATGCGTGATACATAGTTTTTGTACATATGCAGCATCTGCTGCTGCATCCGCACGGAGCAGGTGATTGACATGAACCACTTGGATTTCCACCGGAAGCACTCTTCTGATTTCCAAAAGCATCAGAAGCAGACAGACCGAATCCGCACCGCCGGATACGCCCGCCACGATACAGTCCCCAGCTTCCATCATACGATGCTTTCTGACATACTGCAAAACCTTGTCAACCATTTGTATAATACTCCTTTGGTCCCTCTTAAATCCGCCGCCGGACACAGCAGGTAAGGACTGTCATATCATCCCGGATGCGTCCTCCCTGGCTGTTGATCGCATAGCGCAGGATATAGTCCGCCATCTCCTTTGGATTCTGTATGGGGCTTCTCGAGATAATCTCGCGCAGCCGGCCCGTGGCCCCGCCCTCGACGGCATCCACAATCCCATCAGATATCATGATGAGCATGTCCGTGTCCGCAAGTCTTACACTCTGCGTGATTGGACACAGCTCGTCAATGCTCCCGAGCGGCAACGTATCGGCCGCCACCTCGTCCACCCAGTTCCCCCGCTTGATATAACTTGCGGCAGCGCCTGCCTTGACAAACTCCGCCTCCCCAGTCAGCAGGTTCACCGCACACACATCAAGCGTCGTGAGATTGCAGCCGCCATTCTGCATGGCAATTGCCCCGTTGACCATTGAAAACGCCTTCTCCTTCTGAAACCCTGCTTCCAGAAACCGCTCCATAAACTCAATGACCGCCTGGCTGTCCCTGCTTGCCAGCTCGCCGCTTCCCATGCCATCTGCAAGCATCACAACCATCTGGCTCTGATTATATTCCTCCAGCGAGAAATTGTCACCGGAAATCTTCTCATCCTCCTTGACGGCCCTTGAGACAGCACTCAAGACAGTGTATCTTGGCTCATCCTCATAGATAAAGGTATTGTATCCCCGGCCAATCACCATCGCACTCTCCGCCGACACGACAAGCCTCCTGCCAAAAAAAGCGGACAGAAAGCCGCCCAGCACACTTGCCGACACAGTATACCTACCAACTGCGCGCGCCTCAATACTAATCCGGTTCCCAAGGCGTCCGTCCTGCGTGTACTCGCAGCCGGACACAGCGTCACCCTCGATAAATACCATTTCCCGCACGACAATGCCCTGACGCCTCAGATAATGAATCAATGTCTTTTTCTTGTGCTCCATTGGTATACTGACATGGACAATGGTGTCCGCCACATCCGCAAATGCATCCGATATCTCATCGAGATGGTTTGCAAATACCTGTTTGGTCTCCTGAAGCTGCTTCCTATAAAGGATATCCCTCCTGTCACCGCCAGGCCTGTCCGCCTGCGGTATTCCCCTGTATAGCCTCGCAAGTTCCCCGTAGGTCTCTGACAGGCAGTACAGCTTTCTCTTGCTATATCCGTTAAACAGATATCCCTCCATGATACCTGATTTATTTTCCGCTCCCTTAGAAACTTTTAATGATCTCATTCCCAGCATAATATATATCCCCCTATAAATAATTCATTCACATTCATATTATAGAATGGGGGATTATCATTTTTTGTCAAACCTGTGCACCGCTTCGCATTTTTTTATTGACAATAATCGCAAAACACCGCTATAGGGCAATGCCATATAACGGTGCATCGTTCTCATCAGTCAATTTCCTGAAATATTATCTCATTCTCGTACACAAGACCTAATTTATCTTTTGCCACTTCCTCCGCATACTTTTTCGTCCTGGTATATGTGGCAAACTCCTCGAGCTCCTTCGCGCGAGCCTCCTCCACAGAGATCAGCTGCAACAGCTCCTGCTCCCTGGCTGTATACGCCTTCTCTTTCTGCTTCAGTGAAATGGAATTAATCCCGACAACACCTGTCATAATCGATATGGCAAACAAGGCGATGGTCATTCCCAGACGGTTCTCATTTCTGGCGCGGAGAAACTCCGGTGTCTTTTTGCTGGCTTTTTTTGCTGGCCTTTGCGCGCCTGCGCTTCCTCTTGCTGCCCTTTCTGGCATCCGTCATCTCCCCCTTTTTGTCCTTTGCCCCCTTATGCCTATGTACTTTCATTTTATGACGAATCAAAGTGCACGTCAACCGTATTTTTTGCAATAAACTGACAAAGAAATGCTTCCATATATAGTAAATTTTTACAAAAAACCGTCGAATTGGTTTCAGTATCTTCCGAATCAGCCGCAGCAGGCTTCCAATCGTCTTATCGATCAGAAAAAAGCTCACCCGCACGAAAAAGCGCCCTACTGTGACGGTATAGACC
>CAJUQZ010000109.1 GCA_910588755.1 uncultured Lachnospiraceae bacterium | reverse complement strand
GGTAACTACGGCGGATTTTATGTGAGTTTATACTGCCGTGAATAATTCGGGATTATTATCCACTATCAATGATTTATCATCTTTTATATGCGCGCTGATAACCTCATACATTCTATCCTCACTGCGCATACTCAATTTTTTCTTTTCTTCATGGCTATTAAATCCATATTTCTCAAATAGTTCAATCTTTAAAGCATCTTTCGAAACCATATCTATGCCTAATTCTTCTGACAAAACAGAAGCTATTGAACTCTTTCCACTTGCAGGTGCCCCAGTAAATAAAATTAGATACATTTTTATCTCCATAAACCAATTTAAATTATGTATTACAGTATGATGTATAATATTGAATCTTATTTTTTATTGATTTTATAGTAGAAAATCTTCTTATATGCCCCGCAAATATTCATAACATCTTGCAGGATTGACTTAAAATCAAGATTTTCCGTTTAGCCCTTTATATTATATAATATCCCCGTATAAGTTAATTTTGTAAGACCAGGCGCCATTTTAGCACCACAAAATTATAAGCGGAAAAGAATCAAAATCATAAAAATGCTCTATATGGACTGATGAACAAAGTACCCATCTCCCCTTGACGGGTAATATGCAAAAGAGCCGAAAAGGAGAAGAAAGGAAGCATCCACACAGAGCGCAGTAGAAATTTACCTGGAAATCATCAAGGACAATGTCAACTATGACGCTCTGACCTGTACCTTGGCAAAAATCAGTATTATCCCACACTTTTGCAGAATATTAAACTTCTCCTTATGAATTTTATTGTACCATAAAATAAGAAATATGACTAGCGTTTAATGTTTTTATTACTTCTCCCACTTTTCCAATCGTTATCCCTATTTGTCTCATAAGAACATTTTATCATTTCCTAAAAAATCCAAACAACCCCCTGCTTCGAGAATCAGATGTTTTTAATCGTGTATTTTGTTCACTTGCGATATTTTTGGCGAGTTGGTCCAGTAGTTTATCCACACTACTTTGAAGTCCTTCGATAGAATATCGTAAATATGCAGCTTTTGTCTCATTTTCTGCTGAAACAAGTTCACTTGTCAATTTATTGAATTGTTCCTGATAGCTCATAATTATTGCATTAAAATGTTCTTCTTGTTTTTCCCTTATATTATAATAGCCATTGATATCCTGTAGCTCGGTTTGCATTTTAGCTTGAATATCTGCAATCATAACCACCGCCTGCGCCCTATATTTTGCCGCATTATTTTCTGCAACCTGCCGCGATAATCTTATAATAATGCCTGTAAAATCCTGTAATAACTGCACAGTATCCTCGCCGGATATTAGACTAGGCTGACTTTTACTTGTATTCACTTCAACTAACTCGTTTGTATAATTATCTTCCATAATTTCTCCTCCGCATCTTATTAATTTTCTTATTTATTTTCCAAAACTGCCTGATATTTTTTCTGTTATTTCCTGCATCGGCAATATCACCTTTTAATATCTCCTGATATCGACTTGTGTCAAACCCTAATTGGCTTAGTGTTTCAATCTTCTGTCCACTCTTTTTGATAGTAGATACTATTTTTTCCATTTCTATGATATAGCTGTCATATAGTTCTTTTTCATTGTCCATCCATACTTCATCACTTTCCAGCTTGTCTATATAATTTAAAACAGAAACTTCAAAATTATCTACATAATCTCGGCCATTTAATAAACCATCTATTCCTTTATAATCACCTTTGAAGAAAGGAAGTTTTTGCAAATAATTATCTATACCTGTCATGTCGGGAGTCCTTCTTAAATCTTTTAAAGGATCCCTTAAAAATTTGGGTGGAAAATATTGTTCCAGTTCATTCACCAATGTGCCTTTTCTGGCAGATATGTTATACATATCATTCTTATATGCATCTACATATTTTTCATGTTCACTTACTGTATGATTTAATATCACATCAAGAAGTTTAATATAGGTAAGACATTTTGTAGTATGCATATCTAACAAAAACCAAAGTGCAAACAACACATATGCAATTATTTCAGCCACAAAGTATCCCTTAGCAAAATAATCCGGATACAGATTCCATACATACACTCCCCCAAATATAAATAAAAAATATAATACCCAATAAGATTTTTGGTGATGTACCATAACTCCCTTAAATATATAGGAAATTATCCTGTATGCGATACTCATTAATTTAGTCATGATTAACGTTATGCCAAAAGAATACAATATTTTACTAATGACAATCCATACTGATTTATCAATATTAAATTTCATGAGAGGAATCATCAAAAGTACTCCTGCTAAGGTTTCAATAAGTATTTGTGTGATACTCTTATCTTTCATGTGTTTTTTACCCCATTATCAAAGTATAATCTTATGATACATGCCTGACATATTCCAGGATTCCCACATCCTGCTTTTTGATAATTTTTTTTCTATATTTATATAGAATGTAATCCTGTAATGCTTCAGACTCCTCCTTTGTCAGCTTTTTTCCTTCCACTAGTCTGGTAGCCAGCTCAAAGGTCTGTTTTTCCGCTTCTGAAAAACAATCATTTCCACCGGAATGTACCGCTTTACCCAGCAAATCGACATACTCCTTATATAAATACCCATTCCATATTACTCCCCGGATTTTTGCGTCCATTTTCTTTTTTTCGAAAAATTTTAATTTTGCCTGTTCAGCGATCAGCTTCTGCAAAGCATCCTGTTGCTGAATCATAAGTTTTTTAATTTTGCTGTTATCTTGTTGCAAATCTCTAAGCTGCCCCTTTAACCTGTTAATTTCCGGTTGCCGAATGGCACAGCCCAATATAATGCCTCCACTTGCACTTAATACTACCGCCAACGGAATTGCTATCATCTCGTACCTCCTGAAATTCTATCAACATATGACACCAAAAAATTTCCTCTCCTTTGTAATACCTCCGTCTGCTTTAATAAGTTGTCTGTAATTATTTGTAAATTTCTTGTTTCCATATTGCTTCCACATAGCAAACAGGCGAGTTCCTTTATCATCATTAACCCAGCTGACCAGTTAATGTAGGGGATATGATATTTAATAGCTCCAAGTAAACTGTTCATGTAAAATAACACTGCGGAAAAAATAAGTTTAAACTGATGTTGAATTACTTTGTTATTAATTTTCCTATAGGACAAATATCTATCACACAAAACAGAACCCATTTTTTGCACACCAATATCCTGGATACGGATAGAAAACATATGATTGAAAATATCATTATTGGCACCTGTAACCACGATTTTGTCTTTCTTTTCTATGCTTTCATAAAGATTATTGCAGTAGTCCAATAATTTATTTCCAACTTTTTTAACACCTTTTTCATTGGTATAACTATAATCCCACCATGAGGAAGATGGTATCGGCAATCCCTGTTTTGAAAACATATCCGCTGTCAAATGTTTAAATACCTGCACAATACCTTTGATTCCCGGCATTTGTTTCTGCATAATCAGGAACGGGTTGTCTTTATTAAATGATAAGATATCATGTCCCCAAAAAATTCTATGCGGTCCACTCCGTGAACCATTCATAATATAGGCATTACCTGCTTCCTGCGCCTGCCTTGTAACAAATTTTCTTACCGTACCGTTGATATCCTCTACAGGTACAGAATCAATATAGTCTCCATGATGTCCCATTAAAAATTTTATGATTTTCTTCCCAATATCATCGCCAGCCTTGGGTGCTTCACTTGCGATCTGATGTATCTTATCCAACATAATTTCCACTTTTTTACCTGAAGTTATCAGTGCACCAACAAATCCCAGCAGCATCGCAAAAGAATAATCTGCCGCTGAAAGTTCAGCAACTGGCCTGGCTGACAAATCAAATGATGAAAGCTTCTCTATACACTGATTCAATTGATCTGAACATGAAAGACATACATCATAATAATTCTGATAAAAGTTTTCTTTCATTTACACCTCCATAATAAACCCTAACCCGATAATATAATTTACCATACCCTCAATGGACCATTGTTCCGACATGCATACCTTTATAGTTTCTATAACATCTTCTGATATAGATACAACTACCGTCTCTGCTGATAAAATTTCATATCTTGGTAACATTCTTAAATTATTGGACGATATCGCATAAATTGTTTCTTCAATTAAATATTCTAAAGAACTGTACTTTTTTTGCACAGCTTCATATAATCTCTTTTCGATTTGTATTTTCAAAATAAGCTCCTCCCAAATATTAAAACACGATACATGTGCCTTCAATTAATTTTTGCACCATCCCATATTTAACTATATTTTCAGAAATTTCTCACATATTTTACCATATTCTGATTATTTTTGCAATATATTATTTTGTTGTTACAAATTATAATTATATTTTTGCAAAGTGATATATTAATTTTCAAAAAAATATATAAGCAAAATACAAAGAAACAGATTGTATCTGCATACAATCCAGTTGTTTACGCCCTCTCCAAATCCATTAAACTAAATATGAGGTGACAATCATGGACAAAAACCGCGAACAGGAATACAAAATGATCGGGTTGAATATTGCATATTACCGCAAATTACATGGACTGACACAGCTGCAGCTCGCCGAGTTAGCTGGTATCAGCCGCACGCACATGAGCAATATCGAGGCCCCGAATATGCCAACTTCCATATCACTCGAGACACTGATGGATCTTGCTGATGTATTGGAAATTCCGGCCAGCGCACTGTTAACCTTCAAGCCGTAGCACTGGCTTATTTTGCAGGTGCCCGCTGATTTTCACGGACACCTTTTTTCTGTACCAAAAATTTGTCAGGGCATATATTGTTCTTCGTAAAAGTCCTCTGGCTGAAGCTGTCCCCGCTCCCCGCCTCCGCCATAGCTCTCAAATACATTTAACAGCAGTATGGAATAAACCCAGGCTGGCTGTTCCTCGCCGTCAATGGCAGCGGCATAAACCTCAAAGGTCCCCCTGTCCTCATATACCAGAAACTGGATTATCACGGATACCTGCTCCTCGTCATACATACAGTTTCCCCGAAATTCCACTACGTCCTGTCCAGCCCCAGACTCAAAGTATTCCCACTCACACGCGCCAAAGAAATCCTCAAATGCCTCGCCATATGTAATATCCGGATACATTTCCGGATAGCCGTTCTTTACCATATTTACATAGCTGCCGCCAGTGGCGTACATGATGGCAATGACGATCAGTATTGCCCCGCCTGCGGCTGTAGCTGCGGCAAACAACAGTTTCATGCGCGACAGCCACAGGTTGCCCGCTTCATTTCCATATGCGTTGACTGGCGCTTCTGGAACCAGGAATTTCAGAAGGCACGCCGCAATGGTCTCACGCTCCAGTATCGCCTTATAATTATCTTTTTTTGATGCGATAACCGGAATGCCATTCTGTACTGTAACAGTGTGTTTGCTTTTCTTTCCCGCCACACACACATCGCCGTGTTCGTCCATGTAGACACTCTTTACCGCGGAGCATTTCATCTGTCCAAGCGCGTGCATCAGGGCCCTTCTGTCATTGACCTGTATATACTTTAAGTATTCTTCTGCATGGACGGCCTTGCTCCCTGCAACAAAAGGGAAAATAAATTCCAGTCCGATTTGCAGCAGTCCAAAGGTAAAAAAGATCAATATAAATATCTTAAATACAAAAGCCATGATGTCATCGCTGCCATCCAGCACAGACTGCAGCATATTTAGGAATCCACGCACCATCAGAAATGCATACACCAGCATCAGTACCAGCATGATACGCGAGGCGGCCTTTTTTCTCCGCCCTGCTTTCTCTGTCATTTGCTGCAGCACGCTCAAATCCCCTGTGCCACAAATTCCTGCTTCCGACGGTATGTTTCCTGTACTGGCTGTATTGTCTGCCGGATTGCTTGCAACAGGTGCACCACAACCGGGACAGAACCTTACATTTTCTTCAATTTCCTTTCCACATTCTGAACAAAACATCCTTTGTCCTCCTTATCTATTCCGTTGGCAGTTTTGGAAAAATTTTCCTGTATCAGGTAAATTGTATCATAGCGCCTGGACAGGATATGTCCTTTGGTATAACTTTTTCAAATTATTTTTGGACCACCGCAACCCGGTCTCCCTGGCTTCTAAGCCACATCTCAATCCCATTGCTGAAGGTCTCTGCGCTGATTAAGTATCTGCCATCTTCTTCCTTCAGGATTTTCGCCGTGGGAAGGCGGTCTAACACAGCTTCCACATTGATTCCCTGATACCAGAACTCTGTCCGCTGCAGTTTTCCGGTCTGCATGAACTGAATCCGCTTGCGATACTCTCCCTCCTCAAAGCGGTCCTTGTACGGAATCCTGTAGTGCTCGTCTAGTACTGTCAGCTCCTGTATCCTGTCGATGCGGTAGATTGTGGGAAACTTGTCCTCTGCGTTCTGGAACGCCTTTTCACGATCAATATTTTCAATGTTTGCTGCCAGATAAAAATAAAATTCAGAAAACATGATTGCCAGCGGCTGCACCTTTCGGTTTACGATTTTGCGGTCGGTTCTTTCATAGGTGATTTCGATATTTTTGGTCTCATGGATTGCGACACCGATCTGCCACATTTTATCGATGAAAACCTTTTTGTGCTGCAGCTCGATATAGTGATACCGTTCATTGGAAATCAGGTCACTGACAAGCCTGCGGTTTTCAGGCGGGACGCAGCACGCCACCAGCCGGTCGAGCATTTCCATCATCTCTGCCCTGGTAAGCGCACGGCTGTCCAGCAAAATCTTTGTCACGGCCAGCACCTCCTCGTTGGAGAGCATCGGCCGCTCGAATCGTTCCAGCCGGTATCCGCGCTGTGTGTGGTCGTAGATCAGCCTGTTCTCATTTCCGGTCTGGGCAAACTGCGCGTCTAGGTATTCCCTTATATCCTCAATGTCACGCTGGATGCTTTTTTCATTTACATGAAAGGCATTTGCCTCCTCATTCTTAAAGAGAACTTTCCCGCTGGAAAGTTTGTCATACATGCTAAGCATACGGAAAACCTTATCATTCTTTATCATTTGAATCCCTCCATTTTTTTATATCGATTCTCGGAATCTCTAAGCCATTTTTTAGACGACTTCCATCATCCCATTTTCAAAACTCCCTAACTTTTTACGGGAAGTACGAATCAAAAACAACTATTTTCTAACTATAAATTTCGAGAGGCTATTTTATAAAACTATACCTTTTAGTCCCTTCATTGTCTTTTAAATCACTATACCACGTGAACCACTCTACTGTCCCTTTAAATCCCTATGCTGCTTGTGCCCCTCCTTTTCTCTTTTATACCAATATACTATATTACATGGACAGATTCTGTCCATGTAATATAAAAATAAATTTATTCCATATTTCTCTGTACAACAAAAAAGGATGCCTTCGCATCCTTTTTTGTTGTACAGAGGTTAAAACTGAATCCCCCAAAGCGCTAACCTCTATGCAGCTCCCACTTACACTGATTGTCCTCTATGCAAACTTCCCCGGTCTGCTTCCAAAGACAATCCCCTTTTACACATATGAAACGCCGTTAAACTTCCATAAACTATGTTCAGAAAGAACTGTGTTCTAATAATATGTAACGTTGTTTCCATGAATAGATTATTGCATATTTAATATGCATTGTCAACCTCTTTTTTACTAAATTTTCATATTTTAGTTCCTGTTTGTTCCTGTTCATTCCGTTCCAGTAACGGGTAAAAATCCATGCAAAAATTGCAATACGAACTTCGTTCGTTGCGCAAATGGATTTTTACTTGCTGCATGTACGTTTTCGTACGGACTTAGCAGTAAATGCTAAGTCCTGTGTGAACGGTAACAACTGTTCATATTCCCACATCATTAGATTCATACATATTCAAACAAAAATAAAGAACATCGTTACCACCTATCAATGAATAACGATAAAAAAATAGAACAGCATTCCACAGGAACGCTGTTCTACCAAATATGGCCTATCAGCAAATCTTATTTTACGACCCTGACGCGGAATACGCCATCGATTTCCTTGAGTTGCTCGATAATCTTGTCATCAGCAGACTTCTCAATGTCCATCAGCGTGTAGGCATACTCGCCCCTTGACTTGTTGGTCATGTCGCTAATGTTGATACCTGCAGCGCCAAAGGCTGCGGTAAACTGCGTAATCATATTAGCAATGTTCTTATGGAGCACCGCCACCCTGCCAACATTGCCGCATACGCCCATGTCACACGCCGGATAATTTACACTGTTTCGGATGTTTCCATTTTCAAGGTAATCTTTGAGCTCATCGACGGCCATCACTGCACAGTTATCCTCGGATTCCTCTGTGGAAGCGCCAAGGTGTGGTATGACAATGCAGCCCTTGTGCCCCGCGGTTGTAGGATTGGGGAAATCTGAAACATATTTTCTAACCTTGCCCGAATCAAGTGCAGCGAGCATATCCTTCTCGTTGACAAGCAGATCCCTTGCAAAGTTCAGCACGACGACACCCTGCTTCATCTTGGCGATGGCAGCGGCATTGAGCTTTCCTTTTGTGGCATCCATAAGCGGTACATGGATTGTCACAAAATCACATTCCGCGTAAATGTCATCGACATTGATGACATGCTTTACCTCGCGGGAGAGCTTTAATGCCGCATCAACAGATAAATATGGATCATATCCATAGACATCCATTCCCAGCGCTACAGCCGCGTTCGCCACCCTGATTCCAATTGCGCCCAGCCCGATGATACCAAGCTTTTTGCCCTGTATTTCCGTACCTGCGAAGTTCTTCTTTTCCTTTTCGGCATCTTTTGCGATCGTCTCTGTGCCTGCGTTGGCCTTTACCCAGTCAATGCCGCCAATCACATCCCTTGACGCGAGAAGCATACCTGCAATCACGAGCTCCTTGACACCGTTTGCGTTTGCACCCGGCGTATTGAAAACAACAATTCCCTTCTCCGCACACTTATCAAGCGGGATATTGTTTACACCAGCCCCGGCCCTCGCAACGGCAAGAAGTGTCTCTGGCAGCTCCATCTCGTGCATGGATGCGCTTCTAACCAGCACACCCTCTGCCTTTGTGATGTCATCGGTTGTCTGATAGTTCTCTGTAAATCTTGATAACCCTATATCGGAGATCGGATTTAGACATTTATACTGATACATTATACATTCGCCTCCTCAAATTTCTTCATAAACGCAACCAGCTTCTCCACGCCCTCGATTGGCATGGCATTATAAATGCTTGCACGCATACCGCCAACTGTCCTGTGTCCCTTCAGATTCTCAAAGCCGGCCTCTTTTGCTTCCTTGACAAATTTTGCATCTAATTCCTCGCTGCCTGTCACGAAAGGCACATTCATCAGCGAGCGATCCTCTTTTCTGACGGTTCCCTTAAAGAGTTTGCTCTCATCAAGAAAGTCATAGAGAATCTTGGCCTTCTTCTCATTGTATTCCTTCATCTTCTCAAGTCCGCCCATCTTTTTGAGCCACTTAAACACTTTTCCACAGATATAGATGCCGTATGCTGGCGGCGTGTTGTATAGGGAGTCATTGTCTGCATGAGTCTTGTATTTGAGCATGGTCGGTGTGCCTGGGAGTACATCATCGGTAATCAGGTCTTCCCTGATAATCACGATCACAACACCAGCTGGTCCGATGTTCTTCTGTACTCCGCCGTAGATCACGCCGTATTTTGTGACATCTACAGGTTCCGACAAAAAACATGAGGACACATCTGCCACGAGCGTTTTTCCCTTTGTGTTTGGCAGTGTCTTAAACTTTGTGCCATAGATGGTATTGTTCTCGCAGATATAGACATAGTCGGCATCCTCAGATATTGGCAGGTCAGAACAGTCTGGAATATAAGAGAATGTCTTATCCTCGCTTGATGCAATCTTGTTTGCCTTGCCAAACAGACAGGCCTCCTGATAAGCTTTCTTCGCCCACTGGCCTGTGACAATATAGTCAGCAACACCGTTTTTCATCAGGTTCATGGGAATCATAGCAAACTGCTGGCTTGCACCACCCTGCAAAAACAGAACCTTATAATTGTCAGGAATGTTCATAAGATCCCTCAAATCCGCCTCTGCTTCCTTGATAATGGTATCATAAGCCTTCGAGCGGTGACTCATCTCCATGACCGACATACCGGTTCCTCTATAATCTAACATCTCATCTGCAGCTTCTTTAAGGACTTCTTCAGGTAAAACTGCGGGACCTGCTGAAAAGTTGTACACTCTGGACATTTTCTAACTCCTCCTTGTTTTCCGAAGGAAAATGCGAGCTCCTCTGAGCGAGCAGAGGAATTTTCCTCCTGGTTTTCTTTTTTGATGTGTGCTCCTGCAAGATGCAGCGTGTTTTTTAACAACGCTCTCACAACGCAAAAGCAGCGCATTACACAATAGATTTATATAAACAACATTATGAAATAAAATGTTGGTTATTTCGGACAGATTGCAGGCACTGCACGATTCTCCCGCAAACTTATGATACATGCCTGGCAGAAGGCATTTTTATTTTTCATATATGCTCTAGTAAAACATAATAACCGGCGTGCCCAGCTCCACCATATCATACAGTATGGCCATGTTCTCAAGCGGTGTGTTGATGCAGCCGTGGGAACCATTCGTCTTGTAAATCTCTCCACCAAAATCCTTGCGCCACGTGGCGTCGTGGATTCCGATATGGCCGTCCACAGCCATCCAGTATTTTACAGGGGTGGCATAATCAGCACCCCGAAGCACCCTGTTTTTTTGTTTGAAATACACATAACAGACTTTGGCAGGCGTGCCCCATCTTCGCGATGTGTTCCCTGTGACAATAGGCGTGTCGATCGTAAGTTCGCCATCTACATAATAGTACATATGCTGGATGCCCATATCCACTTCTATATATGTATCTCCGATATCGTCAGAACCTTTTTGCCACGACTCGGAAGTATACTGCGGGATTCGCGTACCGCTCTCCCTGTTTCGAAACGCATTTAACAGGAACTCATATTCCGCCTTCTCATCAAGCTCGTTGCCATAGCCCCCACCGGACACGGTTACGGTATCGCCCCTAGTCGCCTTAAAGCTGCGCTCTATTCCAACTGTATTATAAGTCGCGGACAAATATGCCACATACTCTGCAATCATTGACTCATCCAGCACTGGAAGATTGTCCACATCAAACACGATATTCCCTGCCTCATCTAGCGCAATCCAGTCTGCCACAACATTCGCGTCGATCACTTCCTTACAGTCACCAAACTGATAGGTCATATGAAAGCTTTGAAAATCACTGATTCCCGCCCACTTTGCAAGTGTATCCTTCATCTTGTCCGTGTATGGAACATCTTTGTAGCAGACTTCCCTGTCCGCTCCGGTTGACAGGTCGATTACTATGGTCTGGAACGGACTGCCATTCATCGCTGTCAAATGTTGGACAATCTTTTCACAGATCAGGTTTACGGTGTCTTCCATCAAAAGGATATCTCTTGTCTGATCGACCAGGATATAGCCTGCCGCAGCGCTTCTTGCTATGGAAACTGTATGCTCACCAGTGAAAAGATCCTCATTGAGCCATCCTGTATCCTCCAGCTTCGCAGCCATGACATCCGTATCACAGTAATATGTGGGATAGACTGTCCAGTCATGCCAGGGAGCGGCCAAAAAAGGCCCCCACTCCAGCCAGTTATACACACAATCCCACAGCCATTGGAACGGACGCATTTTGCACGCTTTCATACACTCAGCAACAGCGGGCTTGTAGGACACGGTAATGCCATACTCATCAAGCGGCAGCTCATGTACTTCACCGTCAAGCATGCGAACAGTAATCCTGTCATCATGCAGGTCATAAGAATCATCAAGGATTTTTGTTACATCCCCGACAGTCATACCTGTGCAGTAGAGTCCGTTGATCGTCACGATCATTGGAAATACATGCTGATAATATTTTTCTAGCGCGATGACAGCACCGATACCAAGCACTGTCATCACACCAATCACACGCAACAATCCAACCAAACATTTTCTCATCATTCTTATCATAATGATCTAGTTCCATCACATCGCAAAGTTCTTTCCCGAACAGTTGCATTATTGCTGCTGTTTCAGATCCTCCGCGTCAAAAGCTTCGCTGATCGCAGCGCCTGCAGGAACCATCGGAAATACCTTGTCATCTTCTTCAATGATACACTCGATCACAACAGGCTTCTGTAGCGAGATGGCCTTTTCGATCGCCGGCCCTACTTCCTCGCGTTTCGTGACTCGGATCGCCTCACAGCCAAGCCCTTCAGAAACTTTTACAAAATCGACCTTGTCGGTCAATACTGTCTGCGAATATCGCTTTTCATAGAAAAGTGTCTGCCATTGCCTTACCATGCCAAGTACATGATTGTTAATGACAATCTGTATAATCGGAATATTGTAGCGACTTGCAGTTGCCAGCTCATTCATATTCATACGAAAACACCCGTCACCGGCAATATTAACACATATCTTATCTGGCATACCAACTTTGGCACCAATGCAGGCACCCAGCCCATAGCCCATCGTGCCAAGTCCGCCAGAAGAGAGGAATGTACGGGGTTCTGTGTACTGGTAATACTGTGCAGCCCACATTTGATGCTGCCCTACATCTGTTGATATGATTGCCTTTCCCCCTGTCACCCGGTCAAGTTCCTCGATAATATACGGACAGGTCAGTTTGTCAGATTCATACCGCAGGGGATATTTTTCCTTAAACGTCTGTATCTGCGCAATCCATTCATCGTGCGTCTGCTGTTCAAGCTTACTGTTTAATTCCTTCAAAACCGTCTTTAAATCCCCAATCACCGAAGCGTCTGTCCTGATGTTTTTATTAATCTCTGCAGCGTCGATATCGATTTGCAGAATCTTTGCATTTTCGGCAAATTTTTTAGGATTCCCGACAACACGGTCAGAGAATCTAGCCCCCAATGCAATCAGCAGGTCACACTGGCTGACGCCGTAATTTGATGTCTTAGTACCATGCATGCCGATCATCCCTGTGTAGAGTGCACTTTTACCGTCAAACGCACCCTTCGCCATGAGGGTGTCACACACGGGTGCCTGAATCCTATCTGCAAATTCTCTGACTTCCCTCGACGCGTTTGAAATAATTGCACCGCCGCCAAGATAAATATATGGTCTTTTGGCATTTCTGATCATTTCAAGCGCCGTGTCAATATCTTTTTCTGTATATGAGTTGATAATAACGGATGGCTCTGGCTTCACAGGGACAAACTCGCACTTATTTGCCGTCGCATCTTTTGTGATATCGACCAGCACTGGGCCTGGTCTGCCTGATTTTGCGATCTTAAATGCCTTTCTGATCGTATCTGCAAGCTTTGTTACGTCTTTCACGATATACCCATGCTTTGTGATTGGCATGGTCACACCCGCGATGTCAACCTCCTGGAAAGAGTCCTTTCCAAGCAGGGGCAGCGTTACATTGGCCGTGATTGCAACCAGGGGTACAGAATCCATGTACGCTGTCGCGATCCCTGTGACCAGATTCGTTGCGCCAGGACCGCTTGTCGCTAGACACACGCCGACCTTGCCTGTCGCGCGCGCATAACCGTCTGCAGCGTGAGACGCGCCCTGTTCGTGGGAAGTCAGGATATGCTTTATTTCATCACTGTGCTTGTATAATTCATCATAAATATTTAATATAGAGCCACCGGGATACCCAAACACCGTATCGACACCCTGCTCCTTTAGACATTCAATAACAATTTGTGAACCTGTCAACTGCATACTTATTATCTCCTTTGGTCATAGTATTGTTATAAGCATATTAATTTCTGGGTATCTCAAGGATCGCTCCACGGTTGCCACTCGTGACGAGCTCGCGGTATCTTGCAAGATAGCCTGTTGTGATCTTAGGCTCCCTTGGCTGCCAGTTTGCGCGTCTCCTTGCCAGCTCCTCATCTGATACCCTGACATTCAGACTGCACTCTGTAATGTTGATCGAAATGATATCCCCCTCCTCGACAAGGGCGATTGGTCCGCCGACAGCCGCCTCCGGTGATACATGGCCAATCGACGCGCCGCGTGAAGCACCAGAGAAGCGTCCGTCCGTAATCAGCGCCACTGTGGAGCCAAGCCCCATTCCGGCAATCGCAGACGTCGGATTGAGCATCTCACGCATACCCGGTCCGCCCTTAGGACCTTCATAGCGGATGACCACGACATCACCAGCGACGATCTTTCCGCCCTTAATTGCCTCGATAGCATCCTCCTCACACTCAAACACGCGCGCAGGTCCTTCATGAACAAGCATCTCGGGTGCCACCGCAGAGCGCTTCACAACACTTCCGTCAGGCGCCAGATTGCCCTTTAATACGGCAAGCCCGCCTGTCTTGCTGTACGGATTGTCAAGTGGTCTGATGACCTCTGGATTTTTGTTCTGGACATCTTTTATATTTTCACCGATCGTCTTTCCGGTCACGGTCATGCAATCCTCATTCAACAGTCCGAGCACAGACAACTCATTCATCACCGCGTACACACCGCCTGCCTCGTTGAGGTCTTCCATGTATGTAGGTCCTGCCGGCGCAAGATGGCAAAGATTTGGCGTCTTTGCACTGATCTCATTTGCATAGGAAATGTCAAAATCAAATCCGATCTCATGCGCAATTGCAGGCAGATGGAGCATCGAGTTGGTCGAGCACCCAAGGGCCATATCCACTGTGAGCGCATTGATGATGGCCTCCTTTGTCATGATATCGCGTGGGCAAATATTTTTCCGAAGCATTTCCATGACAGCCATACCCGCATGTTTTGCGAGCTTAAGTCGCTCTGAATACACAGCCGGAATCGTGCCATTTCCCCGAAGCCCCATACCCAGCGCTTCTGTCAGGC
>CAJUQZ010000108.1:4195-14933 GCA_910588755.1 uncultured Lachnospiraceae bacterium | reverse complement strand
AAAAACTTTTTAAACATTTTTTATTTTACCTATTGACATTTCTTAGCTGGACTTTTTATCATTTTATATCTGCCTGTCATACTTCATCATACCACACTGTACTGTTTTGGCAATCCTTTTTTATTTTTTCCTTCCATTGAATATATACTCACTTGTAATCCCAGCCTGTACTGCTTCTATGCCTGAATGTATATTATAAACATTTCCCCACCTTCCTCAATTCCTTTCATCAGCTATGTTATGGACTTTCCAGCAGGTTTTGCCGCTTCCAGTTCCCCGTGCGATACCAGAGATAGGAGATCAGGTAATTTGCCGTCCAGCCCATCGGGACCGCGTACCAGATCAGCTCGATTCCCCAGATGGGTGAGCACAGCTGCGCCACCGCAACGCGAATCCCTAAGTTGACCAGATTGGCTAGCATGTACACCCTGATGTCCCCCGCGCCCCTCAATATCCCGTCCGTTATCGCCTTAAAGCCCAGAAAGGAAAAGAAGAACCCGATAAAGCGGAAATAGGCCGTCCCTGTCTCAAACGCCACCGCCGACTCACCCTGCTCCACAAAGGCGGATAGAATCGGCTCGTAAAAAAGCTGTGAAATCACGATCAGAAGCACCCCGAAGCCAATGATAATACCGTACGCCACGTGGTAACCCTGCCGCACGCGCTCCGGCTTACCAGCGCCGAGATTCTGCGCCGTAAAGGTGGACATCGCATTCCCCGTGGCGATCATCGGCACAATACACAGCGATTCGAGCCTGGTCCCCGCGGAATACCCCGCAAGCGCAGAGGAGCCAAACTGGTTGACCGCAGACTGCGTGAGCAGCATACCGATACTCACAATAGACTGCTGCACGATGGACGGTACTGCAACCTTCACACCCGTGACAAACATATCGCTGCGAAACCGCTGCACCTTACCCTCAACCGCATATGTGGACAGCAAGCGCATCAGAATGCCAAGCGAAATCACCGCCGCAATCCCCTGCGCGATCACCGTTGCAACCGCCGCACCCGCAACGCCCATCTTCAAGCTTCCCACCATCCACAGATCCAGCACAATATTCAATATGGACGAAAAGATTAATAAAAAAAGTGGAATTTTCGACCGTCCAAGCGCATTGAAATTGGCGGATAAAATATTGTACATGAACATGAACGGCAGTCCCACAAAATAAATCTGCAAATACGAGACTGCGTCCGTCATGATATTGTCCGGTGTTCTTAATATTGATAGTACTAATGGATTGACCGCAAATCCCAGCACCGCAAGCATCGTGCTAAACACCGCAAACGTGATCAGAAACGTGTAAACAGAGCTTTTCATCTCCCTGTAATGCCCGGCGCCAAGATACTGGCTAGTCAGCACCGAAGCGCCAATCCCACCTCCAATCGCGATCATGATAAAAACCGTTGTGAAGGAGTACGACGCCCCCACCGCCGCCAGTGCATCCTCCCCCACCAGTTTCCCCACAATGATGGAATCCGCCATATTATAAAACTGCTGAAACAAATTTCCGATGATCATTGGCAGCGCGAAGAAGAACAGGCTTTTCGCCGGCGGCTGTGTGATCAGGTTTTCTTTTGCATTCTGTGCCATTTTTTCTCTCCTTTAGAAAACTTGGTTCCTCACTGGTAACGTTCTGTTGACTTTTATGATTTAAAAGATACTATCCATACAATGTTATCATATAAGCATCCTAAAATACAATATCACAATTCATGCTTTTCCAGAAACGCTAAGTCCTGTGTAAACAGTAACCCTCCGCTTTCAGACGTTTGTTTTTCGCCTGACCTGCGCTCCCGCCTCCCGGCGCCTGTTTCTTACCTGGCCTGCGCCTCCATTTTCAGCCGCTCGTACCTTCTGTCCACTTCCTGCTGCAGGCTGTCTGCCACCTCCTGGTATTCCTCCCCACAAAGATGCTTTGTGCGCCCCATCATCGCAAGCCAGTCTGTTACAGGAATCTTTTTTCCTGCCGCATCTGGCGCGTAGCTTAGCCTTGTTACGCCCTGTTCAATCTCATAAAGCGGAAAATAGCAGCAGTTCACCCCGGCCTCTATGACCTTCCGCTCCGTCGCGGGGATATCGTTCCAGTTTAATGGGCACGCCGACAGAGCCTTCAGGTACGCCGTCCCCTCGGTCTTTGCATAAAATGCCGCCTTCGCCGCCTTTCTGATAAAATCCGTCGGATTAGATTCCGCCACGGTCGCCACATACGGGATATTTGTAGCCGCCATGAGCCGTGGCATGTCCTTGTGGAAAAACGTCTTTCCATACTGCTTCACACCCACATGGGAGGTCGCGCTCCGCGCCCCCTTGGGCGTAGAATAGGACAGCTGATAGCCCGTGTTCATATAGCCGCCATTGTCATATTCAAACAGCAAAAGCCTGTGCCCCCTAAGCGCCGTGCCAATCGCTGAGCCCATACCGATATCCATACCACCATCCCCGCTGACCATGACAAAAATGATATCACCAGGCGGCAGCTCCCCTCTGCGCTGTTTTCTGTAGCAGATTTCCGCAACTCCGCTTAGCGTCGCCGCACCGTTCTGGAACAGATTGTGCAGATATGGCACCTTAAAGCTTGTCTTTGGGTAAGGTGTCGTGACAATCATGCCACAACCCGTCTGGAATAACAGCACCACCGGGTCCTCAATCGCCCTCAGCAGCAGATTTAAGTTCACCGGTATGCCGCAGCCCGGGCAGGCGCCATGTCCAGGCGCGATGCGTTTTGGCACTGCCGCTGTCGCATTCAGGCTGCCGCCGTCCACCAGCACCTCGCCCGATGCGTCCCGGTGTACCAGCGTCGCCCCAACCTTTGTTTTTTCCTGTGTGAGTGGCGCAAAAAACCCTGCTTCCTCCTCCGGCTTCGTACCAAAACCAGGATTTACCCCATAATAATCAAAATCAGGTGCCTCCGGATCCCTTGCAAGATCCAGCATCTTCTCAACGTCCTCCGCAAAGAAATCCTTCCCGCCAAGCCCGTAAACCAAGCTTCTAATGCGCGCTGTCCCCCCATACTTCTGCATCATGGCACGTATCTCCAACGAGAGATTCCCACCCCCTGCGCCGTAGCTGTCCTGCCTGTCAGCGACCAGTATCGTGTCTGCCTGCTTACATGCCGCAAACAATTCCTCACCCGGGAAGGGGCGCAGCACATTCAGCGTCACAGCGCCGGCTTTTTTCCCGTTTTTGCGCATTTTGTCCACGCCCTCTTTCGCCGTCTCATAGGAGGAGCCAAGAAGTACCAAAAGCTCCTGTGCATCCTCGTGGAAATACCCCTCCACCTTGTTATATTTCCTGTCAGAGAGTGCGCCATATTCCTCAAAAAGCTTTGGAAGAAGCCTGTCCGCCTCGCACATCGCCAGGTGGAGCTGATAGCGGTTGTTAATCAGATCCGGCTCGTTCATATAGGCGCCAACCGTGATGGGCGCCTCCAGATCCAGAAACGGATACGGCTCCTTTTTCAGCCCTACAAACTGCCGCACCGCCTGATCATCTTCAAATCGAAGACACCGCCTTTTCTGATGGCTTGTAAAAAATCCGTCGTATGCCACCACCACTGGAAGGCGCACCTGCTCTGCAAGCCTTAGCGCAATGATATTAAAATCATACACCTGCTGCACCGTGTGGGCAAACAGAATCGGCCAGCCCGCATTTAATATATACATAATATCGCTGTGATCTCCCTTGATGGATAGTGGACCAGAAACAGTCCTGCACACCACATTCATCACCATCGGATATCGCGTCCCAGACTGTACAGGAAACTGCTCCAGGGCATACAATAGTCCGTTTGCACTGGTGGCGTTAATGACCCTGCCGCCTGCAACGGACGCGCCATAACAGATACCCGCCGCACTGTGCTCCCCTTCCGCAGCAATCATGACAAGATCCGTCTCGCCCCTTGCCCGCATATCATCAAGGTTCTCTGCAATCTGTGTCGATGGTGTGATCGGATAGTATCCCATCAGGTCATACCCAATCTGCTTGATCGCAATGGCCGCCATCTCATTACCGCTTGCATACGCTACTACCTGTTTCATTTAAACCTCTCCCCCTTCTATCCTTTTCTCTGTCAGATAAGACTCCGAGGTGATATAACCATCAGGTCCAGCCTTGACATAGTAATCCGGTGTGCGCAACATGTCCTGGTTTGGCATGAAATACTGCTTCTTAGGGTGCTCTGCCTCGTCACCCCGCACTAGCGCATTGACCGGACACACGCTCACGCAGCGCATACAGCCTTTGCAGTGATAATAGTCAAGCCCCTGGTTGACCATCATCCTTCTGCCGTTGTACTCACCCTCTGCAAACTGGAACACCATGTCTGGGCAGGTTGAGTCACACAGTCCGCAGTTGATACACCGCTCCTTGATAAAAAGCGGAATGTATCCCTGCCTTGACGGCGACAGGTCCGCTGTCACCGTACTGCCAGCCCGCGGGTTCACACCTCCAATTGGCGCAGTGGCATAGCCCCATTCCTGGTCGTTATCAGAATATGTGTTCTCCTTCTTTGAACACCCGCTGTTCGTGTCCTCCTTCCATGAACGATGCGTTGTTTCAGACAGCGGCTGCACCATAGCGTACCCCTGTTCCAGCCCTTTTAAATTTCCCTCCAGCGCCGCCGGATATTTTCTGCCAAGATTGTCCCTGCAAATCTGCCTGGCTTCCTCCAGCTTTACAAACCCCATCACTTTTGCCATCGCGCCAAGCATTACCACATTGATGCGCGATTTCGTCTCCATCGCAATCTGGCGGGCATTGACCACATAACAGTCCCGGATGCAGTCTGGTAGCAGGTTTGTCACGCTCTCCTCCTGCCCCATATCCAGCGCAATGATCACGCTTGTCTGCCCACTGCACCCTTTCCACACACTCTGGTCGCGCATCAGCGCCTGGTGGAAAATGACCAGCAAATCAGGTGAAACAACCGGGGAGTGCACCCTGATTTCTTTCTCTGCCGGGCAAAAACGAATGTAACTTTTCACTGGCGTCCCCGTCTTCTCTGAACCATAACTTGAAAATCCCGCACTGTTCAGATTCAGATACCTAACACCCAGTTCGCCCACCATCTTTCCGCACAGATTTGCGCCAAGTCCGCCAATGCTCTCCAGACGGATACTGTAATAATCCTGGCTTGTTAGAATTTTATCAATGTCATTTGTCATGTCTGTTCTCCCTTATTATCCTTTCTTTTTTATAATTGCTATCCTTTTCTATCTCTTTCTATCCTTTCTATCTCTTTTATCCTTTTTATTCTTTCTATCCTTTTGATCTTTTTTTATAATTGCTATCCTTTTCTATCTCTTTCTATCTTTCTGATCTCTTTCTATCTTTTTCTATCTCTTTCTATCTTTCTGATCTCTTTCTATCTTTCTCGACTTTTTCTTTCCTTTTAATCTTTTTCTGTTTTTTTGATCTTTTCCTATCCCTTTGATCTTTTTCTACTGTTTTTCTTTCCATTTGATCCTTTTTACTGTCTCTTTGCTTTTGATCTTTTCCTACTTTTCTACCCTTTTGATCTTTTTCTACTTTTTCTTTCCCTTTAATCTTTTTCTACTATTTCTATCCTTTTGATTTAATCCTGCTTTTTCTACCCTTTTGATCCGTTTCTACTTTTTCTATCCGTTTGATCCGTTTCTACCGTTTTAATCCTTTTCCATATTTTTCCTTATATCATATCTTATATCGCGCCCATCAGGCCGTACACCAGCGTTCCCACAACACCGCTTCCAAAAATTATCGTTATCGCGCTCGCTTTGTATTTTCTAAGTATGACCAGTGCAACAATAAAAATGCCAAGCTCAACGATTCGGATATTGCTAGGTACAATGTCTGGAAGTTCCGCCTGGAACAACCCCAACATCAGAATAGATGCACCAGCCGAGGCAATGAGCGCCACCACCGCCGGACGCAGCGCACCCAGTACGACCTGCACCCCGCCCACAGTGCGATATTTGTAGTAAAAATATGCCAATGTCAGACAGATACAAAACGAAGGTATAATACAGCCGATCGTACACAGCAACACACCATAAAGGCCCGACGTTCTCATCCCTACAAAAGTCGCAGAGTTAATGGATATCGGCCCCGGCGTCATCTCCGCCACAGTGACAAGGTCCGAAAACTCCTCCATCGTCATCAGCTTATGAATATTTACAATCTGGTCCTGTATCAGTGGAATTGCAGCATATCCGCCCCCCACACTAAATAGTCCTACCCACAGAAAAGCGAAAAATAATTTTACCAACAACATCGCCTACACCCTGCCTTTCTTCTTTGACGCCTTTGACGCCGCATCTGTCCTGTTCTTTTTTAGGACAAAATATAAATCAGCCAGCCCGATGCCAAGACAGACAAAGATAATCAGCATGGCACTGACACCAAACAGATATGTCGCCACAAATGCCACAATCATCATTGTCATATACAAAAGCCGCCCAGTTCTCACCACATTTCCTGCCAAATTAATCACGACATCAAAAATCACCGCCGCAACCCCCGCGCGCATCACCTGCAGGGCCGTGGCTATATATGGATTGGTTCGGAACTGCTCATAAAACAAGGAGATGACCGATATAATCACCATCGGCGGCAGGATCGTTCCCAGAATTGCTGTCAGGGAGCCGGCCACACCCGCAATCCGATAGCCGATGATGACTGAGGCGTTTACCGGGAGTGGCCCCGGCGCCGACTGTGTGATAGCCGTCACATCAAGCATCTCATCCTCCTCTAGCCACTTTAACTCCTCCACATATTTCTTTTTCATCAGGGAAACAATCACAAACCCGCCACCAAATGTACATGCACTCAACACAAACATAGACTTAAATAAAACCCATAATTTACTGTAATCCTTCTTCATGCTTCCTTTCCTCTCTGCCCGACACCTGAAAAAACTTTTCCAGCTTTATTTCACAGTTCCTTTTCAACAGCTCATTGAACTGCTTTTTGAACTGTTTTTTCACAGTCTCTTTTCAACTACTCATTGAACTGTTTTATTTCACAGTTCTCTTTCAACAGTTTTATGAATAGTTCTCTCTGAGCAGTTTTCGAATATTTTTGAACAGTATATTTCACAATTCTATAAGGCATAGTATGTGAAATCTGACATAAAAATATACGAGTGCATAAAAAACTGGCGCAGTGTATGTTTTCTATACACTACGCCAGTCCTATATTAATATAATACTTTATTGATGAATTGCATTTCTCGTCTTATGGATAAAACCTCTCACCTTCGTCCGCTGCAAAAAGATATCGTAGCTCTTGATGATCAGCACTGAACACTTTGCCTGCTCCATAATCTTATCTGTGCGAAATCCCGTCACAACCTCCTGAATTCCCCAGTCAAGAGATGCACCCATGACAATCAAATCATACTGGTCCGAGTACGCCACCACCTTCTCAATCAGATCACCGCTGCAAACCATAATCTGTGCTGGCTGGTCGAACTTTGCGGCGGACTTCTCAAGATACGCCCTTGTGCTCTCGATATCTTCCTCGTGATCCACCACATTCAGAAGCGTGATCTTCGCACCGTACCCGTTGGCGATACGGTTGACGACCTTCGCCGTCATCTTAGAATATTTCCCGCCGCCATACGGGAACAGAATATTCCGAAATGTCTGATTTTCACCGTTCATGCGCAGTATCCCGACATCCGCCGGCGCCTCCTGAAGCATCTGGTATGTAATGTTGCCATGCATGTATTTGATCAGGCCAGAGCCATGCCAGCCCATGATCACCAGAGGGTTTTTCTCTTTCTTTACCACGGACATGATCGCGTGAAAGGCATTTGTCGAATTAATCAGCACCGGGCGCATGCATGGATCCGACTCATACTCCTTGAGCATCTGGACAACACTGTCCTGCACGCCCATTGACTGCATCATGGTATCATAGTCCGCGATCGTGAGCAGGTTATCAGGAAAGACATTCACCTTCACTGGAACCACCGTCGTACTCTCCTCCGCAAGCGCAATTCTTCTGCCAAAGTTTAACAGCCCCGCCGCTGTGTTCGGATTGGATACAGGTATGATGATCTCATTTTTCCTGCTCTCCTTTTTCTGCTCCTTGATCTCAGGGACATCGACGATGGAGATTCCCTTTGATGCATATTTCAGCTTTGGCATTATGAGATAATAATACAATACGCCGACACCAATCACGGAAACCGCGATGATCAGCGCAGGGCGGTCCGATATGGCAAGATTCACGATCAAAAACAGATTCAGTCCGATTCCCAGAAGCGGCGTGAGTGGAAACAGCGGAACGCGGAACTTGCGCTCCAGAGCCGGCTCCTTTTTTCGGAAAATAATGAGCGCCACGTTGACTAAGCTGTAACCTGTCAGCGAAAAAATGCTGGTCACAGTCGAAATGTGCTCCAGATCCCTGATCGTCACCGCAATAAAGACAATAATCGAGGATACTACAATCGAAAATACAGGTGTCTTTGTCGTCTTGTTGATTGCCTTAAACAAACTCGGAAGACGCTGGTCCCGCGCCATTGCAAACGAAGTCCGCGAGGACGCCATGACAGCCGTGTTGATCGAGGACAATGTCGCAAGGATGCCCGCAAAAGCAAACAGATAGCCGCCGGCCGCCCCACCAATATGTACCGCTGTGTCAATCATCGGTGTGCTCGTCACTGCTGGCACCAACTGCTGCCACGGCAAAATCCCGCACCCGATAAAAAACACCGATGTCTTGATGACTATAACCGCCGCAATCGAAATCAGTATCGCCTTTGGAATCGTCTTCTCAGGCTCGATGACCTCCTCGCTCGCCGTCGTAATCAGTCCATAGCCGATATATGTCATATACAGAAAGCCCATCGCATTGAACACACCCGACATTCCCTGCGGCGTGTACGGTGTCTGGTTCTCCATATTAATATGAAAAATCCCCACTATGACATACAATGCCAGCAGCGCCACCAGCAGCGTCGTGATCACATTCTGCAATGTCCCGGAACTCTTCGTCCCCTTGATGTTCGTGAACATGACATAGACCACGAGCAGATAAGCCGCCACCATCTGCGGGATAAACGGAAAAATATAATTGATAAAATTCCCAAACCCCAGCGCAAACAGTCCACACGACATCGCGTACCCAAGCCAGAAGCCCCAGCCGCAGATAAAACCGATAATATTGTTCCCCGTCGCCTCCTTCACATAGACATAACCGCCGCCCGCCTTCGGAATCACCGTCACGAGCTCCGCAAAAGACAACCCCGTGAACACTGCCGCAATCCCCGCCAGAAAGATTGCAAGCGAAGCGCCCGGCCCCGCCGTCGCATAGCTCGTACCCGCCAGGACGAAAATCGCAGAGCCAATCATCGTTCCTATACTAATCATTAGTGCGGAGTACATTCCCAAAGTTCTGTCCAATTTCTGCTTCATAGTAAGCCCCCTTTGTGAATCCTATTTTAGCGCGTCTGGCCCCAGCTGTCAACTTTTGTGCTTTACGCAGGCATTTTACTTCCTACCTAAAAGAGCATCTTTCTAAAAGCAGAGCATTCAAAAGCCGCATATCACTGTTATGATCAATGTGCTCATGTATGATAATGGCCACATCAATATCCAGAACATTCAATCCGTTCTGATGCAGGTTCTGCACAAACTGATAGCCTGAATCAACTGCTATGCTAACCCCCTCCCACTTCAGGTAAAATACCCCTCCGCTGTAATGGTTTGTATTCAACGAATGGTTCAGAAAAAACGGCGTTAATAAGCTAAATCCTTTCAGCATAACCAGCTTGTTGCGATACTGATACAGCTGCCTGGTCAGCAGTTAATTTTTGACATAGAATTCTTCTGGTCTTTCTCTCTGCATCAACAGTTCTTCTATGTCTTTCGACAGATCATATTCAGACTGTGTATTACCACTGCTTCATGTTTTTGAATGCTCTCCAATCCCTATCCTCACAGCTTAAACTTCGTCATCTCCTGCGCCATCTCCTCCGACACGACAGACAGATTGTCTATGCGCCCCGCCGCATTACGGATTCCGCCCAGCTGCGTTTCCAGGGAATCCGCGACCTGCTCCGTCAGCCCTGACGTGTTGGCGGAAATGCCGCGGATCCGCTCCACAGCATGCATCACAAAGCTGTCGCACGCATGCATCTCCCCGATCAGCGCCTCCATGCTCTCGACAGATTCCCTTGTCTTCTCCGTCAATATGCGGAAATCCGCAAAGGTCTCCTGCACTTTATCCACAGCCTGCGTCTGCCCGTCCACGCCGTCGCGCATGACTTCGATATCCGCTACCGTATCCGAGATATCCCTGCACAGTTCCACGATGATCTTTTCGATATCAGCCGTCGCAGCCGACGAATCGGCCGCAAGCTTTCCTATGGATTCCGCGACCACGGAAAATCCCTTGCCGTATACACCCGCGCGTGCGGCTTCGATGGACGCGTTCAACGCAAGCAGTTCTGTCTGGGAGGAAATCTCGTCGATTGTGCCAAGGATTCCCGAAATCTTCTGGGATTGCGCCTCTAATGCCGCGATCTTCGTGTAGGCTTCCGCCATTCCCCGCGCGGCCGTCTCGTTCTGCCGTTTCAGCTCCTCGACGCTCCGCATTCCATTTTCACCGGAGACCATCGTATTCTGCGCCTCTTCCAGCAAAAGCCTGCTTTTCTCCTGCAGCTGCCCAAACTTTTCCCCCAGCTCCTCCTGCTTCATGACAACCTGCTGCACATCAGCGTCCTGCGCCGACGAACCATCTGAGATC
>CAJUQZ010000108.1:0-4185 GCA_910588755.1 uncultured Lachnospiraceae bacterium | reverse complement strand
ATCTCCCGGACTGCGCTGCTTGCGGCCGCCATCTCATGCTCGATCTGCCGCAAGTCATCCGCGCTCTCCACAACCTCGCGGGTTAGCGTGGTCATCTTGGTCAGTATCGCAGATATTTTACCGGTCATTTTATTAAAACTCTTTGCCAGAACGCCGAGCTCATTCCTGCTGCTCTCGTCCGCCTGCACTGTAAAATCGCCGTCCGAGGCATTCCCGATCAGCTCCGTGATGGACACGATCGGCCTCGTCAGCCTGCGCGCCAGCAGCGCGATCACTAAGATCGCGGCCGCAATGATGCACAGCGCCACAGCGCCAGCCACAGCGATCACCCGGTACACCGGCGCCATCGCCGCCGCTTTCCGGTGAAGCGTTATGACAGACCACGTATCCGATGCCCCCTTAAGCGGTATGGACGCATAGCTCACTATGTAGGATTCACCCTCGTTTTTCATTTCGCAGCTCCCGCTGTTGCCTGCCATGACATCGGAAATAATCTTCTGATAATCCTCCGAGACCGCGATCTCCTGCTCTTCCGTCACAATGTTCCCATCAGCGTCAACGAGCGGCTGTCCCGCCGAATCCTTGCTCGACACCGTCCTCGTCATCAGCTTATAATTATATAATTCCTCGATCTGGGAGCTGTCCGGGTGCGCCACCACGACCCCTTCCCCGTCAATGACAAAAGAGTACTCCCCGCTCTCCACATCCGAGTACGCCTCGATCTGGCTCTGCAGATAGTCCAGCTTCAGATCCACCGCGAAGATGCCGACAAGCGCGCCGTCCCGATACATCGGAAAAAAGATCGATGCGCAGGGCATCCCGGTATTCACCGAATAATACGACTTCGAGACAAACGCCTTCTGCTCCTCCATCGTCTGTACGAACCACCACCGCGTGGAACGGTCAGCCAGCTCGCCCGACGAGCGCCCAGTCTGCATGCCATCCGTCCCCTGTATGTAGAGCAGTTCGAGATACGGATTGCGCCGCACGCAGTTCTCTAAAATGGGCGTCTGCACCCCAGTGTCCATCGTCAAAACACTCGGATTGACGGACAGCTCCTCCGTAATGCCATACGCACCGTCCAGAAATGTGGCAATCTCCCCGGCCACGAGCTGTGACTTGTCGTGACTTCTGCCGTAGATCTCCTTCTCGTACGATTTCACAAAAATTACCGCGACAATCCCTGTCAGGCACACCGCCAATGCACATACAATCGCAATCATTGGCAATAGCAGCTGCTTGAAAATACCTGTTCTTTTCATTTGTTTCTTTGTGTTCCTCCCTTATAAATTTAAAATAAATCTTTCATTTTCGGAGCCATCTCGTACCTTCTCCTGTAGTACTCCATCGTCCGATACGCCAGTATATCTTTCATATGTAATTTCATCGCCTCATTCTGAATACAGGCCTTCAAATCTTCCCTCAAGGCAATCGCATATCCATCTCTGTCAACAAAAAAACCTTTACCTGACTGTTTTAAAAATTTGATTGGCATTGTCTTTGCCTTGTATAAGTGCTGTTTGTCTGTCATATCCTTATATGCCTCATAAGATATGCCTGCTGCGAAATCCTTCCAGTTTGTCCCTCTGTCAAAAAATTCTCTCCAGCTCTCGAGTACCTCCCCGTCCGTTACTTCCAGCCGTATATTACCATGATTGTAAAAACTGTACAGAATTGGCATCTTATAGACCTTCTGCATGTCCGTCGTCTCGATCACTGATATAAATTCCCTGCCAATCCCGGCATATAAAGTCTCCTCCTCCCTAGACAGCTCATGCCGATCATGTAGAAAATCCAGATATCCGCGAAACGGATTTTCCTTGGTGTGGTTCATGCAGTACTGGTATATATCACCATCCATATAGGTAAACAATTCCATTCTTGTAGGCACTTTTCCATCCAACAGTTCTTTTACCCGATCATATTCACGATGAATCCGCTCCCTCACAGACAGTGATCTTTTATCCAATTGCCTAAACAACTCAATCAGCTTCATATCAAAATCCACGATACAGTCATCAGGATATTCAATGTCATTATAGTCATGCGCTTCCTTCGCAGGAAATGATTTTTCACCAGAAAGAAGCAGCGGTGCCTTTCCCGCTTTCTCATAGTTTCCGATAAAATCCAACACATTGAGATAAGCCTTGCTTTTATATGTACGCAACCCGCGCCCCAGCTGCTGTAAAAACACGACCGGGGACTCTGTCGGCCTAAGAAACATTACCATGTCAAGCGAAGCGATATCCAACCCTTCATTAAACATGTCAACAGAAAAAATCACTTTGATCTCCTGCTTCTTCAACTGCTCTATTGCAATGTCTCTGTTTTCTGAACACCCCCCGTCGGCATTGCTGTACACAGCCACGGAGGGCGTTCCCCTCTTACAAAATTCTTCCGCCATCTGGCGCGCATGCTGTCTGGAGCAGCAAAAACCCAGCGCACGCTTTGAGCGGTATTTCATATAATATTTATAAATCAATTCATATCGGTCCACATTATCCGCATAAATCTGCGTAAGCTCCCGCTCATCATAGCGCCCCTTTACCAGACGCAGTCCAGAATAATCCGTCGCATCATAGATACCATAATAATGAAAAGGAACTAACATTCCCTTGTTAATCGCCTCTTTTAACGAAATTTCATATGGCACATTGTAGTCACACAACTCGTAGATATTCTTGCCGTCCATTCGCTCAGAAGTCGCAGTGAGTCCCAAGAGAAACTTTGGTCTGAAATAGTCTGCAATCCTTCTGTACTGTTCGTTGACCGCATGATGGAATTCGTCGATGACAATATACTCAAAATAATCTGCCCTAAAATATTCTTCATTTAAGTATTCTGCTCTTCCTAGCGTCGCGACAGACGCAAAGATGACAGCCTTATCCGTGTCCTTCTGCTTCCCGTAGAAAAAACCGAAATCGTCGGAACGACGCACATTTTGAAACGCAATTGCAGCCTGTTTTAGTATTTCCTCCCTGTGCGCCACAAACAATACAGTCTTATACGGGGCTGAGTCAAACGCCGCAAGATATGTCTTCCCAATACCAGTGGCGGCCTGAACAAGTCCTTTGACTGCTCCGTCCATCCTGCTGTCCTCCAACGCATACAGCGCTTCTATCTGCACACCTCTTGGCTGGAACAATGCCTCTACTCTGACATCTGCCGTCTCCTCACTTTTATCATATCTGTCCAAATCCTTCGCAATGGCAGGTTTATGCCAGTTTTTTGAATATCTGTATAATTCCTCATCATCAATAATAATGGAATGCCTGAAAAACAGATCTTCAAATGCATTGTAAAACAACAGAAAATTTTTGCTATCTGTTTTACTGTTAAAACGATAATTCCATTCAATCCCTGATGTCAACGCACTTCTCGAAATATTGGAAGAACCAATATAGATCTCATTCATTTTCTCATAGTGAAATATGTAAGACTTTGGGTGAAATGACCGCGCCTTATCATTATAAAACCTTAAATCAACACGGTTCCCCAACTCCTTCTTGATCAAAAAGAGTGCTGATGGCTGTGTGATCCCAAGATAATTACCAGTAAGAATCCTTATCTGGACGCCCCTGTCCAACGCCATTTTAAGATCGTTCAGAATTAGCCTGACACCTGACTCCATCAGAAAAGAGACAATGATATCAACCTGTTTTGCCTTCTTTATGCTCATTTTCAGCTGATAATACAGAAAACGACTGCGATCTTTATCGCCTGTCATCACATCTGTTGACTCGATCACAGTGTTGTCCAATTGGATTTTTTCCAGTTCTTCTGTGTTCTCCCCATACATATTTATCACTTCTGCAGAATCAAATTGAGCCATTTGTTATCACCCCGCTCTGGTCATACATTTTGTCTTTTACAATCTAATATACTGCTCTTTTGAAGCTATATGAATCATAATCAGTATACCAGATTTGTCTATATGAATCATAGTCAGTATACCAGATTTATATTACTATGTCCAAAAACTTTTTAAAGCTGAGTAAAGATTCATACAAAAAAATTCAAACACGCCACACAAAAAATCCCCATGCCATAAACAGCACGGGGATCTATATAGATAACAGCCATTATTTATCCAGACTCTTGAGCGTCGGGAATACCAAAGAAGATAAAGTATCCTGAATTATTCACCGTTGTACCGTAATGATGGCTGAAAACCATATAGTTACT
>CAJUQZ010000107.1:318-14990 GCA_910588755.1 uncultured Lachnospiraceae bacterium | reverse complement strand
AAAGAATTTAGGCAAACAGATTTGGAGCCTCCAACAGCTTATGGCTAATCTTGACAGGGATGTACGGAATATGCGTGTCAGTGGGAATACCATAGTAAAAACCATGCCATTCGGAGTCAAGGATATTTCCAGTGTTCAACTGGTGGACGCTTATACAAGGGGTTTGAACATGGAACAGCTGATTGCTTTGGGAAATGGAAAATACACGGCAGAGCAAATCTATAACAAACTAAAAAGAGCGGGGGTGGCGGACTGATGCGTGCAATAGTAAAACATAACGGAAAGCCGTTGCTGGAGGCTTTGTGCCATATAAATACGGCAAGCAACATTGTCACACTGCAAACCATGTTAGAGCCAAGCATGAACCTCGACCTTGACAAGGTATATGTTGAAGTCAATCTTTTTGGAGATTTGGAACCTCTGGAAGATGAAGAAGATTAGAAAGGGAGCCACCCACGGTCTGAAGGCTGTGGGTGGTTCTTTTATGGACGCAGATTTAAAAGTGCATATTAAAAACAGAAAATTGGAACAGACAGAAATTATGTCACGGATATTTTTCAAAAGTGCATGTTAAGGGAAGGGGATATATTTTTTTTCGTAAAAAGTTTGTTTTGAGGTATGAAAGCAGCGTTTCCAGAAAAAAGTATATGGTGGTAGTCTGCTGTGTTGAAAAATTGGATGAAAGCAAAAATCAGACTGGTTAGGAAAACAGTATTTCAGTATGTCCTGCCTGCCATGCTGAACAATCGGAAATTTTGAAAAGACCATAAGAGGGGCATTTCAGAAAATCATATTTATATAGGAAGTAAATGCTCTGATGATAAAGTGTGCCAGCATGATAAGGGAAAAAGAACAATCTGAAAAGTAAATGTCAATGATGTCAGCAAAGTATGATACAGTAGATTTATTAAATAAAACGCATAATCCAACCTAGTTGAGAAAACAGGGTTACAATGTTGCGGAATAATATTGCCAGGGCGATTGACTGCAAAATTGCCAAATTGCCATTTTTATAAGTAAGATTATTGCCAAATTGCCATTTTTTCAATAAGTTCTTATGGTACAGGCTATTTGAAAATGGTATAATATCAGATAAAAAATGTCTATGACAGGGAGGCTTATATGGTTAATGACGATACGGAGATGCTTCAAAGTGTGTTGGCATATAATTTAATGGTTATAAAAGCATTGTGGAAAAGTAAATGGGGCAATTTTGGTGAAAGTACAATCAATGGGAATGTGTATGATTTCAGCAGTCTGTACCGCTCTATCGAAAAAGGAAAAGAAACCATTAGAGTATATATACAATGTCGATATAGATATAAGGAAAAATCAATGTGTAACTGGGCGGAACGCATTGAAGGAAAAACAGGGATACCAAAAGAATATCTTACAGGCAAACAAAGGATTATATTGGGAAATCAATTTGAAGAAAAGGATTATCCTATATATAGAGACTTTCTTGTCAAAAAAGAATCCCTCAATGAGCAGATAGAAAGTGCCGAAAGTAAGTATTCAATCTTTGAGCAATCAGAAGAAGATATAATGAATCTTCCTAATTATAGAACTACTGAAGAAATAAAACAGGAACTCGAAATGAATTACAGTCCGAAAGAACGAGAAGAATTCTATGAGAGTACCAAAAAGTTAGATGCGGCATTCACGAGGCACAAATGGTTTGAGTTCCAACTTTATAAAGAGGCTGGCAGAATTATGGAAATTGATACTGCTGAACTGATGCAACAAAATGAGAAACTGTGCAAAATGGTTTATTTTATCAGATTCAGAAAGAAATATGACGGAATCAATATTCAATCCATAGATGATATGAAAATGATGATGCAAAAGACAAGGACTCTCCAACTCAAACAATTAGGAAAGAAAAAGCTGAAAGAATATATAAAATTGTTGGAAGAGCATTTGAACCTTGCCAAGTCTGTCTATACAGTTGCCATTGATGTTGGAGAATTTGCACCAGATAAGACGCAAAAAAAATCAAATGATAAATTTTGACCAAATAATATAATGAAAGTGCCAAGGTAAGACCTAAAAAATATTTTTTAGGTCTTATTTTTATGCTTCAAATAATGCATATGACCTAAATTACATACATTTGGTATTAATGTGGTCTCAAAAAGGCCACTATATAATCAATGTATAAACAGTTGAGAGAGAAAGGAGGTCAGAAAAAGTTCCTTGAAAATATCATACGGTCAAATTTTCTGAACTGCGCCGGAAAGTGGCAGTATGTGTACATATGGAACTATTAACAGGCAACCGGAGGGGGAGTCCGTCCATCTATCAAGCGCAGTATAGGTGGAGTCTGCCCAAAAATAATCAACTGTGGCACTTGTAATTTAATTTCAAATCAATAGGAGGATTTTAGAATGAAGCATTCTTTGATATATAAAAATGGGAAAGTGTGGAGCGTTCCGTCAACATTGGGAAAAATTGACGATGCTGTAAATGAAACGCTGAAGGTCTATGCTACGCTCTGCCGGAAAGACAATCAAAATTGTGAATTATACTTTGACTGTACAAATGAGGACAGAGACATAAAAAATACGGAGTCCTGTTACGCACTGGGAGACATTAGTGCCAAGTGGGAGACAATCAGACCAGAATTAGAAAACAAGAAGATGCCAGAGGAATGGTGCCAGATATTAAAAACCGAGAAAATGGAGGATAAGAAAATGGCAGTACAGGAACAGGAAAGCAACAAGGAGGTAAAAGATACTATGGAAAAGCCTGTTGAGACAGCGGCGGAAAATGCCGAAAGCAATCTGCCCCCTATATCAAAAGACAGCCCCTATGCAGTATTAGCTAGGAAGGACGGTTATCAACTGAATATGCAGATATGTGGGGATATGTCAACCATGCGGTCAGATGGTTGCAGGCTGTATTTAACAGATATTCAGACAGGAAAGTTATATATTTCCAGTTCATCAGAGATTACAATTTCAAAAGCAAAGATATTGTCCGCTTGTGACCACTCTGTGATGAACGTATTATCAAATTTCATTGTCGATTTTAGTGAGAATGATAAGAAAAAAGCGTTCGACCGGGCAAAACACTTTCTGGAGGTGGTAACGAATATAACAAATATGCCGTCTTCTCGGTGTATTGAGGATATCCTTAATGATGTTGTTGACTCTATAAAGACAAAAGCAAGTGAGGCAAATGCAAGTGGTGATTCTTCCGGTAATTATAAGTATGACGTACAGGAAGGTACTGTCTCTGTTATATCCGACCAGTTTCAGAAACTTTTGGACGAAATAGACGCAGGCTGTACAAAAACTGTATTCTGCAAGAAACTGAGAATGGTTGAACAGCATTATGGAAAGACCATTATCATAAGCAACAGGAGCGGTACGGGATACGGTTTTAACGATACCAATAATAGAAGGTACTATAAGTTTGTAGCCGACTTGTTCAAGACGGACATTGCGGAGGCTTAATATGAGTACATATAATCTTTTGAATGGATATGTGGGGAGCAAGGCTCCCTACATATCCAAAATAAAAGCATTGTTTGACGATTCCTGTACCAAATATATTGAACCGTATTGTGGTGGTGCCGGAGTCTACTTTTCAAATTATAATGGGAAGTATGAAAAGGAATGGATAAATGATAGTAACCTGAATATTGCCATTCTTTATAAATCGCTCACTAAACCGGAAACCAGAGAGGATACAATAAAAGCATTACTGGACATAAAAAAACCGGATGACTTTGGAACTGCACAGACGCAGTTCCAAAGAGCGAAAAAAGAAATGCTTAAATTGTCTGCCGATTCCCAGTTGCATTATTCAAATTCTGGTGAGTGGCTTAATGATGATGTGATGGTTAAAGTTGCAAGGAATACATTTCTGGCTTACTCCCAGTCTTTTAACTGTTCGGCGGCCAGTTATTCCAAAAATAAATCGGACGAGAAATATCGGTATGAAGTCAGACGGAATCTTGCTAATGTCATGGAGCGGTTGGAGACCAAACCACATGTTACATGCTTTGACGGACTGGAAATTATAAAACGCTTTAGCGGACAACCGGAAATACAATTTCTGATAGACTGGCCTTATGTTGGACTTTACAGAAGGCAGTCTAAACTTTATCAAAGTGAAATGGCTGACCTGTATTCGCATATGATAGGAGCTATCGCTTTGAGCCATAGCAAAGCGGCAGTTGTGATGTGTGGGTACCGTTCTCCCAGAGAAGAAATCCCTACAATCTACGATGCTGTTCTGACTGGAGAAGAATGGCGCTGTTTCAAAATTGCTGATGCGCCGTCACAGTGTATGGTTGTGAAAGCTGGCGAGAAAAAAGCCAAGGCAACAGAATATGTCTGGACAAACCGTGTGCCGGAACGTGCCGGATTGTATGTTTCTCTGCATGACTACAAAGAAAAAATGACACTCAGTGAATACTGGGAGAAGATATATGAGGCTGGCAGGACTGGGATGTTGCCGCCAGATGAAATGCTGGAATATGAATATACTTATAAGAAGTTTTTCAAAAAAGGTTTATTCAATACGAAAGATACAGAACGTGCAATAAAGGAAGTAAAAAACAGGCACATGAAGGAAAAATTGATTCTGTTGACTAATGAATTGGCATTCCGAAATTCTGAATCAATGGATAATGTCATAAACTAAAGCAAGGAAAAAGAGGTAGGAATGTATATGAAAAATGAGACATGCATACATATTGAAACTGCCTACAAAAAGAAAAAAGTGAAAGTCAATTTGAGATTTTCGGAAGAAACGAATGATAAGAATGCCCAATACTTTTATGACCATTTAAAGAAAATTTATATGGAAAAAAGCGAACCAAAGGCTTTTATCCCGGACATATCGGCGTTAAAATGTAATGGATAGGAACTGTATAGAATAAGGACGTGCCCATGGTAATAAAAAACATGGGCACGCTATTTTAAGGAGGAAAATATGGAAAGCAAAAAGGTCAGGACACTATTGAGGGTATCATCAAAACAACAACTACATGAGGATGATATACCACTGCAAAGGGAAGAAACTAAAAATTATATAGCAAAACACCAAGACTGGATATTCGATAAGGAGTACATTGAGAAAGCGGTATCAGCATATAAAAATGGAGTTGAGGATAGGGAAGTCCTCATGCAGATTAAGGAAGATGCCGAAAATAAAGAATTTGACATTCTCCTTACATACATGACCGACAGGATAGGACGAAGGGAAGAATACAGTTTTTACATTAACGCATTATATAAAGCTGGTATAGAGGTCTGGACTGTTAAGGATGGCAAAATAAAAAATGATGAGCATACAGACAGTTTGATTACATATATCCGATTCTGGCAGAATGAAGAAGAAAGCCGGAAGTTAAGCAAAAGGGTAAAGGATGCCTTAATCGACCAGGTGGAAAAGGGGCGGTTTGTAGGAGGCAAAGCCCCTTACGGATATCAGCTTGTAGAAACGTCTGAAAAAGATTCGCACAAGCGAAATCTGCATAAAATGGAGATTGTAGAGCATCAGGCAGAAGTTGTGCGGAAGATATATGACCTGTACATACATAAAGGATATGGATATGAAAAAATAGCAAAAGAATTGAACAAAGCAGGAATACCAGCTATTACAGCGGACAAGTGGAAAAACGGCACGGTATGCAGTATATTGAAGAACCCTATTTACATGGGGTATTATTCAATACACCGCCGGGAAAAGGGGAAGAACTTTAGAAGGCTTGACCGTAAAGAATGGATATTGTCAAAGGAGCAGGTCAAAGATATCGTGATTGTTCCGCAACCTGACTGGGAGAAAGCGCAGGAAATCAGGGAGTCAAGGAAAGCGCATTTAGAGGAAAAGAAAAAGAAAACGCTTGCTTTATATGAAGAACAGTATTCGGCACCGTTCAATCCGAGAGGAAAACTTTCATTATTGGGAATTGCGTATTGCGGTTATTGTGGCAAGCGTCTAAAAAGTGCCGGATATAACAACCACTGGGTCACAAAGGACGGAACAGAGAAAGTGTCCTGCATAGGCAGATACGGATGTCAGGAAAAATGCGCCGAAAGAAGTTATTATTCACAGGATTTTTTAGAGAGTGTCGTGTTTGAAGTGGTTGAGAACTATTTGGAACGGCTGAAAGAGGTAAACGTTTCAGACGAGTTAAATGAAATGAAAAAACAGAAAATGTTGCGCATTGAAAAAGAGCAAAAAAGAATAGCAAAGGAGACAGACAAAAAAACAAGGGATATTAAAACTCTGGAAGATGCACTGCCGGAAGCGTTTCGGGGGGAAAGTGGAATTACTGTTGAACGGTTGTCACGAATGATAGATGAAAAGGAAAAAGAATTAGCGGAGTTGGAGCAGGACAGACTAAGGTTGCAGGAACAGATAGCGCAAGCCAGTATTACCTATGAAGAGTTTTCAAAATTTCTTGATATTGCGCCTAACTGGAAACAGGTATTTAAAGAGTCAGACATTCCCACAAAAAGAATGTTGCTGGCATCACTGATAGAAAGGATTGACGTAAAGGACGAGGATATCAGTATTAAATTCAGGATTAGAATTGAGGATTTTGAGAAACATTCTGGTGACGGGGAGAAAATACTCGAAACTGTTGGCTCGGATACCATTCCGTGTAGACGCGGTTGAGCGCAAACGTAATGATGGCATAGATATTTGCCGTCAAGGCAGCAGCGGGCCATGTGGGATAGATTTCACTACTTGCCACATTTTTCACATAGTCGGGGAAGGACACCTGTACATTGGCAGCAGCGGAGGCAGGAGGCCCCAGATGGACGGTGATGGGATCGGGGATTACTACCTGCCGCAGTACATAGGGCTCGGGCATATCAGATGGTCCTTGCTGGGCGCGTGGGCCTGTCAGGGAGACAGCGGGGGCGCCCACGTAAATTTCCCCCTGTATGGGACTTCGCTGCTTTTCCTGCATGGGAATGAGTGAGATGGGCAGAACCGCCCGTTCCCCGTCGTAGATGGGAATGTCCGAGACATAGAGGGAGTTGAACCCGGGCGCGCGGACAAGCACGCTGTAGCTTGTGTAGGGAATGCCTGAATAGTAGGGGGAGAGGGAAAAGCTTTTATCCGGTGCTTCCAGCGGGATAGATTGGGTCTCTCCGTTCTCGTCTGTAGTCAGTTCGTAGATGCTTGAGCCCTGCGCATTGAGAATTCTGATCGATGCGCCGCCCAGGGGAAGCGCGTCGTGCGCGGTTTTTGCCTGTATTGTCAGATAACCGATAGCCATATGGTCTGATTGCTCCAGTTTAATGATCTCTTATGAATATCTTATGAAAAAGCAGCGCGGAAGGTGACAGCGGGATGAAACAGAAAAGGATGAAAACAGAAAAAACAGTCTGTTAAAAACAAATCTTTTAAGGTATAATAGGCGGTACATACAGTATGCAGGTTGTTAAACGATTGATATGAAATCACAGGAGGAGGATTTGTATGATAAGTGAGATATTGCAGGATGCGCGCAGGTATGAGGAGACTGCTGAAAAAGAAATCGCAAAAGAGGAACGTCCCGCGTTCCATCTGTGTTCCCGTGTCGGCTGGATGAATGATCCAAATGGTTTTTCTTATTATAATGGAAAGTACCATTTATTTTATCAATATTATCCATATGAGTCAAAATGGGGGCCAATGCACTGGGGACATGCGGTGAGCAGTGATCTTCTGCACTGGGAGTACCTGCCGGCAGCGCTTGCGCCCGACGAGTGTTATGATAGGGATGGATGTTTTTCAGGAAGCGCTGTGACACTTCCCGATGGTAGACAGCTGCTGGTGTACACGAGTGTCATCAAGGAACGCCAGGAGGATCATGTCATCCGGGATATTCAGACACAGAGTCTTGCCGTGGGTGACGGATTAAATTACCAGAAATACGAAGCAAACCCTGTCCTTGACGAAAAGGATCTGCCGGAGGGTGCCAGCAGGTTTGATTTTCGCGATCCCAAGGTGTGGCAGAATGAGGACGGCACATATAGCTGTGTGTTTGGCAACGCGCTGGCAGACGGCGATGGGCAGGTTTTACTGTATGGCAGCGAGGATGGTTTCCGATGGACGTTCCAGAAGGTGCTGGTATCCAACGGTGGAAGGTTTGGCAAGATGTGGGAATGCCCTGACTTTTTCCCACTCGATGGAAAGTGGGTGCTTCTCGCAAGCCCGACGGATATGTTACCGAAAGGTTTTGAGTATCACAATGGAAACGGCTCGCTCTGTCTCATTGGCTCTTATGATGAACAGACAAAGACATTTCATGAGGAGAGCGATCAGGCCATTGATTATGGAATTGATTTCTATGCTTCGCAGACAACGCTTGCGCCGGATGGACGCCGCATCATGGTGGGCTGGATGCAGAACTGGGACACGCTCCCCCTGCGCTCACCGGAGGTGCCCTGGAATGGGCAGATGAGCATGCCAAGAGAGCTCTCTATACGAAATGGCAGGCTTTATCAGACACCAGTCAGGGAGCTTGACGCGATGCGGTGCAACAGGGTTGTACATGAGAAGGTTTCTTTCACAGGCACTGTCTGTCTGGCAGGCGTCAGCGGGCGGCGCGTGGATATGGAGCTTAACTTGCGGCGGAAGGATTCTGAGGCGCTTTACCACAAGTTTGCAGTCCGCTTTGCACAAAATGACCTGTACCAGACATCCCTAAGCTTTCGTCCAAGGGAATCCATACTTAAGGTGGATAGAAAGTTCTCTGGCTCGAGAAGGGCGGTTATACACCAGCGGCGCTGCCTTGTAAACAGTACTGACGGCAGCTTGAAATTGCGTATCATATTAGACCGGTTCAGCGTGGAGGTGTTTGTCAATGATGGGGAGCATGTATTGACAGCGACAATATATACAGAGCAAATTGCAGATGGTATCTCCTTTTTTGCAGATGGCATGGTAGAGATGGATTTGGTAAAGTATGATTTGCGCTGAGTGATGTGAATGGAATGGTGGCAGCAATGATGGGGACGCTACATTGCTGCCACTTTTAAAATCTTCCCTATCCGACTGGGTGTGCCGAGGGACCGCGCAGGCTCTTGGTATGCTGTATACGAAACTGCTTTGGCGTGATATTTTTGTATTTGCGAAAGGTCTTGATCATATGGCTGCAGTCGGCAAAGCCCGCCGCCTGGCTAATGTAGGTCATGTCATAATCCGTAAAGAGCAGCATATCCTCCGTCTTGATCACGCGGATATACTCGATATATTCCTTGCACGAACGCCCATAAATCTGACGGAACTGCTTGGCGAAAAAAGAGTAGCTCATATTGCAGCGCAGGGCGAGCTGTTCCACTTTTAACGGCTGGTCAGAGTGCGCATCGATATACTCTGTGATGGTTTCGATGGAGCTTCCAGACGGAGGGGATATCTCGTAGGACGGTGTGAATCCGCGCTCGCGCCAGATGCGCAGCATATTGACCAGGATGCAGTTGAGGTAGGAGTAAATTATCATATAGTACCCGTAATGTCTGGTGTGTGCTTCCCGTGCACAGCCGCTTATAAACTCCAGAACCGGAAAACCGGCAAGCTCTTGTGATGAGAAGAAAAAAGAAACCTGGGGTTCCTCCATCGCCTGCAGGATTGCGCTCTTGAGCTGTGGGACATAACCGATATTTTCGCGAAATCGGTTCAGATCAAACTTGATGACATAGTACAGAAGGTGTTCCTGCAGGCCAGGCTCGTTGTAGATGGCATGGATACTCTTGGGCGGGAGGACCGTCATGTCGCCAGGGTGTGCAAGGTATTTGTTCTCATCGCTCTCAATCAGGGCCGTCCCCTCAACCATTAGAATGATTTCCATATAATGATGCCAGTGTGACCGCACTGGAAAAGAATGCATGGCCGTGTCAAACAGAAAAGCCTCATAGGGGGAGTTTAGCAGGTCTCCCGGTTCAAACAGATTATTCATGGTGCATTACCTCCAGGCAGTTTTTGTTTTTCAAACATGCGCGATACCGCAATGGCTATTATAACACGTGTGAATGCTATTTTCCAGCAGATAATACGTTTATTCTGGTATTTCACTATTTTCGTTATTGCGGTTCACTCCGTTCCGACAATAGGTAAAAATTCAGGTACGTTTGTATTGTTTATCTTCGTTTTTGTTCGTTCAATTTCATAAAATCTGGTATAATATCATAAAAAGATGGAAACATAACAGGGATGCAACAATTTGTATAAATTGTTGCATCCCTTGCTTACACTCTATATATCGGCGGGTATTTTCAAAACTTTAGCCCTTTTCCCAATTTTTTTATTCAATATTTTTAGACAATTCGATAATGGATTCCAAATTATAGTATCAATTCTGAAGGAGGCTCTCATAGGTAGAAAAGAAACGGCCTGCATGCTTAGGGACAGATAGAGAATGGGTTCACAAAAAAGCCCTGACTGGTATCTTGCCAAAACCACGGCAGATTCGCTGGTCTATAAATACGTGCATAGGCAGGCAGAAAGCGATAGGACAACGCAACCTCTGGCTGCCTGGTACGCGTCAGGCAGCTGCTGTCTGGTACACATTGCGGTATACGTCGTCCTTGTCGTCCTGCTCGATGCACAGGTAGCGTTTGGTGATGGACAGTGAGGAGTGGTTGAAGATAACCATGATCACGACAGGATCGCTTCCCTGCTTCCATGCATGGTATCCAAAGGTTTTGCGCAGGGAGTGACAGCTGATCTGCCCGTCAAGGCCGACAGCCTTTGCCGCCGTGGTGATCATGCGGTAGGCCTGGGAGCGTGAGACTGGGGCATAGGGTTTTCTGGGACTTGGAAACAGATAAGGGTTTCCACTCTGAAACATCTGTGTTTTCTTTAATTCGCCGTGGTATTTTGAGAGCGCGCGGCGGGCTTCCTTATTTAAAAGAATTCTGTTTTCCTTGCCAGTCTTGCTTTCGCGTACAGTGATGTGCTCTAGGACCTTTCCGTCCTGAAATACCTGGTCGTATGTCAGGTTCAGAATATCACTGATACGCAGAGCGGTGTTGAGCCCTATGATGATAATGGCATAATTGCGCAAATTTGGACTGGCATCACGATAAAAATTTTTGAATTCCTGTAGTTTTCCTAAATCCCTGATCGGTTGTGTTGTACCCATAATAATACTTGTTCCTTTCCTTGAAAATGAAAATATGCTGTTCCATCAGCCATTGCATAGTACGATACTACTCTACTACGAATGTGCTGTGCACGCAACAATTTATACAAAATGTTGCATGGGCAAGGCGGCACATGGCAGGCACATGAATGTCATGCTAACAAGGAGGTTCAGAGTATGCTTAGACTTTCTGTAAACAAAGACGAGTACCTGATGGTAGGAAAGGATGTCAGGATTACATTCTTAGGAGGCAACGACAGATCACTCAAACTGATGATCGATGCCCCGCGGGAAGTGAATGTAGCAAGAGGGAAGGCCATCGAGAAAAGGGCTGCCGAGCGGGAGCCCGTCATCGAGAACGACTGCTTCTGCTAAAGCGGTAATAGCTGCAGGTGTCTGTGTCCAAAAGGCGCCAGAGGTGTGGATACCTGCGGATATTATATAACGTGGACGGTGTAATTGCGGCACCTGTCCCACATAGACAACTGAATATAGAAACAGTAACAAAAGGCGGGCAACGGATTGCCCAGTACTCGTCGGGAAGAACAGTATATTTTTCCTGATATTTACACGGAGGTATATTTATGGTAGTACAACACAATCTTAGAGCGATGAATTCCAACAGAATGTTAGGTATTACGACAGGCGTATTGTCAAAATCGGCAGAGAAGCTTTCTTCAGGTTACAAGGTGAACCGTGCAGCAGATGACGCGGCAGGACTCTCTATCTCTGAAAAAATGAGAAAGCAGATCAGAGGTCTGTCACAGGCTACTGCAAATGCTGAGGATGGTATCAGCGCAGTGCAGACAGCAGAAGGCGCCCTGACAGAAGTTCACGATATGTTACAGCGTATGAATGAGCTGGCAACAAAGGCGGCAAACGGTACAAACTCTGTATCTGACCGCCAGACTATCCAGGATGAGATCTCACAGCTCACAACAGAGATTGACCGTGTCGCAGAGACGACCAAGTTCAACGAGACCTATCTGCTGAAGGGCGACGGGACAAAGGGAACAAAGACACTCGAGGCACATGACGCGGGGCTTGCTGGAAAGATGTCAGAGAGCAGAGGCGGAAAGGCTACATTTACAGCAGACGCTTTGAAGGTTGGCGATTCTGTTAAGATTGGCGGAACAGAATACAATATCGTTGAGTCAAAGAGGACAGATGCATATAAGTCCATGAACGGTTTTGCGCTTGCCAAGGGCGACCAGATTACCCAGAATGGCGCAACCTACACGGTGAGTGTGGCAGCGACAGATGCGTCAGCAGGCAGCATTAAAGTCGTTGATGCAGACGGAAATAATCTTGAGATAACAATTGCAGAAGGCGCTACACATACGGTGGCATCAGGCTCTACCAATACAGCGTCAATAGGTACAGTGACAACACTTGTAGGCAAGAATAACCTTGCATTAACTGGTGCAGCACAGGCACTTCCTACATGGGAAGCAGGCGATACTTTTGTCGATAAGGATGGTGTAGAGTATACATATGTTGATGCGACGAAAGATGCTTTTGCACTGGACGGGGTTCTTCATGCAACGTCAGGATTTTATAAGACAGAAGGAAGCAAGGCAGAGGATACAGCAATTGCGAATCCATCAGCAGGAGATGTCTATACGATTAAGGCAACTGGCAAGTCGAACTCTGTTGCACAGGCAGGAAATCATTCAGGTATACAGTCTGTTGATGATATCCAGGCGGCAATCAAGGCATTAGGCGATGGTGATAACGTTACGATTAAAGATAATTCTAATGCGACGGGATATCAGTATACAGTGGGTGTTTCGACAAATCCAGACGGAACAACAATGACAGCTGATGATATTGCAGCGCTTGTGAAGGCTGGCAATCAAGTGACAGTGGGTACTGATGAGTATTATGCAATCGATGTAACTTCATCTAAGAAGACAGATATTTCACTCAAGGAAGCATATGCCAAGATGGAGGATGAGCTTGAGAAGGCATCCAGCATAGGAGCTGATGTGAATGCTTCTGTAAGACATCTTGGTGATGGCAAGTTCGAAATCACACAGGGTACAGTCCAGATTGACAATGAGTTGACATTCGCACTCCACGTAGGTGCAGACGCAGACATGACCAACAAGATCGGCGTTGAAATCAAGACGATGTCTTCAGCAGGCCTTGGCGTGAAGAACCTCAACGTAGTAGACGACAACGGCAGCGCGGCAACCTATGCAATCGACGCGATTTCAGACGCAGTTGCAACCGTATCCGCACAGCGTTCACTCCTCGGTGCAGTTCAGAACCGCTTAGAGCACACGATCAACAACCTGGATAACGTAGTGGAGAACACGACATCCGCAGAGAGCGCAATCCGCGACACAGACATGGCGACAGAGATGGTGAAATACTCTAACGCAAACATTCTGTCACAGGCAGGTCAGTCCATGCTTGCACAGGCAAACCAGGGCAACCAGGGTGTACTTAGCCTCTTAGGTTAATAGACCGCTCTAAAACAAAACAGGCAGGTTCGATGTCCATACGGGCAGAAAACCCCTACCATAAACCACGTAGGGAAGACCTTCCCTACGTGCGCCAGGCACGCACAGCAAGGCTGCAAAATTCCTTACGTTCCAAGGCGCAATCGAGTAGGAAAGACTTTCCCTACTCGATTGCGCCGGGCACATGCAGCGAAGCTACGAATTTTTTTACGTGCCTGTGTGCATAAATAAAAGCCGTCCTATGGGGCGGCTTTTGTAATTTATGCGCACGAACACCCAAAGGAAAGATGTTAGCAAGTGCTGACGCGTCCTGGATCTTCACTAATCGATTAATTATAGTACATTGAAAAATTCATATGCCTATCAGTATTTTGCTTAATCTTGCAGCACCAGGTCCTGACCCAAAAGCTGGTAGTAAGGCCGTAAATATGCATTGCAGACAACGGGCTGATCCTTTATAATCATATATATCAAACCAAAAACAGTATGGATGTACGGATGGGTAAAGGAGGTTTCCAGATGAATGATTTTAATGTTGCTGCCAGAGACATTGCAGAGGACGCGGTACAATTTGCCATGCAGAGCGGATTAGAGCTTGATTATACCAGGGAAAGTGTCAAAAATGTTGATGCCTTTCTCGAGGCCTTTTATAATAATCTCGACAAATATGACAGTGATGAAGGGGCAAAGACCTTGTGGAATGCTGCCGTTTTGTTTGGGGTATATACCGGGGAGCTGCTGCTACGCTGCGGACTGGCCCAAAAGGGCTATGTCTGGCTGGAGGACGACGGACTTCCAATTCTTGGTATTCCTGACAGCCAGACTACGGTTTCGCCTATTACCAAAGCACATAAGCGGATTTATAACGGTGTGGAGGACAGCATGCAGAGCTTTGTTGACGTGGTGTTCTCTATCGCGGATGGTGAATGGCCCAAAAAAGGAGTGCTCCGGGTTCCCGATGTTGAGATGGCAAGCGGTGAGAAGGTTGAGAAAGTTGTCTTTAACGAGACGGATTACTACATCTCCCTGGTTGCAGAGGGGAAAGAGGATTTTGTGATTTTTCATTCTCACGATGGATTTTTCCAGTTTTACGGTATTGGGGACCAGTT
>CAJUQZ010000107.1:0-308 GCA_910588755.1 uncultured Lachnospiraceae bacterium | reverse complement strand
CGTCGGCGAGGTCTGGTTCAATCTGGGCGAACGCAGAGGATATGGACTGGTAAATCCTGACTGCGAAGATACCACACGCGTAGACCTTGTCACGCCATTTGGCCAGTATACACCAGAAAAAAGGGATATTCTTTCATTGGAGCAGTTAAAAGCGGCTCTGCATGCGTATTATTCCAATCTGGAGGAGGCGGATTTTCTCGCAGGTGTTTCACATGAGAAACTGGAACTATCATAATGGGACAAGTAAGCAAAACTAGTACTCCATCCGGCTAGGAATTGAAGTCTGGAACTACCTGTTTCGCACCATT
>CAJUQZ010000106.1:14605-14995 GCA_910588755.1 uncultured Lachnospiraceae bacterium | reverse complement strand
GTGCAATGCCCGTTAGGTCAGCCGAAAGGCTGAACTGTTACGTTTTGAATAAGAAGTTTGCGAAAATAACTTGCAAAATCAGGAAAAATATAGTATCATATATTTTTGTGATATATAAATCCTTGCTTCTTCCCAGAGAAGAGGCCAGAGACCAAAAGGAGGTAACAAGATGAACAAGTATGAATTAGCCGTTGTTGTCAGCGCAAAGCTTGAGGACGATGAGAGAGCAGCCACCGTGGAGAAGGTAAAAAACATGATTACCAAACATGGCGGCACAATCACAAATGTGGACGAGTGGGGCAAGAAGCGACTTGCTTACGAAGTGCGCAAGATGAGAGAAGCTTTCTATTATTTCATTCAGTTTGACGGCGAAGCAACTGTTCCGGCAGA
>CAJUQZ010000106.1:0-14595 GCA_910588755.1 uncultured Lachnospiraceae bacterium | reverse complement strand
GAATCCGTCTCATGGAGAACGTTGTTAGATATCTGTGCGTTAGACAGGACGAGGAATAGAAGTACGCATCTGTGGGGCCGTTTAGGAGGCGCAGGGCGTATCGTGGAGAACATTAATATATGAATAAAGTAGTTTTGATGGGACGTTTAACAAGAGATCCTGAGGTGAGGTATACACAGGGCGAGAACCAGATGGCGATTGCAAGGTACACGCTTGCAGTGGACAGAAGATTTGGCCGCGGCAGCAATAACAATGATGAGAACACAGCGGATTTTATTCCGTGTGTCGCTTTTAACAAAGCGGGTGAGTTTGCGGAGAAGTATTTCCGCAAAGGAACGAAGATTGCTGTGTCCGGACGTATCCAGACTGGAAGCTATACCAACAAGGACGGCGTGAAGGTTTACACTACAGAAGTTATTGTTGACGACCAGGAATTTGCCGAGAGCAAGAACAATAGCAGCAGTTCCGACGGAAGCTATGGAAATAGCAATTACGGGGGCGGCTATGGCGGTGCGGGCAGCCAGCCGGCGGCGCCGATGGCAGCAAGTGACGGTTTTATGAATATTCCGGACGGAATCGATGAGGAACTGCCATTTAATTAAGATCTGTTTTTAGCGTTTTAGAGATTGAAAGGATAGGGGGCTTTATCATGGCTTTTAATAAAACTGAAAAAGCTGATTCTCCGATGAAGAGAAGAGGCGGAATCCGTAGAAGAAAGAAAGTTTGCGTATTTTGCGGCAAGGACAATGTGATCGATTACAAGGATACCGCGAAGTTAAAAAGATACGTGTCTGAGAGAGGAAAGATCCTTCCCAGACGCATTACAGGAAACTGCGCAAAGCATCAGAGGGCGCTCACGGTGGCGATCAAGAGAGCACGCCATATCGCATTGATGCCTTACACGATCGATTAAGGATTAGGAACCAATGAACTGATTAGCGGTTTGTTGGTTCCTTTTTTGGTAAAAATAATTTTAAACCGACTCAAAAAATGATATACTAAAGCATGTAGTAATGTTTACACGCGCGCTAAGATTGATGAAGAAATAAGGAGAGATGGAAAGATGGCATATTCAAAGGTGGTAGAAAATTTTTTGCGGTATGTGAAGATTGACACGCAGTCATCGGAGGAGACATCGGACAGGGTTCCGTCCACAGAAAAACAGCGGGATTTGGCGAAGCTTCTGTATCAGGAACTGACTGCACTCGGTGCAGAGAATGTGCGCTACGACGAGGTTCACAGCTATGTCTATGCAGTGATTCCGTCCAATACGGACCAGGCACAAGTGCCAGCTGTGGGCTTTATCGCGCATATGGACACAGCGCCGGCCGTGAGCGGCGCGCATGTCAATCCAAGAGTTATCGAAAACTACGACGGGAACGACATTGTCCTAGATCAGGAGGCCAATATCGTGACATATGTGTCGGATTTTCCGGTGCTTAAGGACTGCGTAGGAAAGCGTCTGATCGTGACGGACGGCAGCACGCTTCTTGGCGGGGATGACAAGGCTGGCGTGGCAGAGATTATGGCTATGGCGGAGCACCTGCTTACACACCCAGAGATAGCACATGGTAAGATCTGTATCGGATTTACGCCGGACGAGGAAGTCGGCAACGGTGTCGCGTATTTTGACATTGAGGGTTTTGGGGCTGATTACGCATACACAGTGGATGGTGGTATGCTCGGGGATATGAGCTATGAGTGCTTTCACGCAGCGGGAGCAGTACTCACCGTTACAGGAAAAAGTGTGCATCCGGGTTATGCCAAAAATATTATGAAGAATGCAATTAAGCTTGCATATGAATTTCAGGCGGCGCTTCCCAATGAATGTCCGGAGAACACGGAAGGCTATGAGGGCTTTTATCATGTAGATAATATGAGGGGAAATGTGGAGAAGGCTGTCGCGGAATATATCATCAGGGATCATGACAGGGCGAAGTTCGAGCAGAGAAAGGAGGTCTTTTTAAAGACGGCAAAGGAATTAAATGAAAAGTATGGAGAAGGTACATTCCAGGTGGCGCTGACAGATTCCTACAGCAATATGCGCGAGATGATTGAAAAGAAAATGTATATCGTTGACAATGCGGCCTTGGCAATGCGGCGGGCGGGGGTGGAGCCCGTTATATCAGCGATCAGGGGAGGCACAGACGGAGCAAGATTGTCTTTTGACGGACTATTATGTCCGAACATATGTACTGGATCAGAGGCGCATCATGGCCGTAACGAGTTTGCATGTATTGAGGATATGGAGAAGATTGTGGAAATATTACTCAATATTGTCGGGATCACGGCAAATTCGTAACAGAAATTTTGTCTTTGCGACGTTAAGAGACAAAATCTGCTATGGAACTTTTTTCAAATTAATGATATACTATCTATGGACACAAACGCATAAGGAGATTTTTACTATTTTTCATATCCCGAAATGCATATACGTTGCTGTTCACTTCCCCGTTGAAGCAGAGGGAATCGGGAGGTATTATACATGAAGCAAAAAGTGAAAATAAAAGGACACCTGAAATCATATCTTCATACCACCCTGATCTTGGGAATCTTGTTGACTTTGGTAAATGCCGGAATCTATTTTCTTGATATTAAGGCAGGCATCTGTGTTTCAGGCTTTCTGCTGGTCTACCTGATTATGATGTCTACTTTATTATATAGAAATAAGTCCATTATTATGAATGAATTTATCAGCTTTGCGACACAGTATGGGCAGATTCAGCAGACCCTGCTGCGGGATCTGGAGCTTCCTCATGTGCTGATGGATGATGATGGCAGGATTATATGGATGAATGCAGCCTTTGAGCAGGTGATACATAAGGATAAGGGGTATCGAAAGCCGCTCTCGACCGTGTTTCCTTCCGTCACAAAGGACAGGCTTGAGTTTGAGCAGGATGTTGAGATGGAGATTGCCTATGAAGAGCATGAGTACATTTTGAAGATGAAGCGGATATCTATTAAGGATGTCCTGGACAATAGCGAGGTGATTGAGAGCGCCGGGAACGAGAACTTCCTGATTGTGGGCTATCTGTTTGACGAGACAGCCTTAAAGCAAGCGATCAGGGAGCGCGATGAGCAGAGCCTGGCGGTGGGAATGCTCTATATTGACAATTACGATGAGGCGCTTGAGAGCGTGGAGGATGTCAGAAGATCACTGCTGATGGCGCTGATTGACAGAAAGATTAACAAGTATATCGCATCGATTGACGGTATTGTGAGAAAGACAGAGAAGGATAAATATCTGATCATCATGCGCAAAAAGGCGCTGGCAAATTTGAAGGAATCGCGTTTTGAGCTCTTAGAGGATGTCAAGACAGTGAATATCGGAAACGAGATGGCTGTGACAGTGAGCATTGGCGTGGGAGTTGATGCGCCCACATATGCACAGAATGCCGAGTTTGCGCGTACTGCGATTGATTTGGCACTTGGGCGCGGCGGGGATCAGGCCGTGGTCAAATCGCCGGATACGATTGTCTATTACGGTGGAAAGAGCCAGCAGATAGAGAAAAATACGCGTGTGAAGGCGCGTGTAAAGGCCAATGCACTCCAGGAGATCATCACGAGCAAGGACGAGGTGCTGATTATGGGGCACCGCCTGCAGGATGCAGATGCTTTTGGCGCCGCGGTGGGGATTAGTTGTATCGCGCGTGCGCTTGGCAGGAAGCCACATATTGTCATCAATGATATCACGACTTCGGTGAAGCCGCTTGTGGAGCTTTTCAAGGACAGGAATATATACGAGGAAGATTTTATCATAGGCAGCACGGAGGCGTTGGAAATAGCGGACAACAATACAGTGCTGGTTGTTGTGGATGTCAACAAGCCCAGTATTACAGAGTGCTCGGACCTGATTAAGGGCTGCCGGACAGTTGTGGTTCTAGACCATCACAGACAGGGCTCAGAGGTGATAGAGAACGCTACGCTCTCCTATGTGGAGCCCTATGCGTCAAGCACTTGCGAGATGGTGGCGGAGGTAGTGCAGTATATAGCAGGAACTGTCAAGGTGCGAAGCAATGAGGCGGACTGCATGTATTCCGGAATCATGGTGGACACAAATAATTTTACAGCTAAAACTGGCGTTCGAACTTTTGAAGCGGCTGCATTTTTGCGCAGGTGTGGCGCTGATGTGACGAGAGTGCGCAAGATGTTTCGGGACGGCGCGCAGGAGTACAAGGCGAAGGCCGAGACTGTGCGAAATGCCGAGATCTACAAGAATGCGTACGCTATGGGAATCTGCCCCTCTGAAGGGCTTGACAGTCCGACAGAGATCGGCGCGCAGGCAGCCAATGAGCTGCTTGGCATCAATGGTATTAAGGCCAGCTTTGTGGTGACAGAGTACAACGGCAAGATTTATATTTCCGCGCGGTCCATTGACGAGGTCAATGTGCAGATTATCATGGAGCGCTTAGGCGGTGGTGGGCACATGAATATCGCAGGCGCGCAGTTGACCGATACCACGCCGGAGCGCGCGGTGTTTGTCGTGAAGGAGACGTTGAACCGTATGCTCGAGGAGGGTGCCATTTAATATCACAGATGGCTTTTTCAAATTACAGAAAGGACAAAATATCATGAAGGTAATATTGTTAGAGGATGTCAAATCCGTTGGAAAAAAGGGAGATCTGGTGGAGCTGAAGGAGGGGTATGCCAAGAATTTTATCATTCCCAAAAAGCTGGGGGTGGAGGCGACAGATGCCAACAGAAATACATTGAAGCTCCAGAAGCAGAATGAGGAGAAGATCGCAAAGGAACAGCTCGAGGCGGCGCAGGCGCTTGCTGCGGAGCTTGAGCAGGTGACAGTTCAGCTGGAGATTAAGGGCGGAGAGGGCGGCAAGACGTTTGGCTCCGTCTCATCAAAAGAGATTGCCAAGGCAGTGGAGGAACAGTTTGGCAAGGAAATTGACAAGAAGAAGATACAGCTTAACGAGGCGATCAAGGCAGCTGGGACACATGAGGTCACTGTAAAACTGCATCCAAAAGTGTCGGCAAAGCTTAGGGTGCATGTGGAGGCAAAATAGTGCATCATAATAGGATAATACGCAGGAGGAAGGATTCCACGCGTTCTGAAGGGGGATATTGGGTACAATGCCGGAATTGGATGAGGCGGTTTTAAAGAGAGTCCTGCCTCACAGCATCGAGGCGGAACAGTCCGTGATCGGTTCCATGCTGATGGACAAGGAGGCGATCACCGTAGCGTGTGAGCAGATCAGTGGTGAGGATTTTTATGGCAAGCAGTATGGAATACTCTTTGACGCGATGGTGGAGCTCAATGATGAGGGAAAACCAGTCGATCTCGTGACATTGCAGGAGCGGCTGAAGGAGAAGGGTGTGCCGCCCGAGATATACAGTCTTGAATACATAAGGGATGTAATGGCTGCGGTGCCAACCTCGGCCAACATCAAGCACTATGCAAACATCGTGGCAGAGAAGGCTGTATTGCGGAAGCTGATTCGTGTCAACGAGGAGATTGCAAACAGCTGCTATGCGCAGAACGACTCGTTGGAGTCGATACTAGAGACCTCTGAAAAGAGCATATTTGATATCATACAAAAGCGCAATAGCGGTGATTTTGTCCCAATCAGGCAGGTTGTGATGAATGCGATGAACTTGATCGAGGAAGCATCGAAGAACAAGGGAGCCGTGACAGGGATTGCGACTGGGTTTCTTGATCTGGACTACAAGACGGCGGGAATGCAACCCTCCGACCTGATCCTGATAGCAGCGCGTCCTTCAATGGGAAAAACGGCATTTGTGCTGAACATCGCACAACATGTGGCATTTCATGACAGTAAGTCCGTAGCCATATTTTCGCTGGAAATGTCCAAGGAGCAGCTTGTCAACCGTCTGCTGTCACTGGAATCCAAGGTAAACTCACAGGCGATCCGAACAGGAAACATGAAGGATGATGAGTGGGAACGGCTGATCGAGAGCGCGGATGTGATCGGACGATCGGGTCTGCTGATTGATGATACCCCAGGTATCAGTATTGGTGAACTCCGCTCCAAGTGCAGGAAATTTAAGCTCGAATATGACTTGCAGATGATCATTATAGACTATCTGCAGCTGATGACAGGGTCTGGGAAGAACAATGAATCGAGGCAGCAGGAGATTTCAGATATCTCAAGGTCCTTAAAAGCCCTGGCGCGCGAGCTTCACGTGCCGGTCATAGCACTCTCCCAGCTCTCACGTGCTGTGGAGCAAAGACCTGACCACAGGCCGATGCTTTCTGATCTTAGGGAGTCGGGTGCAATCGAGCAGGACGCCGATGTCGTCATGTTCATCTACCGCGACGACTATTACAACAAGGACACCGAGATGAAAAATGTGGCGGAGATTATCATAGCCAAGCAGAGAAACGGAGCAATTGGTACGATTAACTTAGCGTGGCTGCCAGATTATACACAGTTTGCGAATCTGGCGAAGTAGGAATATCAGCGTGGCAGCTAGACAAATGCAGTTTGCCAATTTGGCGAATAGGCAGATACAGGCCGCGGCGGGCGGTGATACTTTACAAAAGAGGACAGGGTTAGGACCAGTCCTCTTTTTTGCACACGGGTATCCAGAGAAAGTATGTCAGCAAGAGCTGACGGGTGCCCGGCATGCGAGTAGAGGAAGATGGCTCTTCCTTACTCAAATACATACATATGTTTTCTTGCTATAGAATCAATAGTAACATATACTAAGCAACTGTTTATAAGTGACAAGAAAGGAGTATAACGGTGGTAAAGGAAAGGTATTTGATCAATGAAGCTGCAAAGGAAGTACATGTGGAGTCACACGTGCTAAGATACTGGGAGGAGGAACTGGGACTGCCCATCAGACGTAACGAGCAGGGACACAGAATCTATACGCAGGAGGATATAGACAGGTTTATTGTGATTAAGGATCTGAAAGATCAGGGATTGCAGCTAAAGGCGGTGAGGACGATATTAGATCAGATACATAGTGATAATGGAGGCGATGAGGATATGAGAGCGGACAATCCTTTTGCACAAAAGCAGTTGACAAAAATAACAAAATTAGGGGAGGCAAAGATGACAGCAGTAAAAAATCCAGAGGATGCAAAGTGGAATGAGCGGTTTGGCAGAAAGTACGAAGCGTCTGCACCAAGTACAGGTGAAAAGAGTGAGAGTAGCAATGTGGACAGCAAGACAGAGCACGGAAATATGATTGAGATTAAGGAGATGCGGTCCCTCGATGAACGGCTTCCAGAGGCTGGGCAGGCACAGACTTTGAGACTGCAGTATCTGTTCCAGAAGCTAATCAAGGACGCGGTGGCAGCAAACAACAAGGAGATGGCTGACCAGCTGGTTGAGCGCATTACCGAAAATGTAAAGGGCGATCTGTGTAAAGAGCTAGACTACCAGTTCCGTTTGATGGAGGAGCGTGATGAAGAGCGGGTGAATAGCAGGCACGCGCAGGAGGACCAGCGCAACGAGGAGTACTATCAGCGGATCGATGAGCTGCTGCGACAGTACAATAATAAGGCGGCAAAGCGTAAGGACAAGAACAGGGAAAAGGCACGGGAAAAGGCAAAGGAGCGGCAGAAGGAAAAAGAAAAGACCATTGAATTCCCCAATGCTCAGGAGAACAAAGAGCCAAAAGCAAAGAAGGAGTTTCACTTTTTCAGAAAGGCTGTCGAGGCAAAATGATCAGACCCGTTGGTACGCAAAAAAAGGTGTTGCCAGTCCGCAACACCTTTTTGCATGCGCAGTCCCATGCAAAGGATTATACCGCAAAGGACGGCACATGGGACGCGCTACGGCCAGGGAAAGTCTTCCCTGACCGATTATGTTAATAATAACTTATGCCTGGTCGATCGAACCTGTAGGGCAGGCGCCTGCACAGGATCCGCAGTCGATGCACTTATCTGGATCAATCTCAAACTTTCCATCACCCATGCTGATCGCGCCAACCGGGCACTGTGACTCGCAAGCTCCGCAAGATACACATGCATCTGAAATCTGATATGCCATAGTACAAATTCCTCCTTTTATTCTGTTAATTATACTGTAGCGGCCGGAAACACTGTCAAATGCACATGAATCACGGCCACGTGACAAATATTTGGAACAAGGAACAGTCCCTGGATTTCTCCTGACAATGACCCGCCAGAATACACATCTGCGGCCTCCTGTCATAAGCAATCTCAGAAAAGTCCCTAAGCTTGATAAATACTTGTCAATACAGATATTTTAATATAAAATAGTCCGAAATACAAGGTATAAAATATAAAATATTGTAAAGTTCGTTACAATTCGTTACTGTTCATTCCGTTCCCAGTAACAGGTAAAAATCCATGCAAAAATTGCAATACGAAATTTGTTCGTAGCGAAAATGGATTTTGACTAGCGTAGGCCGTGGTTAATTCAGAACAAGGCTGCTAAGCTGGCCGTGTCAGCGGAAAAAAGCATGGCGTGCGGACAAGTTTTCACTTTTCAGGGAGGCCGCGCCGCGCCCGTATTCCGTTCAGGATATACTGTTTCAGCTCTGGAACTTTGCCCTTGTCCATCTCGGGGACGCCCTCAAGGCGGTATTCCATGCCAAGCTCGTCGTATTTTTTCTTACCCATAGTGTGGTAGGGGAGAACATCGAGTGCCTTGAGGTTTTTGAGCCCGCCGATAAAATAGCCAAGCCTGTGCAGGTCGTCCGGATCGTCCGTGAGGCCGGGAACGACGACGTGGCGGATCCAGATCTCGACGTTTTTGCTGTCAAGATATTCCGCGAAGGCCAGGATTCCGTCATTTGGCTGCTTTACCAGGTCCTTGTGCTTTTCGGGGTCGATATGTTTGATATCGAGCATCACGAGGTCGGTTACTTCGCAGAGCTTGTCTAACTTTGCAAGCCACTCAGGATTGCTTTCTTTCTTGTAGGCGATGCCGGAGGTATCGAGGCATGTGTGGATCCCACGTTCGTGTGCCAGCGTGAAGAGCTCCAGCAGAAAGTCAATCTGCATCAGCGGTTCGCCGCCGGTCACGGTGATGCCGCCGCCGTTGTAAAAGGGCTTGTTGCGCTCATAATTTTCCAGGATTTCTTGCGGCTCCATGAGCGTTCCCGCATTCATCTCCCACGTGTCCGGGTTGTGACAGTACGCACAACGCATAGGACATCCCTGCACAAACACTACATATCGCACGCCGGGGCCGTCAACTGTTCCAAAGGACTCTAAAGAATGGATTCTTCCTTGCATAGATAATCACCTTTCCTATATTATAATAATCATAATAATCTGATAAATTTATTATATCCTATTTTGGCGCGTGGGGATATAAAAAGAAGTAAATTTTAGTAATTTATTAAGCGCCTTCTTTACAGATAGTGGTAGTCGTCCTTCTTCCTGACAAAAAAGATGGTTGTGACAATCAGCGCAAGCAGCTCCGCGGCCACAATCGCAAGCCAGATGCCGTCGATGCCCAGCAAAAGCGGGAGCAGTATTACGGCTGCCACCTGGAACAGCAGCGTCCGCAGAAAGGAAATCGCAGCGGAGACCACGCCGTTGCCAAGCGCGGTAAAGAAGGCAGAGCCGAAAATGTTATAGCCCATAAACAAAAAGGAAAGCGAGTACAGGGCCAGGGCCCGCGCAGTCAGAGCGGACAGGCCGGCATCATAGCCGACAAACACCTTTGCAAGCGGCTGCGCGGTCAGGACTGCCAGCGCGGTCAGTGCGATATTCCAGAGCGTGACCAGGCACAGGCTTTTTTGGAGCAGGCTTTTTAGCTCCACGTGATTTCCGGCGCCATAATGGTAGCCGATAATCGGGGCGCTGCCAATCGAGTAGCCGGTAAAGATCGCCGCAAAGATAAAGCTGACATACATGATAATGCCATATGCGGCAACGCCGTCCTCGCCAATATAGCGCATCAGCTGGAAATTGTATAAGATATTGACGAGTGACATGGAGATGTTGGTCATCAGCTCCGAGGAGCCGTTGATACAGGTTTTGCCTAAAATGCGCATGTCCAGCCTGGTTTTTACGAGGGCGAGCCTGCTTGTGTTTGGCCTTGCAAAGTACACCAGCGGCACGAGCCCGCCAATCAGCTGGCTGGCGGCTGTCGCAGCGGCAGCGCCGACGATACCCCAGCGAAAGACAGCGATGAAAACAAAGTCAAGAAGCATGTTGGTGACACCGGCTGCGACAGTGACGGCAAGGCCCAGCTGCGGGCGCTCGGCGGTGACGAGGAAGCTCTGAAACACATTTTGCAGCATGAAGGCTGTCAGCGTACACAGGATAATGCGCCCGTACACAACACAGTTGTCGAGCATCGCGCCTGCCGCGCCAAAGGCGGCGGCAATCGGGCGCAAAAGCACCAGGCCGGCCAGTGTCAGCACGGCGCCGCTTCCGATGACTACGTAGACCATCATGGAAAAGTACTGGTTCGCCTTGTCCGGTTTCCCCTCGCCAAGTGCCTGCGAGACGACAGCGCTGCCGCCTGTGCCAAACATAAATCCGACAGCGCCCATGATCATCAGAAAGGGCATGATCAGGTTGACAGCGGCAAAGGGAGTCTTTCCGACATAATTGGATACAAACAGGCCATCGACTACACCGTAGATGGAGGTGAAGATCATCATGATAATCGATGGAAATACAAACCGCAGCAGGCGCGGGGTTGTGAAGTGGTCTGACAACTGGATTTTCATACGGGTTTTCCTTTCTGGAGCTGGCCGCGCAGGCAGCTGGCGTATTTTTCTGTGAGCAGCAGCAGCTGGTCGGTTTCGTCGGACGGCATCTGCGAGAGCGCCTCATTTTCCCCCGCAATCACGGGATCAATTTTTTCCCGCGTAAACTGTTCGCCTGCGGCAGTCAGGTAAATGTGCATCTCACGTCCTTTCCCAGGACTTAGGCGGAGCATGCCTTCCTTCTCCAGTTTGTGGATCGCAGAGTGGATGGTCTGTTTGCTGGTAAACGCATAATCGCAGATATCTTTTTGACAGCAGCCGTCGCCGAGCGCGGCGATGGCATAGAAGATGTCAAAGACGCTGTCAGATATGCCAAGCCGGACGCAGAGGTCGTGGTAAAGCTCCGCAATCGCTTTGTTCAGGCGGTTTAGTTCATTTTGTTTTGGCAGTGGACGCATTGTCATGGTGTGTCTCCTTTCGGGTTTGTTTGTCGAACTGGAGCGTTTTTCCAGTCCGATTTCATACTTAATATTTTAGTCCGAAATCGGATTTGCGTCAAGTATTTTTGTGATCCGGATAAGGACAGGACAGCGATTTTTTTGCATAGGAGAACATGGGGAATTTTAGCTTAAAAAAGCATGATAATTGGTAAAAAAGTGACAAACTATGCAAAAACATGCAAAAAATGCTTTACAGTTGTGCAAAAAGCAAGTAGAATAGAAATGATAAGAATATTTGTGGTAGGGAATGTTCGTACCAGTGTTTATTTAATGGAGGAAGTCATTATGGAGAATAATGTCAAGTATGAGATGTCGCAATCAGAGAGCCTGATTATGGATTATCTTTGGAAGAATGACGGCGGAAAAGGCTTTGGTGAGATTATGGAATATCTGAACGGTGAACTGCAAAAAAGCTGGAAGAAGCAGACGATCAATACATTTATAAGACATTTGATTGACAAGGGGTTAATTTCGACAGATGCCAGCCAGAAGGGCCGGCGCTATGCTGCAGCGTTGACGACTGCACAGTATGCGCGCGGGAAAGCGAATAAGATTCTGGCAGATTATTATGACGGATCGGTGGAGGCGTTTATATCGGCACTCACTGGCGGAAAGCAGCTGAGCAAGAAAGCGGCGGACGAGCTGCGCGGACTGGTGGAAGGTTAGTGCACAAATTATTAAGAGAAGATCTGGATAGAACTAATGTTTTGATAGGTTTGACGTATATTTAAGGTGTGGCATATGAATTGCCGTAGTTGTGTCTTATATAGTATTCACATCAGATGAAAAGAAATTGTTGATTCGATTAGAAAGGGCATATGACTGTATCAGTCATATGCCCTTGTGTATTCTGTTCCTCTATTTTTGCAAATAGTTGTTAGGCAAAGTAAGGTTTGTTAGGCTAAAATACACTAGCAAAATCTCTTAAAGAGATGTAATATATACTCTGTAAGAGAAATGAAATATTTTTAATAGGAGGAATCACGAAATGAAAAAGAGATTATTGCTCTCTTTAACAGTAGCAGCAATTATGGGCAGTAGCATTACGGTATGGGCAGCACCGCAATATATGGCGGACGGCGCGATCTTTGATCCAGAGTACTATCTGGAGCAGAATCCAGATGTCGCAGCATCATGGGGGTTAGGCACGTCTGCCGATTCACTTTATCAGCATTATACGAGATATGGGGCGGGTGAAGGCAGAGCGCCCTATGATGCGTCAAGGCTTGACTTGACAAATATCCTTCCCTATCAGGGTACAGATACCACTGCAGTGCCGCAGCAGGCGGAGACAACACCACTGCCTGTTCCGGGGACAAGCTCACAGCTGCCAGTCATTTTGATGCGGGACAGAATACAGCTCACTGATGAGAAAACAATTGTGGCTGTGGAGGGTGAGAGTTATCCACTTGCATGGCAGACCGGAGCACGTTATAATCGGAATGTAAGGGAGAAAGATGATTTAATCGGTGTAACATTCCAGTACATTTCGCAGGATAGTATGGATGCCACTGTAAAGGAAAGATTAGCTCCCTATACACTGCCTGGATATGAATGGCGTCAGGTGACAGCAACATTTGCATTTGATCCCCAATTAAGGGATTTGCTCGCGAATCCAGACTTGTATGTTGATGGAAGTTTCAACTGGGACTCTTCCCAGACTGCGATTCATGGCCTCGGCTCCCCATGGGGATTTCATCAGAATGCTGGTTTTGCAGTAAACCATAATGGTGTAGCCTATTCAGAGTGTGCTTTTTGCGCGTCCGACAATATGGTAGGTTGGGGTGGAAATACCTCAGTGCATGTTTTCGTGCGCGTTCCAGAAGGCTATTCCGGCAGTATGTCTCTTATATTAGATGGATACGGATGGCAAAAAATCCGTTTTGACTTTTAAGGAAAAAATAAATGTCAGTTTCTGGTATAATACATAAATCCTATGAGTACTATAACAAAAAATGCGCAGGGTGTCATACATAGTGATGGTTGTGAATCGAGTAGGGGAAAAGATTTTCTTCTACTCGCGCGCCGGATACCCGTCAGCCTTAGCTGACATATTTCTTTTAGATGCCAGTGTGTATAAAAAGAAAGATTGCAGGAATTATTAATTCCTGCAATCTTTCTTTTAAATTATAGGACACCATTTCGATAGAGTCCTATGCCGCTTTTCCGACTAGATCGCCTCGTGGAATGTACGGGAGATAACATCTGCCTGCTGTTCCGGTGTGAGCTTGATGAAGTTCACAGCGTATCCGGATACGCGGATTGTCAGCTGGGGATAGTTCTCAGGATGCTTCTGTGCATCTAACAGAGTGTCCCTGTTGAGTACGTTTACGTTCAGGTGATGTCCACCCTTTGTAGCATAACCATCTAATAAAGAAACTAAGTTATCAACCTGTGCTGCATTATCAACTGCCATTGTTTTATACCTCCTATATTGATAAATGATGTTTATTCATTGTCCAATCCCTCATGGAGCGTTGGCACGCTGCATGCCATAGGATTGCTGGAACAGTCTGTGCATCCAAGTGTCTGGACTTCTTTTGTGGTAGCGTCCTCGCTGACATCTACATTGAAATGTCCCACAGCCTTCTCACCGGAAAAACCGGCGTCAAGCTGGGATACAAGGTCGTCAATCATTGATTTCTCATCCATAGAGTACACCTATTCCTCTCTTTTTATAGCAGCCGCAGGAAAACCTGCAGCTGCTGTTTCATTCGATTAAGAATAATAATTCAGACTAATTGTTCAGGTCAAGCTCGATATCGCCTGAGAAGACCTTTGCTTCCTTGCCGAGAGCGTTCGGGATGATCGTGAAGGTATTGGAGATACCGTCCTGCGCATCCTTGAACGGAAGCTTGGATACAGAAGACAGGGAAGCGACTGCACCATGTGTATCGCGTCCGTGCATTGGGTTTGCACCAGGAGCAAACGGCTGTCCCTTTTTACGTCCGTCAGGTGTGTTGCCTGTAGCCTTACCATATGTTACATTGGATGTAATCGTAAGGATAGACGTGGTAGGAATACCATTTCTATAGGTGTGATGTCTTCTGATCGCGGTCATGAACTTGTGTACGATATCCTGTGCAATCAGGTCAACACGGTCGTCGTCGTTTCCATACTTAGGGAACTCGCCTGTTGTCTCGAAATCAACGATGATGCCATCCTCGTCGCGGATCGGTTTTACCTTCGCGTACTTGATCGCTGACAAGGAGTCCGCAACGATGGAGAGACCAGCGACACCTGTCGCGAAATATCTCTTAACGTCTCTGTCATGAAGCGCCATCTCTGCTCTCTCATAGCAGTATTTGTCATGCATATAGTGGATGATGTTCAGTGTATTGACATACACATCTGCCTGCCACTCAAGCATATCCATGAATTTGCTGTATACGTCATCGTAGTCGAGCACGTCACCCTCAACAGGACGATACTTCGGACCAACCTGCTTCTTGGTAACTTCGTCGATACCGCCGTT
>CAJUQZ010000105.1 GCA_910588755.1 uncultured Lachnospiraceae bacterium | reverse complement strand
CAAGTCTAATTTCTGACTGGATAGAGTACTAGAGCGTGTTTCAAAATTCATTCCTACCATCTGCACGCCCCAGCACCACGCACTCAAACGCCTGCAATTTTATCTCGCCTGACAGCCTTTCCCCAGTCTCCACATTTTCATAACACTCCAGCAGCTCCACAGTCGCCGGTTCCCGGTTAAAATTCTGCAAAAACCATATTTTCTCCGCCGTATCCTGTTCCTCTGAGGTACTATTCCTCTCATTTACTGTGACGCCCTCCGTCAGCCTGACCGCAAGACCGCAGCCTAAGCCACGCTCCCTTAAAACCTCACTGTAAAAGGCTTTCAGGAAACTCTGCTCATTCAGGGACGCGATATAATATGCCTCGCCGTTTCCATAAACATTCCTGGTGAGCGCCGGATAGCCTTTATAAAAATCATTCTGGTATTCGGCAAGCACCTTTGCACCAAGCGCGTGTACCAGGCCGCACAGCCCGGTAATCCTGTAGTCCACCCCCTGATACCGGACACTGTTTTCGCAGTAGCCCCCGGGCGCATCAATCTCCTCCGTCCTGATGCCGAGCACGTCCTCTAGAGGGTGCGCGCCTGTATACGTCAGGTCAGTCTCGTCCACCTCTCCGCTCCAGCAGGTCGTGATATAACAGCCACCCTGTCTTACGAACGCTCTGACCTTGTCCGCATAGCCTTTTTTGTACATATAGTTCAGAGGCGCAATCACAACACTATAGGCATCCAGCGCCCCCTCCATGTCAACCATGTCCACATCAATACCAAGAGCCCACAGCGGGTAAAAAAAGTCTACAAACACCTCACGGTAATCCAAATTGTTATCCACCGCGTAGGCATCGTCCAGAGCCCACCAGTTTTCCCAGTCAAATATCATGGCAATCCGCGGCCTGTTTATGGTGCCAATAACCCGCGTAGCGATTTTCCCAAGACGCTCCCCAAGCCTTGTCACCTCGCGAAATACCCTCGTATCCTCCCCGCCCCGGTGATCAACCACCGCACCGTGGTATTTCTCGCTGCTGCCCCGGCTCTTGCGCCACTGAAAATACTGTACACTGTCAGATCCGCACGCCACTGCCTGCAGCGACGACAGTTCATGCATTCCCGGTCTTTTCAACCGATTTATCGAACGCCAGTTTACTACAGACGGAGTGCTCTCCATCAACAGGAAGCTCTGTTTTTTCAGGCTCCGCATCAGGCTGTGTGCCGCCGCGGTGGTGGCAGCTGTCCGCAGCTCGTCTGTGCCGCTGTGCCAGTCTGGATAGCTGTCCCACGAAATGATATCAAGCGTCTTTGCCCACTGGAAATAATCAAATGTGTAGAAAAATTCCATCATATTGGTCGTGACCGGAAGTGTGCTGTGACTGCGGACGGCCTTAATTTCCTCCTTGCAAAAATCAAGCTGTCTGCTATCCACAAAACGTTTCCAGTCCAGCTTCTGTCCATGCACAAGATCCTCCCCGCGCGCAGAAGCACTTCTGATCTGGCTCCAATCCGTGTACGTGTGGCTCCAAAAGCCTGTCCACCACGCCGCGTTTAACCTGTCGAGGGAACCGTACCGCTCCTTTAGCCATTCACGAAAAGCATTCTGGCAATACGCGCAATGGCATGCACCATCTCCCCCATTGCCGCCGATCTCATTCGAAATATGCCACCCGATCACTCCGGGGTGTCCGCCAAAACGTTCCGAGAGCCGCATGTCAAGCTGTCTTGTCTTTTCCCTCATGACTGGCGAGCTCGGGCAATAATTATGCCGTTTCCCCGGATAGTTGCGCACACCGTATTCATTGACCTGCAGCACCTCCTCATATTTGTTGGTTAGCCACTGTGGCATCGCACCTGTGGGCGTTGCAAGTATCGTATAAATACCATGCTCATACAGCCTCTGTATGATTTCTTCCAGCCATTCAAAATCATAGTTTCCTTCTTCCGGCTCTAGATGGCTCCACGCAAATATGCCAAGCGACACACAGTTCACATTGGCCTTCTTCATCAATTGCAGATCCTCCGCCAGGATTTCCGGTCTGTCAAGCCACTGATCCGGATTGTAGTCCCCGCCGTGTATAATTCCGCCAAAATCTCCCATTACCTTTCGTCCCATGATACCCTCCTGTTTTCTAATATCCACGCAAAAAGCGCTTTTTGTCTTGTCCCGTCAACTGCACAATTTTCCTTTATCTTATCACAATCCAGCCCTTTTTTAAAGCGAACAAATCAAAAAAGACCACAGTGCGGTCTTTTTTGGTTTTGTTATCTTTTTTCAATTTTTAAGTTTATCCGCCATCCTGGCCGGACGGCATATCTTTCTGCCAGATAAACCCTCTCATAACGGTGTACGCTGAGCATCAGTCCTATAAGTGTTGCGTACATAAGTGTTGTACTGCCTCCATAGGTCAGAAATGGAATCACAACCGTAGTGGAGGGAAACAGACCGACAGTGACCAGCATCCCTTCCAGACCATTTAAGAAAATAACCAGCATACACCCCATAGACACCAGAAAACCCAGCTGGTTTTTCTGTCTGCGCACAATCCTTACAGCCTGCGTGGTAAATACCACAAACAGCGCCAGCAATAGGAGTCCGGCAATGATACCATACACATGGATTGTCACCAGAGGAACAAAACCGCCAGCTGCCGTGTATGTAAAATCCTTTTCACTGACAAAGGTAGAGCCTCCCTTTCCTACAAATCTCGCATTTCTCAAAATGTCATCAATTACAGTATATACGTAATTGTATGTATCACTGAACTGATCCCTGTGGAAAAATGCCTTTATGCGCATCATGCGAAACCCCGTCATGCGAAATCTGCCTGCAAAGCAGCTCAGTAGAAACATCGCTGCCGGCAGAGACACCGCCGCCGTTGCAAGTGCTGTCATACGCTTTTTTTCCGCGCCAAACATTCCTTTCCAAATCGCTGCAAACAGCATGATAAGTGCAATCAGCAGAATATTCAGTGAGACAAACATGGACGCTGAAAAAAATGTACATGCCACAAATGTGACAGCGTATACCACAAGCGCAGCAATCACAGACTTGCAGCCTTTCATGCGCAGCTGGTACAAAATACCCGCAAAGAGCGGCACATACAGATACACCAGTATGGACATCACTGGTATCCGGCCATTGATCACCCGCATACAGCGACTGCATATAAACAAAACAACTGTCATGGCAAAATATGCCACTATACTAATCCGCCCGATGATACTATAATCAACAAAACAGACCGCCGCGATGACCACAAAACCCACAAGTATGAACAGTCCCTGCCTGTACAAGCCCTGCTCGATACCATACATTGGTATCAGACACAATATCCCTGCAATACTAAATATCAGAGTGAGTAACGGAATCCGCCAGTCCAGTTGTGGACGATGTATCCTGTCCATCGAGACACCGATCTCCACCGGATCGCCCATCTCACGCACCGCCCTTGCAACAGCCTGTTCATGTGCCATTCCAGCCTGCTCATACGCCTGTGTCTGGTCGGTAATATGGTCAGACAGCTCACGCGCCACGCCGTCACGCGCCCTGGCACAGCGCATCTGCTGCGTCAGTGTGTCTATGAATTCTTCGAGCTGTATATCTGTCTTTGTTTCACCTAACTGCTTTTCCGTTGTTTCTATGCCTGTATTGGTCTCTATTTCTTTTGATTCCTTCTTTCTATTCCATTCGTGCCTTTCTTTCCATTTTGTGCCTGTTTTCGTTTCTTGAACTGCTTTTTCTTTTATTAATATTTCTTTCTCGTTCCCCATTCCCATCTCTCCTTACAGATGCAGCCTGCCAGCCGCACATCTGACTCTATTATCTATTGACAAAGCATTTTTATGCCATGCCAAGCACGTTTGCAACGGCGCTCTGGTATGTCTGCCACTCCTCCTTTTTTGACCGCAGGTACTTCTTGCCACCCTTTGTGATGCTGTAATACTTGCGGATTTTTCCGTTGACCTCACTCTCATATGATACCAGAAAATTTTTCTCCTCGAGAGAGTGCAGCAACGGGTATAATGTCCCTGCCTTTAACGTAAACACATTGTTTGACCTTGCCTCAAGCGTCTCGATCATCTCATAGCCATACATGTCCTTATCCTCCAGAAGACGCAGGATCAGCATGGAGGTGCTTCCAGAAATCAGTGACTTGTCAATTGCCATAATAAACCATTCCTTTCCTCATATCTTTTTTGTCCTTAAGAACTGTTCAGAAATTACTTATGATAATTATTTGTTATAAGTAATTTCTGAACAGTTCCGTAATCAAATGTTATATAGATTATCTATATAACACATTCACAGTATATATCGATTGTCTATATATGTCAAGTCATATTTCTTTTTTTCTGAATTTATTCTGAAACCTATCGTGCTATTTTTGACATTTCAAGCAAATTTTGACACTTCAATTTGACAGCAGGACTCTATTCTGATAGGGTATGTGATAACATTTGCGCAGATGAATTTAGAAAGGACAACACAATTCCAATGAACATGACACCATCAAAATCTTACAAAGACGCGACAGGCAAAATTGACTACACCATGACAAACGACTATATGTTCCGCGCTGTCTTGCAGGAAAATAAAAAAGTCCTGACAGGACTCATCTGCTCACTGCTCCATTTGCAGCGTTGCGAGATAAAATCTGTCATCATTCTCAATCCGATCGAACTTGGAAAAGCAATCGATGACAGAGCTTTCGTACTTGATCTCAAGCTCATGCTCAACAACGCGATGATTCTCAACATCGAAATGCAGGTACTGCACCAGGATTTCTGGAACGACCGCTCTCTCCTCTATCTCTGTAGAGCCTTCGACAATCCTGACAAAGGCAATGATTACAGAACAATAAAACCAGCGTACCACATCGGTATACTTGACTTTACCCCATTCCCCGAATATCCTGAGTTCTATGCCACCAACAAGTTAATGAATGTGACAAAAAAGTATATATATGATGACAGATTTACCCTCCATGTGTTAGACTTAAATCAAATACAGCTCGCGACAGATGAAGACAAAGCCTACAGACTTGATTACTGGGCAAAACTTTTCAGGGCAAAAACATGGGAGGAATTAAAAATGCTTGCTGAAAACAGCAATATAGACACTGACATGCTAGATGAAACCTGTGAGACAATCTTCAGACTCAATCAGGACGACGCAGTCCGCTACTGGTGCGAAGCCCGGGAAGACGGTGAACGCATTATGCTGACGTATAAAAACATGCTTGCTGAAAAAGACAGTGCACTTGCTCAAAAAGAGAATGAAATTGCACAGAAGGACCTTGAACTTGCCGCATTGAAAAAGCAGCTTGCTTCCCTGACAGCCCAATTAAACCAAAGATAAATCGAGTAGGGAAGAACATTTTCTCTAACTTGCGCACTGGGCACCTGTCAGCTCTTGCTGACATATTTCCTTTGGGTGCCCGTGTGCGTAAACCATCAAATAAAATTGATTTAATCCAGCGCCTTCTCTATCGCCTCAATCACGATTGCAAGCGCCTTTAAGCGCGCATATCGCTTGTCGTTGGATTCCAGAATATGCCACGGCGCATAGGTGGTATTGGTCTTTTGCAGCATCTCGTTTACCGCATCCTCGTACAGATCCCACTTCTCGCGGTTGCGCCAGTCCTCCTCCGTGATCTTCCACTGCTTTGCCGGTGTATTCTGACGCTCGTTAAAACGGGCCAGCTGTGTATCCTTGTCAATCTGCACCCAGAATTTGATGATGACAGCACCCCAGTCTGCAAGCTCCCGCTCAAACTCGTTGATCTCATTGTAGGCTCGCTGCCAGTCGTTTTCCCGGCAGAATCCTTCCAGACGCTCGACCATAACCCTTCCATACCACGTCCTGTCAAAAACCGCAATATGACCAGTCTTTGGCAGGCGATTCCAGAAACGCCAAAGGTAATGTCTTGCCTTCTCATGCGGTTCCGGGCTGGCGATCGGGTGCACCTCAAACCCCCTTGGATCGAGCGCCTCCGTGATCCGCTTGATATTGCCGCCCTTCCCAGCCGCGTCCCAACCCTCATACGCGATGATGACAGGCACCTTTTTGCGGTACAGCTTGTTGTGGAGCTGCCCCAGCCGCTCCTGCAATCTGTCCAGCTCCGTACGGTACTCTTCTTGTGTGACTGCCTTGTCCAAGTCAATCTCATCAAGCCTTGGTATCTTTTCCAGCGGAAATACATTCTGCAGCAGTGGCACCGCCATCGCACTGTTTTTCAACGCGGTGTCAATCCCACAGACCAGCGTCTCCAATACCTGAAGCTGGGCCCATTTTCGGCTCTTTGCATCGATGATGTACCACGGGTCCGCAGGCGCATTCGTATCATTGAGATAACGGTCAAACACCCCAAGACATTTGTCATAATGCTTGTTCTGCCAGCTGTCCTTCTCACCCACACGCCAGCTGGTATTCTTGTCGGATTTGAGCGCGTCAATCCGCTTTCTCTGTTCCTTCTGGCTGATCTGGAAGAAGAACTTCATCACCAGATACCCATTGTCGGTCAGCTGACGCTCAAACCTTTTGACACTCTCAACCTTTTTCTTGTAAGCCTTCTCCTTTAGCGTCCCGTCCAGACAAGCGCCTGTCACCTCGTCCATCCAGCCGGAATCCAGAAACATAAACTTTCCAGCCTCGGGAAGCTTGACAAAATAGCGGTAGAGAAACGGCTTCCTTTGCTCCTCCTGCGTGGGCACATCCATTGCCGCCACCTTGAAAAAGCGCGGGTCGATATTGCGGATCACCTTTCCCAGCACACTTCCCTTCCCCGCTGTCCCCCAGCCCTCAAACAGCACCAGCACTGGCAGTCCGCGCTCCTTAATCATCATCTGCTGTCTAAAAAGTTTCTCGTTTGCTGCCTTTAAGCGCTCGTCGAGCTCCGACTCCTCAGGTCTTTGCGGTTTAATCCAATTTTCCAGCATACCTCGTCCTCCTTTATTCCTTAATTCACCACTAACAAATAAATCATCGTTAACCCCAACCCCACGCAAAACATAAACAGACCAAACGACAGGCTATTTTCAATAATGCGCAGATTTTCAAAAAGATCCGTCTTCTTCATCGCAAGCTTATGTGTATAATTTTTTGGCACATAGCCCTCCTTGCGCATCATCGCATAATAGAGCAGCCGCACGCGCTCCATCGTACAGCCGATGCGGTGCGTCACGCGGTTTCCCTCGGGCAGCTCATAGGGCAACGCTCGATCACTGTACACCGTCTTTCGCAAAATAACAACAACCGTATCCACAATGCTGTCCAGAATTCGGGAAAAAATCCCCAAAATAAACGGTATTGCCGTGTAAAACACCGCCCTGTACACATATTTTTCCATATTGAGCCACGATGGGAAAATATCGCGGTAACCCTTCTCCTTATTTTGGGCTAAAACACGGCGCAATATCATAATCCGAACTACAATCAGATAAACCAGCACGCCGGTCACTATGGAAATCAGCGCACCCGACAGATTTTTCAGCGAATAATAATGGACATTCTCCTGATGATGCGCCAACAGCCCGCTTAGTCCGAACCGCACAAGCCCATACTCGGCTAGTGGCTTTGCTACCAGATTGGGCAGCATGCCAATGAAGGGAATCGGCAACGCACAGACTCCGATCGCAAACTTTTCCACCATTGATGCGTAATCCTTCTTTGCGTCATACGTCTCCTGAACCTTTTTATCACTGTTTTTCTCTACGAAAAGCACTACAAAGAGCTTTGTCATATAGGCGACTGTCAGTCCGCCCGAAAACAAAAACAACGCCTCGACTAGCTGCATCATCTTAGCACTCGCCGATATGACCGGTTCAATGCTAGACACTACAGACACATACTCCCTAAGCTCCAGCCAGCGAGCATACTCGGCAATGCTCTCATGCAGAAGTGTCTTGCTCACATACCCGTTCAGAAACGGTATCCCACCTACACCAGCCGCCGCAAGCACAAACACCACCAGCAGAAATGGTTTCCTTCGGCCAAAGCCGCGCACCTGGTTGAGCTCATAACTTCCCACCTGCACAAAAATCACGCCGGCAACCATAAACAGCACCAATTTTACCAGTGAATGATTCAGCATATGGAGGTATGTGCCATTGACCGCCATACCAAACACCTTCGTAATCTCCGTGACAGCCTCGCTATCCATATACCCAGCACCGGCCGTCAGTGTCAGTCCGGCCGTTCCGATCGTCCCTGCTAGGTACTCCGCAAGCAGTGACTGCATACCCACGCCTGTCAGTATGAAGCCTATCTGTGACATGGACGAATACGCAAGCGTCGTCTTGAAATTGCTGCTCGTCACACCACGGATCCCGCCAAGCACCATCGTGACCACGCCCACAAGCAGCAGGAAAACCCCCCATCTACCCTGCATCGGGAGCACATCCAGCGTCACCAGCATGATGCCAAAGATACCCGTTTTGCTTAAAATCGCTGACAGGAGTGCCGTCGCAGGCGCGGGTGCCTCCGTGTAGGACTGCGGCAGCCATACATGCACCGGAAATGCACCTGCCTTCGCGCCAAAACCCACAAACATACAGCCAGCCGCCGCAAACAACCATGTGAGACTAACGCCGTCCATACCTGCCATGACACAGTCACTGATCCTGTCAAACGAGAGTGTCCCTAGCTGGTGGTACACGATAAAGAGTCCCATCAGTATCGCCATACCGCCCGCAATGGCGACTCCAAGGTATGTCCCTGACGCATATAATGCCTCTCTCGTCCTTCTGTGGGCCACCCACACAAACGAAGTAAAGGACATGATCTCAAAGAAAAAGAACAGCGTAAACAGGTCAGCCGCATAGAATATCCCCATCGTCGCACCTAGCGTCAGCAGATTGAAAACATCATATTTTATGACATTTGTGTCACTTTTCATATAATCGAATGAGAACAGCGAAGTCACAAGCCAGGCAAAGGCTGTCAACACACCAAGGATCCCCCGAAAACCCGAGTACATGAAATGAAGCCCAAGCCCTCCCACTCCGGGAACCTCCGTCGCCTCCATCGCAAATCCTCTTAAGTCGCACAGCACCATGCCAAGTGCCACAACAAACTCCACTGCACTAGCAAGAAGTAGAATCCATGCGCACAACTTCTTTTTGTCCTTCTTCTTCACCCGCGACACAAACCATACCCAGAAGCACATCACAAAAGGAAAGATCACTGTCCAAAAGCCATCCCTCATAACCAGGCTTCCCTCCCTTCTATATCTGTCCAAATGCCACGGCGCGGAAGAAATCCACCACCGACGCATTGAACACACCAAACACCACCATCAGGACCACAAACAAAACCAGCGGCAAAAGCATTCTCCAGTCTGGATCGCAGATATCGTCGGCAAGCCTGCCATAATCGAAATCGTTTCCCGGAAAATACGCCCTGACCACAATGCTTAGCATATAGATTGCTGTCAGGAGTGCCGAGACCAGCAAGCCTCCCACACCCACGAACGCCAGCAGGTTCCCGCTTGCAAAGGCAGCCTTTGCAAGATGCCACTTTGACACAAAGCCGCACAGCCCCGGCACACCCATCAGCGCAAATGAAGAAATGGTAAAAATCGCAAAAATCCTTGGCATTTTCTTTGCCATTCCGTCAAGCTCATGGACATAATTTACATGCGCCTGCGTAATCATCGCCCCGGCACAGAAGAAAGAGCAAATCTTCATCACGCCGTGAAAAACCATGTGGCACAGCGCACCCGCCAGGCCAAGCGGTGTCATGACAAGGACGCCAAACAGGATATACGACAGATTAGATATCGTCGAGAACGCAAGTCGGCGTTTGATGTGTGTCTCCTTCACCGCCATGCTGCACCCGTAGACAATCGTGAAAATAACGATGCACAGAAGCAAATACTGCGCCCACGTCCCCCGCAAAAAATCCGTGCCAAAACTATAATATGTCAGGCGCATGATTGCAAAAGCACCCGACTTGACGACTGCGACCGCGTGCAGCAGCGCCGTGACTGGTGTCGGCGCAACACCCGCCTGTGGAAGCCATGAGTTAAATGGACAGACCGCCGCCTTGACGCCAAACCCCAGAAATGCCAGCACATATACAAACAACAGCAGATCCTTCTCACCGCCTGCCTGCGTCAGATTCAGCACACCGCCGTATGAAAAAGCCAAGCTGTCTCCATACACCACCAAAAAGATCAGACCGATAAAGGCAAATGCCGCGCCACCAAGCGAATAGTAAAAATATTTGCGGCTTGCAAGCACCGCCTCCCTGGTAAGCGTGTGCATCACAAGCGGAACCGTCACCAGTGTCAGCAGCTCATAAAAGCAATACATTGTCAGCATATTCCCGGACATCGCGATACCAAGCGTCACGCCATACGTCGCCGTATAAAACAGATAAAATATATTTTCATGAACACGCCCATTGTGCTCATGCTCCATATACGGAAACGAATACAGCGTCGCAAGCGGCCAGAGCGTTGACACAAGCCCCGCAAAAACCATGCCCATCCCGTCTAGCTTGAGGGAAAAATCAAGCTTGGCACCGGCAAAATTAATCACCCGAATCAGCTCCATGGAACCCTGCCACAACAACAAATATGTCAGCAGCGTATTCATCAGCACATAGGAAAAAATATAGCACTGCTTCTGCCGCTTATCCTTAAATTTCAGAAACTGTAACAGCAAACCACCCACAAAGGGAAGCAGTATCACAGCAAGCATCAGACCTAAAACCATATGACATACCTCCCTAAAATAACGCAGCGGCAATGCTGTTTTGCACAAACCCGATCAGTGGCGCTGGAATAATTCCCAGCGCGAGTGTCAACACCGCAAGAACTGCTACCGGCACCAGCATCAAAGGCTTTGGCTCCCTGTAATCACTGCGCACCGCATTGTAGTCCGGCTCCATCAGAAAACCGCGGATACTAAGCGGAAGCAAATAACCTGCTGTCAGAAGTGCTGACACAAGCAGCGCCACGGGCCCAATCCACGAAAGTCCCGCAAGGCCGCTCTCAAGACAGCCCACTGCCAGATACCATTTACTGATGACGCCGCTAGTGGGTGGTATCCCGATCAGCCCTAGGGACACAATCGTATATGACCAGAAAAGTATAGGCATCCTTTTGCCAAGACCCATAAAATCGTTGACTTTCGTCCTTCCCGTCAGAAAGATCAGCGCCCCCGCTGTCAGAAACAGACCGCTCTTAATGACCGCATGAAAGATCACATGCAGAATGCTTCCCGTAAACGCAGATGCATTCATCATAGACAATCCTAATAATATATAGGACAGATTGGAAACTGTTGAATACGCAAACCGTTTCTTCAATACCTTTTCCTTAAACGCGAGAGTCGAGCCCATCAAAAGCGTCACAATCGCAAGAACTGCCCACGCCGTCTGCACCCATGTCCCGCGCAGAAAATCAGGCCCGACACAGTAGTACACTGTCCTGATGATGGCAAGGACACCGCCCTTTACAATGATGCCGGACAAAAAGGCAGAGGCCGGCGCCGGCGCCACAGGATGCGCAGCCGGAAGCCACGCATGAAGCGGAAAGCAGCCTGCCTTCACGCCAAAGCCCGCAATCATAAGAAACACCGCGACAAGACATAATCCCGTATTTCCTGACTGGACAACAGCGTCCATGTTAAACGCACCGCCCGGCACGAAACCAACAACACCCGCGCTTATATAAAAGTCATGCCACGGCTCCCGCACCCCGGCGCAAATTGCGTACTGATACAGGAAATAAATCCCAAAGAGCGCCATGTACGCACCGCAAAAGGAATAAAACAGATATTTGAGCCCCGCCATGACAGCCTCACGCGAGCCCTGATGAATCACCAAGGGCACTGACGCAAGCGTCATAAGCTCATAAAACAGATACATAGTCACAAGGTTTCCCGAAAAACAAAGCCCCATCAGCACGCCAAACGTAATCTGGTAAAAAGCATAATACCGCCTCTCATTCTTCTCATGCGACATATACACAAAGGAAAAAAATCCTGCCACCAGAAATACCAGAACCACAATACCAGCAAAAGCCCGCCCTAGGCTGTCAACCGCAAAGTACACTGGTATCCCGTCCACAAGCTGAAAAAGCATCAGACTGCTGCCGCCCACACCGGCAATCACACCCACAGCCAGAAGCGCACTCACAACAAATGACACTCCTGTCACTTTTAAAAGGCCCGGCCTGTCTGCAAACACACGCTCCGGCGCAAGCAGCAGCCCACCTCCTGCAAGGATAGGCAGGATAATTGCAGCTAAAATCATATAGTTCATGATACAATCCCTCCTTTCCCATACTATCCAAACATCGCCAGACCACTTGTGATCCAGTCAACAATCGGCTGAGAACAGCAGCCCAGTATGACATTTAGTATTACCATACACACTAGTGTGATATTGTACAGCGGATGCTCCCGCAGACTGACCACCGCCGCCTCACCAGCCTGCGTATTCTTCGTCCTTCTGCTTATTGGCGTATAGAGCCGGATTACTGTCTTCATAAAGTAAATCGCGTTGAGCACCGTGCTGACCGCTAGACAGATCAACGTTGGCAGCATCTTTGCCAGGCTGTTCTGCACCGCCGCCTCCGCAAACTGCACCTTGCTGATAAACCCGGAAAACAGTGGGATACCAACCATTGAACACGCGCCGATGGTAAACGCCACACCCGCCGCCGGGTTGCGGTAGCCGCTGCCTGTCAGGTCGTCAAACCGTTTGCTGCCGCCCGACGCGTCCGTCAGCCCCACGCCTGCGATAAACAGAAGCGACTTCGTGGAGGCATGCGACAGGATATGAAAGATACTCGCCACAATACCAATCGTCGTCCCCAGCCCAAGCCCCATATAAACATACCCGATCTGGGCAACTGACGAAAAGGCGATCATGCGGCGGATATCATTTTCCAGAATCGCGTTGACAGAGCCCATAATCATGCCACAAAGCCCAAAAACAAACAAAATATTGACAATCTTTGAGTCCACGATGATATCAAAGCCTACAACCCGGAAAAAAATCTTGATCAGCAGAAAAATATACCCCTTTGACACAAGGCTCGACAGAATCGCCGCACTTGATGCCGTCGAGTACCCATACGCGTCCGGCAGCCATGTGTGAAACGGATAGAGTGCACTCTTGATGGCAAGGCCCACCACCACCATACCAATCGACGCAATCAGCGGGATATTGTACGTCCCCTGCGCATAGACATATGCGATGCTGTCCTTGATATTACTCATCAGCAGATGCCCCGTGATATCATACAGTATACAAAGTCCCATGAGCAGCAGACCAGACCCCAAAGACGCCATGATCATATAGCGTGTCGCCGCCTCAATTGTGCGCCCGCTCTGGGTAATCATAATCAGGCCACATGCGCTGATTGTGTTAATCTCCACAAACACGTACGCCGTAAAAAGGTCATTTGTATAGATCAGTGCAAGCAGGGAGCTTAACAGCAGGTTAATCATGATGTAATAGAGATTGACCTTCGTGTCCTCAATCTCCGCGTCAATATGCTCCTGTCCGCCCTTCAGAGAAAACAGCATAACCAGACAGAAAAAGAGCGCCATACCCGCCTCGAGTACCCCCGCCCTGATCTCATTTCCCCACGGCGCCGGAAAATGCCCCATCATAAACGTATAGGGCTCTCCCACACGCAGCATATACACAAAGAGCACAGCGGACAGCACCGTGATTACCACGAGAATAAAGGTATTCCACAGGCGCGCGACCCTTTTGTTCATAATCGACGTCAGCACACCCGACCCAAGCGACAACAGGATACTGAAAAAGGGAAAATTCTGTACAAAAACCATCACTGCTCCTCCTTTTTCATCATAGCCGAAATCTCATCCATATCCAGTGTGTGATACCTTCTGTAGAGCCGGATGGTGAGCGAGAGCATCAGCGCCGTCACAGACACCGAAACCACGATGCCCGTCAGCACAAGCCCGCTTGGCACCGGATTGATATACGCCTCCACACTCGTGATATTGTCCACCACAATCGGTGCCATTCTCCCCGCTATAAACCCTTTTTCCGCAAGAAAGAGATACGTCGCCGTATCCATAATATTCAGACCGATAATTTTCTTGATCAGATTTTTCTGCAAAAGCAAATTCGAAAACCCAATGCCAAACAGAATCATGGCGACAGCTTCCCCGTAATTTGCAAGCAAATTTCCACCCATCTGCCGAAAACCCCCTTTTTCTATATCTTTCCTTTCTAATGTAATACCCACGGCAAACGTCCTCTGCCGAAAGTATCGCGCAGCCACAGCCCATGACTGCGCAGTATCAGAATCCGCCCTTGCGAAATATCGCGTAAAATGCATACATCGTACACGCAACCACCATGCCAACACAGATATTTAACGGCAGAATTAGCCCTGAGCTTAAGATATCTCCCGGCGTGCCAAGCGGGATTCCCGTCTCGAGATGGTGCGCTCCACAGTAGAAGGAATACGTCTTTGCCAGACAGTAAAACAACAGGGCCACGAAGCAGATCCACTTGTATGTCTTCTGTGTAAAGAAGCGCTCAATCTTCTTAAAGCCAAAAGCATTGACATACAAAATCAGCCCCGAGCCGATTATCGCGCCACCGGAAAAACCGCCGCCTGGGGAAAGATGCCCATTTAAGATCACATAGATCCCGAAAATAATAATCATCGGCACCAGGAAAAAAGCGACCTTCTGCAAAATAATATCATTCTTCGGCTCATAGAGGCGGTCGTTTTCCTCTTCCTCCTTCTTCTTTGACCGGTTATCCGCGCGCAACAGAATCAGCACCGTACAAGTAGCGATAAAGAGTACGTTCGACTCGCCAAGCGTGTCAAAGGCTCTGTAATCCAGAATCATACCCGTCACAATATTAACTGCCCCAGTGTCCCTCATGCCATCCTCAATGTATTTTCTCGCAACCTCATTGTTGTCCGGGTTGGCCGCGTTTCCAACAGGCGGTAGATACGACACGATATATAGCAGAATCGCTATCAATGTGAACACAAAAGCAACAGAAATGATACGGTAAAACTTTGCAAAACCCTGCAGCTTTTTGTTGTGTTCGATATCATAGATATTTCTTTTTAAGACAGCCTCATCATGAATCCG
>CAJUQZ010000104.1 GCA_910588755.1 uncultured Lachnospiraceae bacterium | reverse complement strand
ATATGATGCTGGGGTCAAAAGGTCAATTCAAAGAATAGTTGTTGTGTAATTGCATAACAAATGAATTGAAAACCTATTCCAATCAACATTTTCAATGGTTATTTTGTTGAAATTGCACAATTCATTTTTCTAAAATACCCTTTTGACCCCAGCATCATATATATACATTTAATAAAATATTCTCAATATAATTTAACTCGTTGTGCTAGTTAATTTGTTGGGTCACAATCAATATATTGTATGCTTTTGAATTTAAGCACCATATATTGATTAAATATGGTAATAATATGTTTATAACTCAAATTTTAGGTTGTTTGAGTTATAATGTGATGATAGCCTTTGTTCGACATGAATGAATAATATAGTTTAATAATAGTTACAAAATCTATATTTAGTATTTCCTCGAATAGAAAGTGCAATATATTGATGTGACTTTTGGAATTAAACTAGCACAACGAGTTAATTTAGCTCGTTCAATTGTAATAATTTCAGTAATAAGGAAAGGATTGAAGAATACAATATGAAAAAATTGGAAGAATACGTAAGAGCAATTCCTGATTTCCCGGAGCCGGGTATCATATTCCGCGATGTGACAAGCGTCCTGCAGGACGCGGATGGTCTGCACCTTGCCATCGACACCATGCAGGAGTTGGTGAAGGACCTTGAGTATGACGTTGTTGCAGGGGCCGAGTCTAGAGGATTTATTTTTGGCACACCCATCGCATATAATAGTCATAAGCCTTTTGTCCTGATCAGAAAGAAAGGAAAGCTTCCGCGCGAGACAGTTTCCATCGATTATGACCTAGAGTATGGAAAGGCGACCATAGAGATGCACAAGGATTCCATTCAGCCAGGACAGAGGGTTCTTGTGGTAGATGACCTGATCGCTACAGGTGGCACTACGCAGGCGATGATTAAGCTCATCGAATGGTGGCGAAGTAGTGGGGGTGGTTGTTCTGATGGAGCTTGCCGGTTTAAAAGGCCGGGAAAAGATTGCCGGTTACAGGCTTGACTCAGCGATCGTTTACGAGGGAAAATAGGGAAAAACCGGAGAATTTTCATTTGACAATAATATGGATATGGCTGGTGATGCGAAGTGACAGATGAGAAGCAGACAAGAACAGGAGAATATGAGGATTCCCTGATCATAAAAGGAAGCAAGGCAAGACCGAGAAGGACTGACGAACGAAAAATTGAATATATCAAGGAATTTCAGAGCCCCGATGAGTTGTATCAGGGGCTTATCCGCCGTGTGCACAAATACCATCCGTCTGACGATATCTCGATGATTGACAAGGCGTATGCGACGGCCTGTGAGGCTCATAAGGACCAGGTGAGAAAATCAGGTGAGCCCTATATCATTCATCCGTTGTGTGTGTCTATCATACTTGCGGATTTGGAGCTTGATAAGGAGACAATTATCGCGGGGCTTTTGCACGATGTCGTCGAGGATACGATAATGACCAACGAGGAGCTCAAGGAGCAGTTTGGCCCAGATGTGGAGCTTCTTGTCGATGGCGTCACCAAGCTAGAACAGTTGCAGTACACAGGGGAGGCAACGCCCGACCGATTGACAAGCCGCGAGGAGCTGCAGGCGGAGAATCTGCGAAAAATGTTTCTTGCGATGGCGAAGGATATTCGGGTGATCCTGATAAAGCTCGCGGACCGTCTCCACAACATGCGGACATTGAAATACAAGTCGCCTGAGAGCCAAAAGCGCATTGCACGGGAGACACTGGATATTTATTCGCCGTTAGCGGAGCGTCTTGGCATTTCCAAGATCAAGATTGAGCTTGATGACCTCTCCTTGAAATACCTGGAGCCGGAGGCATATTATGATCTGGTGGAAAAGATTGCCCTCAGGAAGGATGTGCGCGAAAAGTATGTGCAGGACATTGTGGATGAGGTGACAGAGCACATCAGCGATGCCGGGATTGATGCCCAGATTGACGGGCGGGTAAAGCATTTCTTTAGTATATATAAAAAGATGAAAAACCAGGGAAAGACGATCGACCAGATTTATGACCTGTTTGCGGTGCGCATTATCGTTGATTCGGTCAAGGACTGCTATGCTGCACTCGGTGTGATTCACGAGATGTATAAGCCGATGCCTGGCAGGTTCAAGGATTACATCTCCATGCCAAAAGCCAATATGTACCAGTCTCTCCACACGACGCTGATCGGTTCCACGGGTACGCCGTTTGAAATCCAAATCAGGACCTTTGAGATGCACAGGGTTGCGGAATACGGTATTGCGGCGCATTGGAAATACAAGGAGGCAAGCGATGGAAAGGTGTCCCGAGGCGGCGAGGATGAGAAGCTGACCTGGCTTAGCCAGATTCTCGAGTGGCAGCAGGATATGTCGGACAACAAAGAGTTTATGAAGCTTTTAAAGAGCGATCTGGACCTCTTTTCTGACCATGTCTACTGTTTTACACCGGCGGGTGATGTCAAGAATCTTCCAGCGGGCTCCACCCCGATCGACTTTGCCTACAGCGTACACAGCGCGGTTGGTAATAAGATGATCGGCGCAAGGGTAAATGGCAAGCTTGTCACAATTGACTACCAGATCAACAATGGTGACTGCATTGAGATTATGACTTCCCAAAACTCGAAAGGGCCAAGTCGCGACTGGTTGAATATCGTAAAATCGGCACAGGCGAAGAACAAAATTTCCCAATGGTTTAAGAGTGAGTTCAAGGAGGAGAACATAATCAAGGGAAGGGAACTTCTCCAGAATTATTGCAAGTCTAAAAATATCAATATTATCGAAATCCTGAAGGCCGAATTCCAGAAGGCTGTGATGCACAAGTACGGTTTCAATGACTGGGACGCGGTGCTTGCGGCGATTGGCCACGGCGCCCTCAAAGAAGGGCAGGTTATTAACCGTATGCAGGAGTTATACGCCAAGGCGCACAAGAAGGACGAGACGGACGAGGAGCTTCTGGCGGCGATACAGGAAAACAGTGCAAACAGGCAGATGAAGCCCAGGAGCAAGACAGGCATTACAGTGAAGGGAATTCATGATGTGGCAGTGCGCTTTTCCCGCTGTTGCGCGCCGGTTCCGGGCGATGAGATTGTTGGCTTCGTCACACGCGGACGGGGTGTTTCCATACACAGGACGGACTGCATCAATATTATGAGTCTGTCTGATCTGGACCGCTCAAGACTGATTGACGCAGAGTGGGAGCCAGAGGCCGCAACGGAGCGCAATGAAAAGTATCTGACAGAGATTGTGATTTATGCGCAGAACAGGCATGGCCTGCTTGCAGATATCACTAAGGCACTCTCGGAGAAAAATATTGATATTCGCTCTGTGAACACACGTACGAATAAGCAGGATATCGCTACGATCGGCATGACCTTTGAGATTGGCTGCCGGGAGGAGCTCCAGATGATTGTTGACAAATTAAAGATGATAAAGAATGTGATTGATATTGAAAGGACGACAGGCTGATGGCAGATTTAAAAGTAAAGAGAAGGGTACTTAGTGCCTGCCAGACAAATTGCTACTATGTATACCGGGAGGGGGCTGACGAGATCGTTATTATTGATCCTGGCGATAACGGGGAAATCGTGTATGACGATGTGAAAAGCCTTGGATTTGATAAGATTGCGGGCATACTGCTGACACATGGCCACGGGGATCACACGGGCGGCGCCATGAAATTAAAAGAATTAAGCGGTGCGAAAATCTATGCCTATGAGGACGAGGCGGAAATCCTAAAGGATCCGGAGAAGAATCTGTCCGGCTGGTTTGGTAAGGCGTACGGCTTTGAGGCGGACGAATATTTTCGCGACAGGCAGACCTTTCTCATGGCGGGGGTTACATTCGAGGTGCGCCATACGCCTGGACACACAAAGGGCAGCTGCTGTTTTTATATCGCCGAGGACCAGACGATGTTCTGCGGGGACACCATTTTCAACGGCTCTGTCGGAAGGACGGATTTTTATTCAGGCTCCATGAGACAGCTGGGGGATTCAATCCGTGAGCGGATCATGACACTTCCTGATGACGTGAAGCTCTACTCGGGGCACGGGGACGCGACGACGGTCGGATATGAGAGAAAGTACAATCCATGCCTGGGATAGGCAGCGCCTGTTCCAGGCATGGATTGTTCAATATTTTTGGATTGGAATGCGACAAAGAAAATGCCAGGAGAGGGGGAGGAAATATCAATGCGGATGTTGTCTGTAAATGCAAGTGATGCCGAGATAAAAGCTGTGCTGGCAGAATGGACAGAACTGATGGCACAGGAACAGTATGCGGCAGCTTTGGAACTGATTCCCTATGATACGATGCATTTATATGAAGATAACGTATGGACTCCATCGCTTTTGGAATCCGTAGTGTACGGATATGGACTGGCGGGAAGAACAAAGGAAGATGTGCTTGCGGATTTTGGCTGTCTCTATAAAATTACTTCCCTGAAGGATATGGCGGATTCGGAAAAAATACTGGACAGTATCGAGATTCATTATGATTTCAAGTGGTTTAAGGGAAATGATATCGCAGAGATTTGGTATGATGTGCCTTTAAATGGTGTGCAAAGTGATCTGACGGGAAGATTTATACTTAGAAAAACAGACGGTCAACATATGATGCTTGTTTTTGAAGACTTGCATGTGATGTAGGAAAATGCTGCAAGACAGCTGCATAGCTGCAGCAGGTCCTATGAAACAGGAGATGAATAATATGATTCATGTTTACACGAATAGAGAAAATTATCAGTATGATATCCATGCGCTGCTTAAGTCATTTTATCCTGAGCATGATGTGCGGGTGTATGGTGAGTGTGAGCCGGCCAATGGGGAGGATTGCGGCAGCCATGTCATCATGCGTATCCTGGATGACAGAATGGAACTGGTGCTTGCCATTGATGACAGAAAAGAGTACGTGCATGCCTATAAAAATGACACAGATGTCATAAAAAAGGCGAGCAAGCTGGCCCTGTATCATGATCTGTGTGATTATACAGGCAGGACGCTTCCGTGGGGGAATCTTACGGGTATCAGACCGACCAAGCTGACGATGGCCATGTTGGCAGAGGGGCTTTCTGATGATGCCATTATCGCACAGATGAAATCGGCGCATGCGGTGAGCGACGAAAAGGCGCGGCTAAGCCTTGATATTTCTAAACGGGAGAGACAGCTTCTAGATAGCATCCACTATGTAGACGGTTATAGCCTGTATATTGGCATTCCGTTCTGTCCCACAACATGTCTGTATTGTTCATTTACATCGTATCCCATCGCGATGTGGCGCAAGCGTGTTTCGGCATACCTGGAGGCGCTTTTCCGAGAGATTGATTTTGTCGCTGAAACCTGCCGCGACCAGATTTTGGATACCATCTATATCGGCGGGGGTACGCCCACCACACTGGACGCAGGGGATTTGGATATGCTGCTGCAGCGCATACACGACAGGTTTGATTTCATCCAGGTGAAGGAGCTGACTGTGGAGGCGGGGCGCGCGGACAGCATCACGCGGGAAAAGCTCGATGTGCTAAAGAGGCATGGTGTGACGCGCATATCGGTCAATCCCCAGACGATGAAAGACGAGACATTAAGATATATCGGCAGGCAGCATACGGTCGCCCAGGTAAAGGAAGCCTTTTTCATGGCACGTGAGGCGGGATTTGACAATATTAATATGGACATTATCCTTGGGCTTCCCGGGGAGCTTGAGGCAGATGTGCGAAATACCATCGATGAGATTAGAAAGTTAAACCCCGACAGTCTGACTGTGCACTCGCTTGCCGTCAAGCGCGCGTCAAGGCTTAGTCAGTGGATTGAAGAAAACGGCATCAGTACATTGCGCAACACAGATGCCACGATGGAGATTGCGCAAAAGGGTGCATATGCGATGGATATGAAGCCGTATTATCTCTATCGGCAGAAGAACATGTCCGGGAATTTTGAGAATGTCGGTTATGCGCGAGAAGGAAAATATGGCATATACAATATTTTGATCAATGAGGAGGTGCAGACCATCATAGCGCTCGGGGCCGGGAGCATCTCGAAGAGGGTATATCCCGACGGGAAAATCGTGCGGAGCGAGAATATGAAGGACGTGACACTCTACATCGAAAAAATTGATGAGATGATCGAGCGCAAGAGGAGGCTTCTGGCTGTATAATAGTGTGATTGAAAAATATAATCAGTCGTGTGATGAGGAGGTGAAAACAATGCTCTGCCATATGGTGATTGATCTAAGCAGCATACTCTGTACAAAGTCTGATGAGTGGACGAAGCTTGTACAGAGGTAAGGATCCTTAAAAAAACTTGATATCTTGCTTGCCTTTTCCTCCGATAGCACCAAACAAAAATTAGTTACATAGCCCGCTATGCGCCTAATTTTTGCCAGTTACGTAGTAACTTGCATTCTCGAAGAAAAATTCTGCGCAATCTTATCATGTTATTTCTTTAAGGCTCCTAAATTATGATAGAAAAATGAAATTCGTCCGACATTGGATTTTGTACATTTTATGAACTGTTTCTGTAGCAACAGGAGATGAAAAAACAGAACGAAAAATAGAATGGAGAAAATTCAATGGAAAATAAAGTAGCAGATAAAAATTTTAGAAAGTATATTGTTTTGTGGCTGAGTCAGAGCATATCTGGGCTTGGGAGTTCGATGACAGGATTTGCGCTGGTTTTGTGGGCGTATGGACAGAGCCAGTCAGCGATGTCTGTGTCGTTGATGTCCTTTTGCAATTACGTGCCCTACATTGCATTAAGTCTGTTTGTCGGCGGCTTTATAGACAGGCATCGGAAAAAGACAATCATGCTGGTGGCTGACAGCATTGCAGCGGTTGGTTCACTGGCAGTCCTGGTACTTTTGCTGACGGGGCAGCTTTCGGTTTGGCAGATTTACATTGTCAATGTGATTGTCGGTGCGACGAATGCTTTTCAGCAGCCGGCGTCAGCGGTGGCAACAGGGCGGCTTGTGCCAGTGGATAAAATATCAAACGTCAGTGGAATGAACTCTTTTTCACAGAATCTGATTACTGTGTTTAATCCGATGCTGGCGGCATTTTTCTTTGCAGCTGGTGGACTTTGGCTTATTCTGCTGATCGATCTAGCCAGTTTTGTGCTGGCATTTAGCGTGCTGCTGTTTTTTATCACAATACCAGAACAGGTAGGGGAAAAGAAACACAGCGCCCCGTTTGATGGAATTGTGCAGGGCTTTGTTTTCCTGTGGAAAGAAAAAGGGATTCTATATATTATGCTGACGATGGCGCTAATCAATTTCTTTTCGAGGCTGACTTATGAGAATATCCTGTCACCAATGATCTTGGCAAGAAGCGGTGGGAGCAGTATGACGCTTGGCACTGTGAATGCATTTATGGGAATCGGCGGCATTGTCGGTGGTGTCATAGTATCCGTGAAAAAGGAGAGCAGGCGTAAGGCGACAGCCATCTATGTCTCGGCGGCATTGTCCTTTCTGTTTGGAGATCTAATCATGGCAGTGGGACGAAATGTGTACTGGTGGTCGCTTGCTGCGGTTGCTGCGAGTTTGCCGATACCGTTTATCATGGCGAATCAGAATGCGATTCTGTACCGAAGGGTTCCGGCAGCGATGCAGGGGAGGGTGTTTGCGGTGAGAAACGCGGTTCAGTACAGCACGATACCAGTTGGAATTCTTCTTGGCGGATATCTGGCGGATTATGTGTTTGAACCTTTTATGGGGAATTTCAGCGAATTTGCAGGACTACTGGAAAAAGTGGTGGGGAGCGGCGTTGGCAGCGGTATGGCGGTAATGTTTTTGTGTACCGGGCTCTGCGGCTTTACAATCAGCCTGATTTCCTGCGCAAACCGGGAGATACAAAAGCTGGACTAGTTGGAATCACAGGAAATAAATTGATGGGAACTTTGACGAAAGGACTGATTAAAGAGTGTTGTTAAAGAATGTTCAAAGCCATGATAAAAAGTCCTGATAAAAAAACGCTGCAAAAAAATGATCAAAGCTATGATAAAAAGCCATAATAAAAAGCATTGTAAAAATCTTGATCAATGCTTTGAACAACAGTTCTGATAAAATAACTGTAATAAAATAGCTGCAATAAAAATAAAAATTTTTCTTGCCAAATAATTCTGAATCATATATGATGAAGATAGATACACGACTGGCGGAAAAGTATTGTACTTTGCAATATGAAGTAGGGAAAACCTATGGGGAGTGTATGAATTGGCAGCCGACCGCCTGGGCAGCATGATGTTAGTGCGTCCAGACGGTTTTTTTATGCACATGGGCACCCAAAGGAAAAAGGTCAGCATAGGCTGACGGGTGCCCAGCGCACGAGTAGGGAAAGAGGGATCTTCCTTACTCGATTGCACACTTCTGTGCAGATCTGTACAGGATACACGATCACATGTTTCATCAAAAACATAGGAGGAATCACAAGATGAAGATGCTATCACTAGAGCAGGAGCTCAAAGGAAATGACTACCCGGGCCGGGGAATCGTCATCGGCAAGACAAAAGACGGAAAAAAGGCTGCGATTGCTTATTTTATCATGGGCAGGAGTGAGAACAGCAGGAATAGGGTGTTTGTGGAGGAGAGGGACGGCATCCGCACGCAGGCGTTTGATCCTTCCAAGCTTAGTGATCCAAGTCTGATTATCTATGCGCCAGTCCGTGTGCTTGGCAACAAGACAATCGTGACAAATGGCGACCAGACAGATACGATCTATGAGCTGATGGACAGACAGCAGACGTTTGAGCAGGCGCTTAGAACCAGGGAGTTTGAGCCGGACGCGCCAAATTACACACCGAGGATTTCGGGGATTCTGCACATTGAGAATGGCAGCTACAACTATGCAATGTCTATCCTCAAAAGCAGCAACGGAAATCCTGACGCCTGCAGCCGTTACACCTTTGCGTACAGCAATCCGGTGGCGGGAGAGGGCCATTTGATCCATACATATATGGGAGACGGCAACCCGCTTCCAAGCTTTGAGGGCGAGCCGAAGCTTGTTGGTATTCCGGATGACATGAACGCCTTTGGTGATATGGTGTGGAACAGTCTTAATGCTGAGAACAAGGTATCACTGTTTGTTCGATTTATTGAAATCGAGACAGGAAAATACGAGTCGAAGATATACAATAAGAACGTATGATCAAACATTAAGGTCAGAAAGCGGGGTTTTTGAAATGGAAGATTTGGAATTAAGAAAAAGGGCATTTGCCTTGGGTGATATGATTAAGAACAAAAATATATCAGATGAGGTGATTATTGCCAAGCTCAATGAGGAGCCCGAACTAATCAACGCGAAGCTTAGAACCGGCATGAATCCATTTGTGGAGGCTGTAAATGAGAGCCGACTTTGTGTTGTAAGAGCACTGAGTGATATGGGGGCTGATATCCGTTGGACTTGCCCGGCGAGTGATGGCAATGCCCTGAATAGTGCCCATTTCCCCCAGATGGCCGATGAGGTTCTTGCATTGGGTGTGGAAATCGAAAAGAATCTGCTGCTTTCAAAATCATTCAAAAATCCCGCGATTGTGGCCGCACTCCGAAACAACAGAGTAATGCTGTTTTACTGGCTGAATAAGCAGAAGCAGATATTTGCAGATGATGAAAAGTATATTGGGGAGCTTCTGTATGAAACAATGCATGTAGTATCAATCTGCAATCAATATAATACGCTTTCCTGTGTCATTGCAAATGACGAGCTTTTTCAGATCTTAAAGGATATCTATTCCAAACAGGATGATGTAAAGTCCATCCAGCTGTATCTAAGCGCACTGAGGCGGATTGAAGATCAGGACTTAGGGGCCAGAATAAAGGAGCTGCGAAAGACATTGAATACGAGGAAAAAGGAATTGTCCTCAAATACACATTAAAGAATGGAGGATTACAATGAAGGAATTAGAATTAAAATATGGCTGTAACCCAAACCAGAAACCGTCCAGAATCTACAGGAAGGACGGTGAACTGCCAATCGAGGTACTTAACGGCAAACCCGGCTATATCAATTTTCTTGATGCATTGAACGGCTGGCAGCTTGTGAAGGAGTTAAAGGCGGCGACAGGGCTTCCGGCGGCGACTTCGTTTAAACATGTATCGCCGGCAGGCGCTGCGGTGGGACTTCCCCTAAGTGAGGTTGAGCGCAGGATTTACTGGGTGGATGACATGGGTGAGCTGTCACCGCTTGCATGTGCATATGCAAGGGCGAGAGGGGCGGATAGAATGTCTTCGTTCGGCGATTTTATCGCACTTTCTGATGTGTGTGATGTCGATACGGCACGGTTGGTTAAGCGCGAGGTATCAGACGGAATCATTGCTCCCGGATATGAGCCGGAAGCACTTGAGATGCTCAAAGCCAAGAAAAAGGGGAATTATGCAGTGATTAAGATAGATCCTGCGTATGTACCCAATCCGATCGAGACAAAAGATGTCTACGGGATTACATTTGAGCAGGGCAGAAATGAGCTTGTGATTGACGATGCACTGTTTTCCAATGTAGTGACGGCAAATAAGGAGATACCCGAAGCAGCAAGAACTGACCTTGCGGTTGCCATGATTACATTGAAGTACACACAGTCTAACTCAGTGTGCTATGTGAAGGGCGGACAGGCGATTGGAATTGGCGCGGGGCAGCAGTCGCGGATTCACTGTACGAGGCTTGCCGGAAACAAGGCGGACAACTGGTATCTCCGCCAGAATCCAAAGGTGCTGAATCTGCCATTTAAGGAGAAGATCGGACGCGCCGACAGGGATAATACGATTGATGTGTACATGAGTGACGATTATATGGATGTGCTTGCGGACGGGACATGGGAAAACTTCTTTACAGAAAAGCCGGAGGTGCTCACAAGGGAGGAAAAGCGCGCTTGGCTTGACCAGATGACAGACGTGGCGCTTGGCTCGGACGCATTTTTCCCGTTTGGGGACAATGTGGAGCGTGCGCACAGAAGCGGCGTCAAATACATTGCGCAGCCCGGCGGTTCCATCAGGGACGACAATGTGATCGAGGTCTGCAATAAGTATGGCATCGCGATGTGCTTTACAGGGATTAGGCTGTTTCATCACTGATGCGCTATACAGTTAGAAAATAGAGGTGCGGCTATATGGGCTGCGCCTCTTTGCATTATAGGCAGTTTATGCAGCGCGGTTACAATCCCAATTCCTTTAATACTTCCTCCTGGGAAACAAATTCATGGCAGTCAGGGTTTTGTTTGATATCCTCAAGCATCTGCAGATCCCACTCGTCTGGCGCGGCCTCCTCAAGATCTTCCCACGAACGCGACGGAAGGTTATCTAGTACGAATTTCCAGACCTTTTCTGCATCGGCTTCACTCATGACAGTGACAGCACCTAATATTCTTTCTTTTACAGCACTCATATACGACCTCCTACTTATAAACCTGCCCGCGATTGTCGATTTCCATAATATATATAACATTTCCGGCCCTGTCAAAGAGAATGCGGAAGCTGCCAACGCGGAGCCTGTATCCTGGCCGGCCCTGCAGTTTTACCACGTCGCCATTTGGCAGTTTGTTTATGGCATGAATGATTCTTCCCTGTGTTGCGCTATCCTGCCTGCTTAGAAATTTGACAGCCTGTTTGGAATATTGTATTTTCAATAGACAGCCCCCTATAAATGATTACCGTCGTTTTTTCATCTCTGTAGATAAAGAATAACATTAAAAAAAACAGACGTCAACTTATTTCGTGGAATAAGGAACTGTAGAAACATAACTGATGCATCTTGACTTGTCTATTTCTCTGAATGTGCATATCAAAAAGCCTTGCCGTAGCCCGTTACGCCTGCGTTTTTTTGACGATTGCTTTAGTAATTTGACCTCGAAGAAATATCTGCGCAATCTATATCAGTTGTTTTCCTACAATTTCTAATGATTGACAACAAAATGATACGAAGGAATATGGAAAAGTGGAAATGCACCACGAAAGTGTCTGGAAAACAGAACTAAAAAAGCATTTAAAACCGCGAAAAATTTCGTCATTTCAAATGCTTTTTTGAATGCCGGTGGCCGGACTTGAACCGGCACGAGGTTGCCCCCGGCAGATTTTGAGTCTGCTGCGTCTGCCATTCCGCCACACCGGCAGTTTCAATATTGTATGTCGTAACGACAAAAAATATGATATCATATTTTGGTGGGGGAGGCAAGAGAAAAATATAAAAAAATAAAAATTTTTTTCCAATATTTTGTAACGAAGTCTCGTTTTTTACGTCTAATTGGTGAAACAAAAAATGAAATATGCCAAAAGTGTTAAGCCAAAGCGGGTTAAAAGGAGGTGATTCGATTGTGGAAACTGGGCGCAGCAGTTGCATAGAGAAGTTATACCAGACGTACTATATGGATGTTTACTCGTATATCATGACACTGATAAAGGATGCCAGCTTGTCAGAAGAGATGACGCAGGAAGTGTTTTACCGCGCCATGAAAAGTGCGTTTCAGGGAAAGTCCAGCGAGCGCACATGGCTTTGTGCGATCGCAAAAAATCGGACGCTTCCGGGCATACAAACATCGAAAATTCTGTGCTTTCAAGGATGGAAAACCTGCAGATTCACATGGCCCTGCATCAACTAGAAGAGCCTTACAGAGAAGTCTTTTCTCTGCGCGTATTTGGCGAGCTGTCATTCCGGGACATCGGTATGGTGTTTGGAAAGACTGAAAACTGGGCTAGGGTGACATATCATCGTGGAAAGCTGAAGCTGCAAGAAAAGCTTGAGGACAGTGCCGGGGAAAGCTGACAAAGTGCAAATTCAAGCAGGAGAGAACAGACCGGACAGGTGTTGAGTCGTTTATGGAGTCAAATTGGGCTGGAAATGGAGGTTTTTATGAAATATGATTGTGATATCATACAGGATCTGCTGCCATTGTATCAGGATAAGATCTGCAGCGGAAGAAGTAGGGAGATTGTAGAGGAGCATATCAGCGAGTGTACAATCTGCCGCAATATAGCAGAACACATGGGTGACAGCACTGTGGAGGAGAAACTCATCAAAGAAAAAGACAGTGTGGTACAGAAGTACCAGAAGCGTGTGAACAGAAAGGCGACGACGATCGGTACAGCGATGGCAGGGATTTTGATGATACCAGTGCTTGTGTGCCTGATCTGTAATCTTGCAGTTGGTCATGCACTGGACTGGTTTTTTATCGTGCTAACGGCAATGCTGCTTGTCGCTTCCTTTATAGTTGTTCCGTTTATAGTCGGGACGAGAAGGCTGATGTGGGTTATCGTAACATCGACGGAGTCATTGGTGCTGCTGTTGCTGACCTGCTGTATTTACACACATGGGGATTGGTTTTTTGTGGCGTCAAGCGGGAGTATTCTTGGTATTTCTGTAATCTTTGCGCCGTTTGTCATCGTACCGCTTAGCAGGGAAACACGGCTGGGGCGGCACAGTGTGGCGTTGACGGTGCTGTGGGACACCATATGGCTGTACCTGCTTCTGATCGCGTGTGGGCTGTTCATTCACGGGGGCGTGGTTTACTGGTATATGGCGGTAACGATATCGACTTATTGTGTTGCGCTTGTGTGGATTTATGTATTTGTGATCAGTTATGGAAAGGGAAACGGGCAGATTAAAGCAGGCATTCTCGTCGCGATCAGCGGAATATGGATTGGTGTGGCAAACGATGTGATGAATTTCTTCTTGTCACCAGTGGGTGCAGATGACGGACATGGTTTGGCAGGGCTGGATCTAAGCAGCGGATTTCATGTGGACGACATTGCTGTGCTGAATGCAAATCTGTTGTTTGTCATCATTGTGGTGTCCGTCTGCATTGGGGGTATTATGATCCTGAACGGATTGACGAAGGAGAAGACGAAGCATGAAAAAGAATAATAAGATAAGAAATGAGATAAGAAATAAGATAAAAAATAAGATAAAAAATAAAATAAAAAATAAGTCGGATAAATGGTGCAATAACATGATCGCTGTGATGACACTAATATTAATGGCAGTGACAGCATGTGCACAGCCACTGAATGTGTATGCCGAAGATATAATACTGCCATCTGGTGTGGCGAAGGGGCAGCTAGAGGAAGTGATTGACGCGTATGTCGAAAAGCACCAGGATACAACAGCTGGAATGGCACTTTCTATTTTGGGCAATTCAGACGTATTGTTCAAAAAATATTACGGTTACGTCGATGTGGAAAAACAGATCGCGGCGGCATCAGATTCTGTTTTCGAGTGGGGCTCCACGTCAAAACTGTTGGTCTGGGTGAGCGTAATGCAGTTGTATGAACAGGGCAAGCTCAGCCTTGACAGTGATATTCGTATGTATCTTCCAGAGGGCTTTCTGACAAACCTGTCTTATGACACGCCGATCACAATGCTGAATCTGATGAACCACAACGCAGGATTTCAGGAGGGATACGTTGATCTGATGGTGAGAAAGGCAGACTATATCAGTAGTCTGGAGGAGGCGTTGCGCAAGCATGAACCAGCGCAGATCTATGAGCCGGGGACAGTCACAGCCTATTCTAACTGGGGTGTTGCGCTTGCGGGGTACATCGTGGAACAAGTCAGCGGCAGGTCATATAGCGAATATGTACATGAAAATATTTTTGAACCGCTGCAGATGACACACAGTGCTGTCTATCTGGATTTGTCAGACAATGAGTGGGTGCGGCATAAGAGGGAGGAGCTGCAGTGCTACACAACAGAAGGTGCGCTGATACCTGATTGCTTTTATTATATCACATTGTATCCGGCGGGAATGTGCACATCGACGCTGGACGATTTCGAGCGGTTTGCAGCCGCGCTGCTGCGGGAGGATTCGATATTGCTGGAGCGCACGGAGACATGGGAGGAGCTGTTTTCACCAAGCGCGTATTTTGGGGAGACAGACATACCGCTGAACTGTCATGGATTCTGGATGGTGCCGTTTGGCGTACAGACTGTCGGACATGGCGGAAATACGGCGGGTTGTTCTTCCTATCTGCTGCTGGACCGGGAAAATCAGATTGGTGTGGTAGTCATGACGAACCAGTCTGGCGAGAAGATTTACAACAGGGATATGATGGAGTTGGTCTTTGGTGCGTATGAGCGCTCAAAATATACTGATGATAATGAGATACCACCTGGAGGATTTCGTACAGCGCGTACAGTCCGCAAAGGTCCTTTTAAAATAATGAGCTTATCGTATGGGAATGTGGATGCGAACGAGAAGCGGTTATGGATTTATGATGACAGCAGGGAGCGGGGCAAAATCGTGTATGGTTATGAGGATCAGATTGAGACTTCACTGCCATTGTTTCTTGCGGAAGCAGGAATAACATTTCTGTGGATTGTGGCGTTTGCTTTTTCCGCAGTTTCGCTTGTGGTGCGTGGAGTCCTGTGTCTGGTGTGCCGCTTCAAAAAGCGCGGCGGACCAGTTGAGGAAAACTGCAAGAGAAAGAAGTTGGGATGCTGGAGTACAGCAGCAGCAGTCTCGCAGCTGGCGGCCATGCTGCTGCTTTGTCTGGTCATATATCATGTCTCTGTTTTCGCGCTGGGTGATAC
>CAJUQZ010000103.1:10263-15553 GCA_910588755.1 uncultured Lachnospiraceae bacterium | reverse complement strand
TAAAATATTAAATTTTCAAGGTTACTTCGTGGGCTTTTGACCCCAGCATCATAATATATGGCTAATCTACGGGCGCCTGTGCAAGCAGGCGTCCTTTTGTGGTAATATTGATTATAATGATTCTTCCTGCTTGTTTAATCAAAATGATTATTTTATTATAAAATAACGATAATGATGTATCAGAAGGAACAATTTATGGCTAAAATAATATCAAGAAACTTTAGGATTTTATGTGATTTTATGGATGTATATCAATTTATGGTTGATATCTATGAAAAGGATTGGAGAAACGGTGTTCCAGCGCCATTTTTGGAGTATGCGCTTTCTAGCAACTGGATGGATAAATCCCTGGTACACCGTTGGAAACTCTGGGAGGATGAGCATGGACGTATAGCAGGGCTTGTCTTTTACGAAAATCCCGTAAACGATGTGTATTTCAGCCTGCGTCCAGGCTATGAGCAGCTGGCGGGTGAGATGGTATCATATGCGGTTTCATCAATGCCGCGTGTGGACGGCCATCTCCGATTTGTAATTTTCGGCGGGCAAAATGCAGTTAAAGAAGCAGCAGCAAAAGCAGGTTTTCAACAAGTTTCTGGTTATACAGAGAGCGTATTTGACTTTGAACAGCCACTTCATTATTCACTGCCGGACGGTTTTCGTTTCGTGGAGTCTGAAAACCTTTCGGTGGAAAAAATAGAGGAATGCTGCTGGAAAGGTTTTGACCACGAAAAAGATGAAGGTCCCTGGAATGGAGATGCCAAACAGGGATACTACATGTTAATGGCACCGCACATGCATCTGGAGAATGCCGTTGTCATCGAAAATAGCGCGGGGGAGTATGTCTGCTATGCAGGGATGTGGTGGACGCCGGAAAACCATCTTGCTTACATGGAACCGCTATGTACCATTCCAGAGTATCGAAAGAAGGGATTGGCGGCAGCGGCCCTTTCGGAGCATTATCGCAGGCTGAAACCTTTGGGTGCGACGCACATGACTGGCGGCGGGGATATATTTTATGAAAAAATAGGCTTCAAGCCGTTGGTTCAATGGACGTTTTGGGAGAAAAATAACACATGATTTCTTATTGCCTGGATTGTGATAAATGTGTTATGATACACTGGCAGACAGGGTGAGAATTTTCAAAGAGAGCAGGGAGAACATTGCTTAATCAGTGATGTACAGATTAATAATTAGAAGGGGAGTTTTTTGAAGCGCAGTCGGAAGGTTATAAAAATTATGTTATCTGGAGTACTAAAATGGATGTATCTATATAACATCGTCTTTAGATTTTGACACAATGATAAAAATTGCGAAAAACATAAAATAAGTTGTTGGATAAGTTGTACAAAAGAATTTGCTTGTGCGTTTATAAATATATAGGTATAATAAAGTGTTCCCTATATATTTTTGCAGAAAGCTGAAAGGAGAAAGATTTAATGAAGTTAAAATCAATTATTATCAATGTCGAACCTTTTCTTATTGTCACAACATTTATGTCAAAAACAGTAGTAATTCTATTCATTCTTTTATTAAGTGTACAAATATCCGGCTGTTCCAATAAGCAGCCGGATTTGCCTGTGCAGGACTTCTCTTTGATTGAAGAAAAAACAGATCATTATTCCCAGCCAGAAGAAAATAACCCGATAACCGACAACAATTACTATCAGGCTGCAACAAGTATTTCTTCTGCGGACGTAGAGCTGTATGCAGCGCAAGTCAGGCAGCAGTTTTTGATGCAGGATTGGTCAGCTATTTCTTCTGAAATCTCCTATCCAATCACAATATCTGATATAACATATGAGAACAGCGAGGATTTTCTGAATGCGTCAAACAGATTTGGCAGCAATCTGAATGAGGCTTTTTTAACGGCGATTGAAAATGAAGATTGTGTGGAAATGTTTTGCAATTATGAAGGAATTATGATCGGTGAATCTGGACAAATTTGGATCAGTGAAGTTTTAAATGCCGATTTTTCTTCCCAGGGGTTAAAAATAACTGCCATAAATGGACTGTTAAATACGAATTCAGACGACATTATTGCGTGGTAAAGGTATATGATGGAGTTTGCATTGAGGAAACAGGGGCTTTATGACGCGGACCTTGAAGGCAGGACACGGACTTATTATTGCGTTCAAACCAGCAAGGTTACGAAAGATTCGTTTGATTTTCAAATTGTCGCAGTACCAGTAGAAAATGGTAATTACAAGAAGATTTATCAAATGTTTTCAGAGCTGGGACAGCATACTTTATGCAACTTATAGGTGCGAAGTATAACGAAAAGGCACGTTGGAATATATAGACTAAAACAAATATATGCGGGATACTGTTCTCATCAAAAAGCAGGAGGAAATTTGAATGAATTTCGGAAAGAATTTACAAATTTTAAGAAAGATGACGAACATGACGCAGGAGGAATTGGCGGAGAAAATGAATATCAGCCGGCAAACGATTTCAAAGTGGGAGCTTGGAGTAATATTGCCGGAAGTTGAAAAACTGGTTGAACTTTGTGAGACATTTCATTGTTCCATTGACCAGCTATTAAAGGGAAATATGGATTATAGCAATAAGGCATATTCTGATATCAGAATTGTCACAGTCGAGCCTTTTCGTTATATCAGTTATGTGGTAATAAGCCGTGAACCAGAAGATGATGCAATTTCTCATGTGGAGGGCTGGGCAAAACATTTAAAGATTGAAAATCCATATATTATCGGATGGGATTTTCCGCAGGTATCCCAAGAGCAGAGAAACGTATTCCATATGCGTGGCTATGGGGCAGCGTTAATCCTGGATGAGGATCAAAGTCCTGGCGGCCTTGATGTGGAAATGATAAGACAGAACAAACAAAACTATATTACGATCACTTTGGAAGAAGTACAGGATGAAGGAGAATTTGCAATCATTCCAAATGCTTATAAGGCTTTAATGACATACATGGCAATAAACGGAATCAAAGAAAAACATGATTCGGCAATTCTTTCCTGCTATGAACATGAGTATTTCGACGAGCGAGGCGTTAAGTTTATGGATATTTATATTGCAATTGAGTAAGCTTTTACATTTTATGAGGTTTGAAAAGCTTTGAAAATAAGGAAAAAACATGTGTTATATTAAATAACATGTGTGCGTTATTGGCAGAAATGGGGGATTTTATGGGAATCTATTTGAATCCGGGAAATAAAGGGTTCCGGGAATCAGTGAACGCTGCAATATATGTGGATAAGACGGGCTTGATTGCGCTTACGAATAAGTATATCAATACGGAACAAAAAATATCTGCGTCAGCAGGCAAAGACGGTTTGGGAAGTCCATGACAATTGAGAAAATAAGCAAATGAAATGTGCAGCGAAATGAAAAAACAGGTTTACTTTGATGCGTTAAAGTGGCATAATATTTATAAATGTGCCATGCGGAACAATGAGGGACGGGCTTTGTGTGGCGGTAAAATATGCAACAAACTATAATACATTAAAAGGAGTATCAGCAATGCCAATCACAGACATTTTAGAGAGAAACTGTAAACTGTACGGAAATGATATCTGCCTCGTGGAGATCAATCCCGAGATCAAGGAGAGGAGGCGCGTTACCTGGAAGGAATATGAGCTGATGGAGCCCAATCCGGTCACGCACTACCGCCGGGAGATCACGTGGAGCGTCTTTAACGAGAAGGCAAATCGGTTCGCGAACCTGCTGATTCAGAGAGGCATCAAGAAGGGGGACAAGGTAGCGATCCTGTTGATGAATTGTCTGGAGTGGCTTCCGATTTATTTTGGCATATTAAAAACGGGTGCTTTGGCAGTGCCGCTCAACTTCCGCTATGCGCCGGACGAGATCGCGTACTGCCTGAATCTGGCGGAGGCCGATGTGCTGGTTTTCGGGCCGGAATTTATCGGGCGTGTGGAGGAGATTGCGGAGAGTATCAGCAAGAATCGACTGTTATTTTATGTGGGGGACAACTGTCCGAGCTTTGCGGAGGATTACAACAGCCTCACGGCGAACTGTTCCAGCCAGACACCGATCATCGCGCTGACAGACATGGACGATGCCGCGATCTATTTCTCGTCGGGCACGACAGGATTTCCCAAGGCGATTTTACATAACCACGAGAGCCTGATGCACTCGTGCAAGGTGGAGCAAAACCATCATGGACAGACGAAGCAGGACGTCTTTTTGTGCATTCCGCCGCTGTATCACACCGGCGCGAAGATGCACTGGTTCGGAAGCTTTCTGGAGGGGAGCAAGGCCGTCTTGCTAAAGGGGACGAAGCCGGAGTTTATCCTGGACGCCGTATCGAAAGAAAAGTGTACAATCGTGTGGCTGCTGGTGCCCTGGGCGCAGGATATCCTCGACGCGATCGACAGGGGCGATGTCCGGCTTTCGGACTATGAGCTTTCCCAGTGGAGGCTGATGCACATTGGCGCGCAGCCGGTTCCGCAGAGCCTGATCCAGCGCTGGAAAAAGGTGTTTCCAAATCACCAGTACGACACGAACTATGGTCTGAGCGAGTCAATCGGGCCGGGCTGCGTGCACCTTGGCGTCGAGAATATCCACAAAGTGGGCGCGATCGGAAAGGCGGGCTATGGCTGGCAGGTGAAGATTGTTGATGAGAATGGCATGCAGGTGGCGCGCGGCGAGGTTGGTGAGCTGGCTGTAAGGGGGCCTGGCGTGATGACCTGCTACTACAATGACGAGCAGGCCACAAGGGAAGTGCTGCGCGATGGCTGGCTGTATACAGGGGATATGGCACAGGAGGACGAGGATGGCTTTATCTTCCTGGTGGACCGCAAGAAAGATGTCGTCATCAGCGGCGGCGAGAATATTTACCCTGTCCAGATCGAGGACTTCCTGCGCACGAACGACAAGGTCAAAGACGTGGCGGTAATCGGTATTCCAGATAAGCGTCTTGGAGAAATAACAGCTGCTATTATTGAGATCAAAGAAGGTATGAGCGCCACGGAGGAGGAGATGAACGCGTATTGCATGAAGCTTCCGAAGTACAAGAGGCCGCGCAAAATGATCTTCGCGGATATCCCAAGGAATCCGACAGGCAAGATCGAGAAGCCAAAGCTCCGTAAGATGTACGGCGGTGAGAGTCTTGTGGCGGCGCAGAATAAATCATAGAGAAGTTTTGCTGTCAAAAGATGCTGTGGAGGAACGATTCAGAAATAAGTCAGACATACATGTGGGTAGGAAAAGCAATTCCTGCCCACATGTATGAATTTGGGGAGAATATCAGATGGATTTATTTGAGTATATGAGGGAGCAGAATCAGAAAAAAGAATCTCCTCTG
>CAJUQZ010000103.1:0-10253 GCA_910588755.1 uncultured Lachnospiraceae bacterium | reverse complement strand
CACAGGACAAGGAATCGCCGCTTGCGGCACGGCTCCGCCCCACGACGCTTGACGAGGTTGTGGGGCAGTCCCATATTATTGGTAAGGACAAGCTTTTATACAGGGCGATTCAGGCGGATAAGATAAGCTCTGTTATTTTTTACGGTCCGCCCGGAACGGGTAAGACGACGCTGGCAAAGGTGATCGCAAATACGACAAGCGCTGTGTTTACGCAGATCAATGCGACTGTCGCCGGCAAGAAGGACATGGAGGAGGTCATCGGCAAGGCAAAAGAAACACTTGCTATGTATGCGAAACGCACGATATTGTTTATCGATGAGATTCACCGTTTTAACAAAAGCCAACAGGATTATTTGCTTCCGTTTGTGGAGGACGGGACGATCATCTTGATTGGCGCGACCACGGAGAATCCGTATTTTGAGGTGAACGGGGCGCTGATCTCGCGCTCTGTAATCTTTGAGTTGAAGCCACTGGAAAAGAGCGACATCAAGGTGCTATTACAGCGGGCTGTGTATGACGTGGAGAAGGGGATGGGCAGTTATGAGGCCGAGATCGACGAGGATGCGCTGGAATTTTTGGCGGAGCTGTCAGGCGGTGACGCGCGGCATGCGCTGAACGCCATCGAGCTTGGCATCATGACGACAGACAGGGGCGCGGACGGTAAGATTCATATTACGCTGGAGGTGGCGCAGGAGTGCATTCAGAAACGGCGTGTACGGTATGACAAAACCGGGGACAACCACTATGACACGATATCAGCCTTTATTAAAAGCATGCGCGGGTCAGACCCGGACGCGGCGGTGTATTATCTGGCAAAAATGCTCTACGCGGGGGAACAGGTTGCGTTTATCGCGCGGCGCATCATGATCTGTGCCGCGGAGGATGTCGGCAATGCCGATCCCCAGGCTTTGAGTGTGGCGGTAAGCGCATCGCTTGCGGTGGAGCGCATCGGTATGCCCGAGGCGCAGATCATTCTCGCACAGGCAGCTACCTACGTGGCGTGTGCGCCAAAGAGCAACGCCGCGTGCAACGCGATCTTCGCGGCCGGCGAGGAGATTACAAGGAGCGGCAACCTGCCGGTTCCGCCGCACCTGCAGGACGCGCACTACAAGGGCGCGGCAAAGCTGGGACACGGGACAGGGTATAAGTATGCGCATGATTACAAAAACCATTATGTAGAACAGCAATACCTCCCCTATGAGCTCACGGGGAAAACCTTTTATGAACCATCCTGGAACGGTTATGAGGCAAAGATCAGAGAACATATGAAGAGAATCAAAGAGGAAGCAGATGAAAGCGCCAGGGAACTGCCGCGGGACAGTTCCTTAGAAGAGCGTCTCCATTAAATATTTGTAGATCTGTTCATTTTTGTTGTACCAGCTTTCGCAGATCGTTTCCGCCATGTCTTCTGCCGGGACGGATATCTTAATATTAACCAGTTCCACGTCTTTTTCACGCGCGGCCAGCTCGGCCTCGTACTCGCCGGAGGTCGCCTTGTAGTATCTGGCCGTGATGGCGGCCTCGTTTTTCAGTTCAAGGTGTTTTTCAGAGAGAAAGGCGTCTATGTCTGCGATAATGGCATCCCCGATGCGGTTTCCGAAATACGACAGCGTATTGCGCCCCTCGTCCGTGATGGCAAAGAGGGTTCGGTTCAGGGAGGTGTCTGCCTTGATCAGCTCCGTATCCTGCAAATCGGCGATGACCTGCTGCAGCGTCATAAAATTCGTGTATTCTTTTTCAAGGATAAAACCGCTGATCTGTGAGTAGGACAACTTGAAATTCACCTTATTCAGCATGTATAGGACAATCAGTTTGTATAGTGTTAAGGGGTCTTGTGCCATGAATTACTGCTCCTTTGGGTTTTGTGTTTGTTGTTCGTGATGTATATGCTCTGGACTGCCATGTGCCGCGCCGGCGCATTTCCTGGTGAAGCGTATTGAGGACGCGCCTCTTGTCAAGACTCCACAAGGGGGCAACCAGCAGATTCTTGGGCCCGTCGCCTGTCACGCGGTGTATCACCATGTCAGGTGGCAGGACCTCGAGACAGGAGATGATAATATCAATATACGCCATCATGTCAAGAATATCAAATGTTTTCTTTCTGTATAATTCGACTAAATCCGTGTTTTTTAATACATGTAACAATTGTAATTTAATCCCGGAAATGCCTGAAGCTGCAAGATAACGACTGGTTTCCAACATCATGGGCTTGTCTTCGCCCGGAAGACCGATGATAACATGCGCTATTACAGGTATGGATATCTCGCAAAGCCGGGCGACAGCCTGCTCAAATACGGGCAGGGCATATCCGCGCCTTATAATAACAGATGTGCTTTCATGTATGGTCTGCAGGCCAAGTTCGATCCAGATCGATTTGTCGGAATATTCCCGGTTTAACCTGTCGAGCAGTGAGAGCACGTCATCGCCCAGGCAGTCTGGTCTGGTGGCAATGGATATTCCGACGACGCAAGGTTCGTCAAGCGCTTCGCGGTAGAGTGCCTCGAGCCTGGAAACGGGGGCATAGGTGTTGGTGTACGCCTGAAAGTATGCGATAAAATAACGACCGATATTTTTATTGTGAAAGTACTGTTTTCCCTGTTCAAGCTGCGCGGCAATAGAAACTTCGGCTGTATTTTTGGCGGAAAATTTTGGGGCTGCGAACTCGCCGCTTCCGCCTGCACTGCAGAAGATGCAGCCCCGGGTGCCGCATGTCCCGTCACGGTTTGGACAGGTCATGCCGGCATTGAGGGCAATCTTGTATATTTTTTCGCCGTGTACTTGTTTCATTTCATAGTCGAGGGAGTGATACGGTTTGTCATTCCAGCTAAGCATCAGGGGCAGCCTCCAGGATTAATCATTGTTTTTCGGCCTGATGTGGGATTTGACCGCCTCGGCGACAAGCTCCGCCACCATTGGATGAAAGGCTTCGGGCATGATATTGTCCTCGCTTAGCTCGTCGTCGGGCACAAGGCTCGCGATCGCGTTTGCGGCAGCTAGTTTCATCTCTTCTGTGATCTGTGTGGCGCGTCCTTCGAGGGCTCCTTTGAAGATGCCGGGAAATGCGACAACATTGTTGACCTGGTTTGGAAAATCACTCCGGCCAGTGCCGACAACGCGCGCGCCCGCGGCTTTTGCGACATCGGGCATGATCTCCGGTGTGGGGTTTGCCATCGCAAAGAGGATCGAATCCGGCGCCATCGACTGAACCATTTCAGGTGTTACGATATTGGGAGCGGACACACCGACAAAGATATCCGCGCCCTTGAGGGCATCGGCGAGCGTACCGGTCTCGTTGTTCGGGTTGGTGATCTTTGCCATCTTTTCCTGCATCCAGTTTAAGCCCTCCGTGGAGGTTGACACGATTCCGACTTTATCGCACATGATCACGTTGGTGAAACCATAGGTCAACAGAAGCTTTGTGATGGCAACGCCTGCGCTTCCCGCGCCGTTTACGACGACTTTGCATTGCTCCTTTTGTTTGCCCACAACCTTGAGCGCGTTGATAATGCCGGCGAGCACGACGATCGCAGTGCCGTGCTGGTCATCGTGAAAGACCGGAATGTCAAGAATTTTTTTCAGGCGCTCCTCGATCTCAAAGCAGCGTGGCGCGCTGATATCCTCGAGGTTGATGCCGCCGTAGGCCGGTGCAAGCCACGTGACGGCCTTGATGATCTCCTCGGTGTCCTGCGTGTCAAGGCAGATGGGAACTGCGTTGACACCGCCAAATTCCTTGAAGAGGACTGCTTTTCCCTCCATGACCGGCATCGCAGCGTAGGGGCCGATATTGCCAAGACCAAGGACTGCGCTTCCGTCGGAGACAACGGCCACGGTGTTGGCTTTCATGGTGTACTGGTAGGCGGCCTCCTTGTCCTTTGCGATCACCTTGCATGGTTCCGCCACGCCGGGGGTGTATGCGAGTGACAGCGCCTCCCTCGATTTAACGGGTGTCTTGGACACGGTCTCGAGTTTTCCGTTCCATTCTCTGTGAAGAGATAACGCCTGTTCTTGAATTGTTGTTTTTGCTGCCATATGTAAAATCTCCTTTTTCTAAAGTTTTAATATCGTTTTCATACATGTCTTTTGTGTTCCTGAAAAGCACCATATTTATAATGTATAATAAATTTTTGCAAATCGCAATAAATTCTTCTTCCTATTTTGGAAAAAGTGTTGTATAATAGTTACTGTTCACACAGGACTTAACATTTACTGCTAACTATGGCTTAACAAGACAGGTACGAAAACGTACATGCATCAAGTAAAAATCCATTTGTACTGCGAACAAACTTCGTATTACAATTTTTGCATAGATTTTTACCTGTCACGAAAATGCAGTGAACAGTAACGCATAAACTATAATATAGAACAAACAGTTAGGAATAGTCGCATCATTTGTGCATGTCACGCCCAAAAATGGCGGGAATGCAAGCGGCTGTTATTTACCGTATGGTGAAAGGGAAAGTGTAGTACACTGGACAGATAAAGTCTGTGATTACATCTGATTATTTTATGACATTTCAAAATGTTTTCCAATCAAAATTGTAAAAATATATTTTGTGGTGCAGTTTGCAGGTCTTGTCCTGAATGGCTGCAAAACTACATATATATTATGTAGAACCGGTACTTTGTGACGGACGGTTTTGACCATTGAGCCGTTAATCTTTCTATTAAGAAGATAAGAAGACACGGTATTGCTGACGAAATTTTGTCGGGCACTGGTCTAAATCATGCGGATGACAAGTTTCATTTCTGGCGGAATAGAGTACTGGCGCGTGTTTAAAAATCCTTCCGATCCTTTTTATGGCGTGACATCTGTACGTCCCGCTTTGCGTGATATTTGCGCCGGATGAAGAGCGCATAGGGGCAGAGGCATAAAGAGCAATGCCTTATGAAACTAGTATTTGGCGCAAGTACCACGCAAAGTGTTGCGTACGATGTATCGTGTTGCAGGCAGATGCCACATCATCAAACGGCGGAATTGATTTTTCATACATGTATTCATAAGACGGACGGATAGGACCGTCTTTAAGAAAATTTGTGAGTGCGTTGAAGCGGAAGTTTAGTTTGTGTGATTTGATATGCACTGGCTGGCAAAAGGACATGCTGGAGATGAAAAATATATAACATATAATTTAAGAAAGGCGGAAATTAGTACAGTTTATGAGGGAGAAATACGAATCACTGGCACTTGCCGAGTTGAAAGAAATTGCAAAAGCACGTGGAATGAAACGTGTAAGTGGGTTGAAGAAAGCAGAGCTGATTGAATTGATGCTCGCAGAGGACGAGAAGGACAAGGAGGCGGGAAAGGATGTTGAGCCAAAGCCTGTGCTCCGCGGCATGAAAGAGCCGTCATTTGCCACGGCATCAAACAAATCCGGCGACAGGACAAACCGATATGAGCGCAGGGAGAGGACGCCAAGGGCACAGGGCGCAGACAGCCAGGAGCGCCCGTCAAGGGAACAGCGGCCGCACAGTGCCGACAGTAACAACAGTAATAGCAGTAATGGCGGCGCAGAGCAGACAACAGTGCGGGAGCAGCGGACGGCGCAGGAGGGGATGGAGAACAGGCAGTCTGACGAGAAGTTTCCGTCAGAGCTTGACAGCGGCCTTACGGCAAAAGGAATCCTTGAAGTCATGTCGGACGGTTTTGGGTTTATCAGGAGTGAGAACTTTCTGCCCGGTGAAAATGATGTGTATGTGGCGCCAAGCCAGATTCGCAGGTTTGGATTAAAAACAGGTGATATTATAGAAGGAAACACGCGCGTTAAGACGATGAATGAGAAGTTCAGCGCACTTTTATATCTGAAGAAGGTGAATGGACTGCCGCCTGAGCTTGCCTCGAGGAGGCGCAGTTTTGAGGATATGACGCCGATTTTTCCGGATAAGCGTATCCGGTTAGAGACACCGGGCGCCAGCGTCGCAATGCGCATTATGGATCTGATGAGTCCTGTCGGCAAAGGACAGCGCGGTATGATCGTGTCACCGCCCAAGGCTGGCAAGACGACCCTGCTAAAAGAGGTGGCAAAGTCCATTCTGAAGACGGCGCCGGATATGCATATGATTATTCTTCTGATCGATGAGCGCCCTGAGGAAGTCACAGATATCAAGGAGGCGATCCAGGGGCCAAATGTCGAGGTCATTTACTCGACATTTGACGAGTTGCCAGAGCATCACAAGCGGGTGGCCGAGATGGTGATTGAGCGCGCAAAGCGCCTCGTGGAGCACCGAAAAGATGTGTGTATCCTGCTTGACAGCATCACCAGACTGACGCGGGCCTACAACCTCACGGTTCCGCCAAGCGGGCGCACCTTGTCGGGCGGACTTGATCCCGCGGCGCTGCACATGCCAAAGCGGTTTTTTGGGGCGGCGAGGAATATGCGTGAGGGTGGAAGCCTGACAATCCTTGCGACGGCGCTTGTGGAGACAGGCTCCAAGATGGACGATGTCGTGTACGAGGAGTTCAAGGGAACCGGCAATATGGAGATGGTGCTTGACAGGAAGCTTTCCGAGAAGCGCGTATTTCCGGCAATCGACATACCCAAGTCCGGCACGAGGCGCGAGGATTTGCTGCTGACATCAGATGAGCTCGAGGCGATCAATGTGATGCGCAAGGCGCTCAACGGGTTAAAGTCTGACGAGGCGGTCGATAAGATCCTGGATATGTTCTACCGCACGAAAAACAACACAGAATTTGTGGCGACTGTGAAAAAAATGAAATTTATATAGTTGTCTAAAAAATCGGTAAAAAGTGCTTGCATATACGAAAAAGCTGTGATATACTAAAAAAGCTGTTTATGCAGACAAGTATATGAAAAATAATTTGTAACTATGAAAGTGATGAATGGTTACAGAAATTTATTGGTTTATAGAGAGGTGAAAGCAATGAGAGAAGGAATCCATCCAAATTATTATCAGGCAACTGTTACCTGCAACTGTGGCAACACCTTTGTGACAGGTTCTACAAAGCCCGAGATTCACGTGGAAGTTTGTTCAAAATGCCATTCATTCTACACAGGACAGCAGAAGGCTGCGGCAGCGCGTGGACGTATTGATAAGTTCAATAGAAAGTACGGCGTAGAAAGCAAATAAGTAGCGGAAAAAGGTTGAGGTAAAGCATATCTCAACCTTTCGTTTTATGCACACGGGCACCCAAAGGAAATATGTCAGCAGAAGCTGACGGGTGCCCGTCGCGTGAGTAGGGGAGGAGGGCTCTTCTCTACTCGATTGCACACGGGATTGAAGAGGTAAGGTCAATGACAAAAAAGAGACAGGCGCAGTATTCCGGGATCGGCGGGCAGGCAGTATTAGAGGGTGTGATGATGAAGAACAAGACCCAATATGCTGTTGCCGTGCGAAAGCCTGACGGGGATATTGATGTACAGGTAGAGGAATACCAGGGAATCTGCGGGGACAAGAAGTTTGCAAAGCTTCCGTTGATCAGGGGGGTTTTTGCTTTTATAGATTCCCTCGTGCTGGGCATGAGGGTGACGATGCACTCAGCGTCGTTTTATGAGGAGGAAGAGCTATTGGAGGAACCGGCGAAAGAGTCGGAGAAAAAGGCATCGGGAGGCAGGGCAGATGACATTATGATGGGAATTACGGTTGCGGTTTCTGTCGTCATCGCTGTGGGGCTCTTTATGCTGCTGCCGTTTCTGATATCGGATCTGCTGGGGAAATACATTCGCAATGCGAGCCTTGTAGCGATATTGGAGGGCGTTCTGCGCATTCTGATTTTTGTGGGATACATTGCGGCGATTTCGCTCATGAAGGATATCCGGCGGCTGTATATGTATCACGGGGCGGAGCACAAGTGTATCAACTGTATCGAGCGGGGCCGTCCGCTCAACGTGAAGAATGTCATGAGAAGCTCGAGGCAGCACAAGCGCTGCGGAACCAGTTTTCTGCTGTTTGTCGTGCTTGTGAGCGTGATTGTCTTCTTTTTTATCCGGGTTGACAATATGGCGCTGAAACTTGCATTAAGATTGCTGCTCGTGCCGGTGATTGCCGGAGTTTCCTACGAGATCATCAGGCTTGCCGGGAGGAGCAATAATGTACTGATCCGCATAATCTCTGCGCCGGGAATGTGGATGCAGCGCCTGACGACAAGGGAGCCGGACGAAGACATGGTGGCGGTTGCCATCGCGTCTGTGGAGGCGGTGTTTGACTGGAGAGCCTATCTGGAGGAGACATTTGGGTACGAGGCGGAGGATTTATGACATACGGGGAATTGTATGCATATGGGAAAAATGCACTCGAGGCGGCGGGTGTCGCGGAGGCAGCGCTCGACGCGAGGCTGCTGCTCGAATACATCTGCCGCACAGACAGAAATGAATTGATCGTTCATGCGGACTGCGGGCGCAGCGATATGGAACAACAGTTTTATAAAACAGTCATAGAGCGGAGGGCAGCCCGGGTTCCCTTGCAGCATATTATCGGGGAGCAGGAATTTATGGGGCTTTGCTTCCGCGTAAATGAACATACGCTGGTGCCAAGGCAGGATACGGAAATCCTTGTGGAGGAGGCCATGCAGCATCTCGGTGACGGAATGCGTATTCTGGATCTGTGTACCGGTTCCGGCTGTATTTTGTTAAGCCTGCTGAAATACAGCAATGAGTGTGAGGGCGTTGGCATTGATATCTCTGAAAAGGCGCTGGTGACGGCAAGGGAAAATGCGGGGCGACTCGGGTTGGATGCAATATTTCTGGCGGGCGACCTGTTTGCACCGCTTGCAAAGTTTACTTCTGCCAGGACGACAGACAGGCTGTTTGACCTGATTGTTTCTAACCCGCCCTATATCGAGACCGGGGTGATTGGTACGCTGATGCCGGAGGTGCGCGACCATGAACCGCGCATAGCGCTTGACGGCGGGGAAGACGGGCTGCAGTTCTATAGAAGGATCATTGCAGAGGCGCCTGCCCATATGCGAAAAGGTGCGTATCTGTTCTTTGAGATTGGCTGCGGGCAGGCAGCAGCGGTAAGCGCACTGATGCAGGAGGCTGGTTTTGCAGAGATCACCGTTCAGAAGGATTACGCGGGACTCGACAGAGTGGTTTATGGCATGAAGGCTGTGCAAGGACAGTGCCTGTGACATGGCGTTTGATATCGTGGGGAATGCGTTGTTGCCTGAATGAATCAGATGACGGCGCTGCAGATTATAGGAGGTTTGGAAATGTTTGATAAATTAGAGGATTTGCTTCACCGTTTTGAAGAAATCTTAAATGAGCTCAACGAGCCGACCGTTACGGAGGACCAGAAGCGTTTCCGGGCGCTGATGAAGGAGCAGAGCGACCTGACGCCGCTCGTTGAGGCATATAAGGAATACAAGAAATGCAATGAGACGGTGGAGGATTCGCTGTTGCTTTTGGACTCCGAGAGCGACGAGGAAATGCGGGAGATGCTAAAGGAGGAGCTCCTCGATGCCAAGAAGCGCATCGAGGAGCTTGAGACACAGATGAAAATTCTGCTGCTGCCAAAGGACCCGAACGACGACAAGAATGTCATCGTGGAAATCCGTGCGGGTGCGGGCGGCGACGAGGCGGCGCTGTTTGCGGCGGAAATTTATCGTATGTATGTTCATTACGCGGAGGGCAGGCGCTGGAAGGTGGAGCTTGCGGAGTGCGAGGAGATCGGGATTGGCGGCATGAAGAGCGTGACCTTTACGATTTCAGGGCAGGGCGCTTACTCTGTCATGAAGTATGAGTCTGGCGTGCATCGTGTACAGCGCGTGCCGGAGACTGAGTCTGGCGGGCGGATTCATACTTCCACAATCAGTGTGGCGGTGATGCCCGAGGTTGACGACGATATTGATATTGTGATCGAGGACAAGGATATCCGGATCGATGTCATGCGCGCGTCCGGAAATGGCGGACAGTGCGTCAACACGACGGACTCCGCGGTGCGCCTGACGCATTACCCGACGGGAATCGTTGTGTACAGCCAGACAGAGAAGTCGCAGCTGCAGAACAAGGCGAAGGCTTTTGCGCTGCTCAGGGCAAAGCTGTATGACATCGAGCAGCAGCAGCGCCACGATGCGGAGGCGGAGCTGCGCAGGAGCCAGATCGGCACGGGCGACCGTTCCGAGAAGATCCGCACCTACAATTTCCCGCAGGGGCGTGTGACGGATCATCGTATTAACCTGACGATTTACAAGCTGGATAAGGTGATGAATGGGGATATCCAGGAGATTATCGATGCCTGTATCGCCGCCGACCAGGCTGCGAAGCTGGCGAAGATGAACCAGAACTGATGGAACAAAG
>CAJUQZ010000102.1:7623-15727 GCA_910588755.1 uncultured Lachnospiraceae bacterium | reverse complement strand
GTCATGGAGGAGTTTGCAAGCGCTGCGCCGCAGCTGGTGCTGATGGATATTAAGCTTCCGTTTTATAACGGCTATCACTGGTGCAGTGAGATTCGCAAGATATCGAAGGTGCCAGTAATTTTTCTGTCCTCGGCGGCTGCCAACATGAACATTGTCATGGCGGTGAATATGGGCGGGGACGATTTTATTGCAAAGCCGTTTGACCTGGACGTGCTGACGGTGAAGATCCAGGCGATGCTGCGCAGAAGTTATGATTTTGTGAGCCAGAGCACAGTGCTGGCGCACAAGGGGGCGATGCTGAACCTGACGGAGGCGACGCTGACGTATGGGGAGGAGAAGCTGGAGCTTACGAGGAACGAGCTGCGCATTCTGCAGGTGCTCATGGAGAACAAGGAGAAGGTCGTGGCGCGGGACGCACTCATGACAAAGCTCTGGGAGAGTGACAGCTATGTGGATGAGAACACGCTGTCGGTGAATGTCAACCGCCTGCGCAGGAAGCTGGAATGTGTGGGACTGGTTGATTTCATACAGACTAAGAAAGGGATTGGATATCGCATGGGATAGCGTATGGAGAATTTTAGAGCGTATTTTATGGAAAATGTCAGATGGCTTGCGGTAATTTGGTTTATTGCGCTGGTGATGACGGTAACAATGCTGCTAAATGGTATCCCGGCTTATGAGATCGGGTACGGAATGCTTTTGTGCGGGTTTGTCATGGTCGTTGCATTGTTGATCGGATATGGCAGACATCGTGAGAGCTTCCGGCAGCTTTCGCAAATGCAGGAAACCATCGTGGCGGCGCCGGAGGATCTGAAGACACCAGAATATATGTACGAAAGGCAATATCAGGCGTGTATCCGTGCGATTGCACAGGAGAAGGACAGGCTGCAAAAGGAGATGAATAACCGACAGCAGGATCTGTCTGAATACTATTCTATGTGGGTGCATCAGGTCAAGACGCCGATTGCCGCACTGAAGCTTTTGCTGGACGAGGAGATGAATGCCTGTCTCGATGCGGATGGCATGGAAGAAAATGACACATGTGTCATAAATTTGCGGCAAAAGCAGAATGAGCTGTTCCGCATCGAGCAGTATGTTGACATGGCGCTGCAGTACACACGCCTTGGCGCGCCGTCAAATGACTTTGTGATTGAGAGTGTGCTGCTTGACGCGGCGATCAAACCGTCCATTCACAAGTATGCGAAACAGTTTATTCACAAGCAGCTGCGCCTGGACTATGTACCGCAGGAGGTCAGGGCTGTCACAGACCAGAAATGGCTGGGTTTTGTGATCGACCAGCTTTTGTCTAATGCCGTCAAGTACACGAAAAAGGGCGGCGTCACGATCAGGGTTTTTACCGTTGCAAGCCCGCAGACAGGCAGAAGTGGGGAACAGGAAATGGCAGATGTGCACAGGGAGTGGTATGAGCGGACGCCGACGCACATGGAACAGGTGCACATTTTAATAGAAGACACTGGTATCGGAATCAGCGCGGACGACCTTCCCCGGGTGTGTGAAATGGGGTATACGGGCTACAATGGACATGCGGATCAGTACTCTACAGGGATTGGACTTTACCTTTGCAGGGCGATTCTAGACAAGCTCGGCCATCAGTTTATCCTCACCTCAAAACAAGGCCAGGGTACACGAGCAGAAATTATATTTTAAATTTGTTCTTTTTTGTTTTGCATAAACGTTTTTGCCAGAAAATTGACGTTCCTGCCAGAATGCTTTTTTTATTTGAACAAAGGCGTATAATAAAAAAAGTTTTGTATAAATTGGCAATGGCGTTATATAGGATATGTTCGCCAGATTTAGGAGGAAAAGTATGCTTAACAGAAAAAAATGTGTCGCCCGCACCGCAGCCTGGCTGGCGGCTTCCATCGCCCTCTGCGCGTATGCACAGGCAAGACAGGACACTGCGGTTATTCCCGGCAATGTGATGGCCGCTGAAAAGACAGCGGAAACTGTTATTGAACCGGATGTGGACGAAGACAGCGGAAACGTTTCTTTTAACGCAGGTAAAAAAGACGCAACGGATTTCACAACAGAGGCAAATCATGCCGTCTACGAGCTGCTTGATTTTTCCGATGAACAGGAGTGCGAGTTTGCCAGGAGAGGATTTCTTTCGGCCCCGGACAGCCTTGTCCTCAAGGCAGCGGACGGAACCGTGGTGTGGAGTCAGGAAGCTTATGACTTTGTCAGGGGCAGTGCGGCTCCGGACAGCGCAAACCCAAGCCTCTGGCGGAATACACAGCTCAATGCGCTCTATGGGCTGTTTGAGGTGACAGACGGGATTTACCAGGTTCGGGGATATGATGTGGCCAATCTCACGTTTGTCCGCGGTGAGAAGGGATGGATTGTATTTGACTGCACGACATGTGTGGAAACTGCGGAGGCAGGGCTGGCACTGTTCCGGGAAAAGTTTAACGATGCCCATATCAGTGCTGTCGTCATCAGTCATGCCCATATTGACCATTACGGCGGTATCGGCGGCCTGGTGGCACCAGAAGATCTGGCTGATCCCTCACTGAGCCTGGCACAACAGGCGGCTTCTGGCAAAACTCTTCTGATTGTGCCGGAGGGATTTGAGAAAGCAGTCATGGAGGAGAACGTCTTTGCCGGAAATGCCATGAAGCGCAGGAGCAATTACCAATACGGATCGCTTCTGGAAAGAGGGGAAAAGGGAAGCCTTTCCGTTGGAATCGGCCTTACTACATCCGGCGGCACAACCTCATACCTGTCCCCGACCTACGAGGTGACAGACGATATCTTTGAGACGACGATAGACGGCGTGGATATGGTGTTCCAGCTCACGCCGGGAACAGAATCACCGGCGGAGATGAATACATATCTGCCCGGTTATAAGGCACTCTGGATGGCGGAAAACTGTACGGGCACCATGCATAACCTATATACATTGCGCGGCGCGGAGGTGCGGGATGCAAATGCATGGGCACGGTATATCATGGAGGCAAAGGCGCAGTTTGGTGCAGAGGTGGAAGTCGTGTTCCAGTCGCATAACTGGCCGCACTGGGGCAATGATGTCATCAATGAATACCTCTTAAATACGGCGTCAGTCTATAAATATATCTATTCCCAGACGCTTCAGTACCTCAACGAAGGATATACCTCGACGGAGATTGCCAGTATGATATCCCTGCCCGCGGATCTGGAGAAGGTCTGGTACACAAGACAGTATTATGGAACACTAGTACATAATGTAAAGGCGATTTACCAGAAATATATGGGCTGGTATGACGCAAACCCGGTTCACTTAAATGAGCTTGAACCAGACGAGTATGCCAGGAAAATAGTGGAATATCTGGGTGATACGGACGCGGTCCTTGCAAGGGCAAAGGAGGATTTCGACAAAGGCGAATACCAGTGGGTTGCGCAGCTTACCAATACGATTGTCTACGCGGAGCCGGACAATAAAAATGCGCGTTACCTCTGTGCGGACGCGCTGGAGCAGCTTGGATACCAGGCCGAATCCGGGGCGTGGAGGAATGCTTATCTGACCGCGGCCTATGAGCTGCGCCACGGGACGGGCGGCTATCCGCAGACAGGCGCAGGAGGAACAGGCGCCACATCATTTGGCATGAGCACGGAGACCATGCTGGATTATCTCGGAATCTGTCTGGATGCGAAGAAGATGGAAGACCAGAATCTTACGATTCTTTTACAGGTCACGGACGAGGGCAGCCAGTACCTTGTACAGATCAATCATGGTGTTCTATTGTACACAAAGATCACACAGAATGTGACTGCGGATGTAACGATTAAGACAAAGCGTGTGGGGATTCTGGGAATTGCGCGCGGCAGCAGTGAACTGATGGACGCAAATTTTGAATCCGTGGAAGGAAACAAAGACGTTATTGAAATACTGCTCGGAAGTCGGGCAGAGTTCCCGCCTTATTTTAATATTATAGAACCATAATAAAAGAGCGGCTGATAATATACGGATAGATATGCGATAATCGCACGCAAAAGCGTTCTGCGTTGGGCAGGACGCTTTTTGGCGTTCTGTGTATGCTGGCCAGTGGCTGTGGCTGTACAAAAGGTGATTCAGTATTCTTTTGAAGGGGGCCGTCTGTCTTGAAAAAGTATAAAAATTGTCAGATGATGCAACTTTGATGCATTTTTTATTTAAAATACCAGTAAAAGGATTATTTAACGGAGGAAAAACATGAGTGTGTCAATAAAAATGCTTATAAATCTGTTCATGCTTCTGATGGCAGCAATCTGTGTTCAGACAAGCGTGATACCAGAGAGGCAATGGCAGCGTGAAGAGGGGAAGGAGGCATCCCCCGCAGTGCTGACAGAGATCATCACGCCGCTGCAGATAGCCGGAAACCATATTTATTATGGAAGCCTTGTCATGGACCTACCAGAGGGTGTAAACGTAGTGTGCCAGGACAAAAAAGCAGGGGAGCAGCATGTGGGGATTGTGGCTGATCTGGAGGGACTGGGCGATAGGCCCCTGGCGCCGCGGATCTGGCTTACGCATTACAGGATGGCGTGCGAGGGGGAGTGGGCGATGGCAAACGCATTGTTAACGCTGCTGCCAGACACTACCCTGCGGTTTGTGTACCGCAATTCGGACGAGAAGATCAATCTTTTCAGGTACACCAATGGAGAGAAAAACGGATATATCCTAAACCGTGAGGACGATATCTATATCGTAGAGGAATTGTCAGATGAGAGCTGTTATGGTTTTGGTAGGCTGATTGATGACAAGGTCATTTGCTGGAATGACGGAACGGAGATTGGCAGCAGGTACAATTATACGTGGATCACGTTTTTTGACAGGCTCTGTGTCGGGGAGGAAACCTTTTTGACAGTCCGTTATACGCAGGAGGATGGCAAGCGGTGGCTGGCACTCGTCCGCGAAGCCGATCTGGACAGGCGGTGCAGCGGGGACGAGGCCATTGCCTATCAGAGGATCGGGATTCCACAGATCGAGCGGGCATCCGATGAGCAGATTACATACAGGGACTACAATTTTGACGGTTTTTTGGATATCAAGGTGTCACCGGATGTGCTCTATTTATGGGATCCGGATGAAAAGAAGTACAAAAAAGCCTGATACGCTACCCCACAATATCCGCTCTTTTCATACTGCCGTCAATGTTGGCGTCAATCTCGATGGCGTGGCCGGCAAACATGTCGCCATCGTCATAGTATAGCGTCAGATTACCCTCTGCGCTGATGGCAATGTTCATGAGTGCGATCCTGCGGATAAAATCTTCCTTTGTAATATAAATGATATCGGCATCCTCATCTTCGTCGATATCATCGCCATCGTACCATTCATTTGCCAGATCCCAGAGCTGTTCCGCGGCAAAATGACGGAACTTTTCGTCCCATTCCTTCCTGCTGCCATATAACTTCTTCAGATGTACGTACGCTTTTTCGGCAGTGTCACCGTCTCTCTCGTCGGTCAGCAAATTGATGCAGCAGCCAGTGCCAAGCCAGTCAAGCGTCCCCTCAAAGCAGGAATATTGTCTTTCGAGCACAAAGCGGCCAAGCACGGGATCCTCGATTGACACTGGCTGCATCAGATGATTTTTCAGGGCTTCAAGCCGCGGTTCAGAGACATTTTTCTCGACAATCTTCAGGACCATATAACAGTTGTTCAGGGTTTTAAGCATATAGGGTTCGAGTTTGATGGGAATGTTTTTGCGTGCGTGTATGCGGCAGATCTGGTACTGCTTAAAGTGAAAGCCCCATCCTGTTCTCAATTTGCTGTTTTTAATCAGCCATTCCAGCCGCCCGGGTTCTCTGGAAAACTCGCCGGTCTGTGGGTTTACAGAGGCGATAAACTCCACGGAAGGGCGCAGCATGTCACCTGCAACCGCCGCACCGTTCACAGAAGTTTTTATCAGGACGATCAGGTCCGAGATCTCCGGTTCAAAGCGTTTCTCAAATTCTTCAATAGTGTTCATAAGTCAGGCCTCCATATTGTGGCAAACTTCTTCTATAACACAGGAATGCTTCTTCCTTCTGGGCGGTTTTTGTATTTAGTCGTACTCCTCACAGATAAATGCAAAATCCGAGGTCTTTTGCAGCAGGGGCACGGCTTTCTCTCTGACGTGTTCGGACATGAGGTCAACCGTGTACCGAAAATAATCAAACAGACCGTCCCGGGCACATGCTACGAGAATGTGGAACGCTTCATTGTCACCTTCGTAAAAATAGTCCATCGGGTAATTGCCGGAACAGTTCTGTGCGTCATCGTCTTTGGGATATTTCTGCCGGACATCCTCCCGCTCGCCGTCCGTGCCGATGACTGCATGGAAGTCAAAAGCGTCGCCGTCGCAGAAATAATCGATAAAAAGCCTGGCGGCAACGCCTGTGAAGGTGCGAATCTGTGCAACAATCGCATCTGCATTCGCTACCGCAAACTGCCGGAGCGTCTCTTTTGCGTGTTCTGCATCTGTATAATGGATATATAGTACGAGATCCCGCCCATCCAGCCGCGCCGTGATTTTTTGCAGGACACCATCCTGTGCGTAGGTAATTTTCAGAGACTCCAAAAGCTCCCTGTCCGAAATCTGGTACAATGAAATTTCACGGGAGCCTTCAGGATTTGGCACCACGTAGGTAAGGATCTGGTACTGGTCATCGTAGTAGAGGGAGATGCTGTCCTCGATTTGGGTGTGGAACGCTTCATGGGTGTATGTGCCCTCTGTATGGTTCAATGGGATAAAACATAGAAAACATGAAATTGGCATTTTACAAACCGTCCTTTCTGTCCTATATTCCTATATTTATTGTTTTAAATTTTCGTCATATGTTTATGGTCTTAAGCTTAAGGCCTTATGATCCTATGACTAAATAGTTCATAACACGATGGATGAAGGACTGATATTATCATAGCACACAATTAGAACGGAGGCAATCATAACGAGATAATCATTCTTATGATTTATTTTGGTAGAATTGCGGGTATTTATATGGTAATATACAGGAATAAAGGTAAATGGGGGATTTATATTTATGCAATACCAGTACCAGGACATCGTGAAGCTAAGCCAGGAGGGAATTTTGATGTCTGATGGATTCCAGATATCCTTTCAGGCGTGCAGCCAGACATGGAAACACATGAAAAAAGTGGAGGCATCAACCTGTGTGGCCGAGCGGGACATCACAGCAAAACCCCCCTATTTCCGGTTTTATACGGACGATAATATGATAGAAATTGTGTGTGCGGGAAAGGGTCTGTTTCAGAAAAGACAGGGTGAGAAAATGTTTGAGCAGCTGCGGCAGGAGATTTTGCGGTGGGGGTTTTCCACGTTTGACATGAGTTGAGATAAAAAGGATCTGGCATGATGCAATTCTGATGCAATTCCGATACAATTCTGATGCAGCCATATGCTAAAATGTTAAAAGTAGTTTTGGGTAAATATGAATCAATAAATATGCTAAAATGCTAAAAATAGTTTTAGACAAATATGAATCAATAAGAAAGCGATGGTGAAAAAATGGAGGCAAAACAGAAGAGAAAGAAGCAGGCTGGAATCAAAACAGGAGTGGCGACAGTGCTGGTCGCGGTGCTGGCAGTGGGAGGATATCTGACAGTTCGTGGCAGTACGCCGAAAGGATACCAGGACTACACGGTTCAAAAGGAGCAGTATTATGTAGAGTATTCCGATTTGTATGACTATTGGGATGTGATCACGGTGGAGTATCCGGTACTGTCAGATATGAAAGGCGATCAGGCGACAGCTGCCCGAATGGAGACAATCAACAAACTGATGTACGATATGGCGATGGAGAAGGTAAATTATTGGCATCTTTCACCGAACGAGGATGTAAAAAAGCTGCAGGAAAAATATAAGATATACAGCTCTGACGTGCGCTGTGAGGTGCCCTTTCACAGCCAGTATCTGATGAGCGTGCATTACCGGGAGACTTATGCGCCGATCTCACCTGTCAACTATATCCACAAGACGCAGCGCAGTGCAAATATCAATCTGATGACCGGTGAGATGTATACCCTTTCGGATATTTTTCGGGTTGATGAGGATTTTGTCGGGCACTGGTGCGAACAGGTCGCGTCCGAGGGGACATACGGCGAGCTCATCTTAAATGATGCGGA
>CAJUQZ010000102.1:0-7613 GCA_910588755.1 uncultured Lachnospiraceae bacterium | reverse complement strand
CGGAGTCAATTCGGGACTGAAGGAGCAGTGGAGTGAGGAGGCAGCCAGGTATTACATGTTCACGCCGTTTTTTTACATAGATGAAAACAAGGATTTTGTGATTGGTCTCTCCTTTGATCCGAAACCAGACAAGGTGGTAGAGGAACTGCCGATGGAGAACAGTTTCCTGGGGCACTTTGACAGTGGAGAATTGGTGCAGTACCGGACGGAATCGGAATTTTGGAATTGGTATGAGCAGTCAGAGAGCGCAGGCAAAGTGCTGGCATGTGTGGAGCTAAAGGAAAATCTTTGGTTGGGAAAGGATGCGAGCGTATGGGATTATCTGGAAAAAATGGGCAGATTAGAAAAGGACTAATGTGTATGGTTGCAGGGTTGGTCCTTATGGGAAACCAGATGCAGGTATTTGCCAGCGAGGCATATCAGACATTGTACGATGTGCCACCGCAGGAGCGCGAGGACTACACAGTCATCACGGAATTGCTTGGCGTGTATGAGGTCTGCGAGGGGGACAGTCTGTGGAGCATCTCGGAGAAGCTGCTGGGGGATGGCAGAGAGTATCCGCAGCTTGCCAGACAAAATGCAGCAATCATCACGAATCCTGATGTCATTTATCCGCAGATGTGCTTGCAGGTCAGCCGTGATGTGTATGTCAGGAAGCGGACAGGCGTCAATGGGATTAGCACACCGGAGTACCGCTTTGGGACGCCGGACGGGTGGCGTTTCGGGTTTCTCGAATCAGGCGGCGTCTATGCAAACTGCGCACTGATGGGTGACGGATTTGCCGATGTTATCTGCCTGCTGCGCGACAAGGAGCAGGCCGGTGTGGAGGCGCTGTCAGACTGGGAGAAGAGCAAGCAGACCATCGAAACATATGTCAGGGACAACTATGCAGGGCAGATTTCGAATTTGGCATTCTATGATTACCAGTCTGCGGACGGGCGTATGCTACATCTTTTTACCTATGTGTATACGATTGACGGGGCAGATTATGGATACCGGGGAAAGCTAGATGTCCATGTGTGCCAGGGAATTTGCCAGACAGAACACATTCAGGCCGAGTTTACAGGCATGGACACAGAGGAGGGAATCCAGGATATTGTTCTCTATATGCTGGCAAGCTTTGAGGAATTTCCCGGCGCGGTGTCAGTTAACGGCTACAATGTGTCCATTGGGCCCGCAGAGCCGTGGGCGTTGCCTGGAATCTGCAATTCATTTGCGTGGGTGGACCAGTATTACGACACAGTTTTTTGTGAGATTGCCGAGAAAGAAAAACCAGCGGAGGAAAAGACTGCGCGCAAGCGGATACTTGGCCTGTGATTTTGCATTGATTTGATGTTTGCTTTTATTTGTATATAGCAGCGGTTGAAATGTGGCTGTCGGAAAATGTGGTTTGTTCATTATTTTCTGGCAGCTCTTTTCATAAAATAAAATTTATTGTGAAAATTGGATAAGTTTCCGCTGTAAAAATAGATAATATAACGAAAAGGATTTATTCGTAAAAAATGTATTGCAAAAAATACAAAAACCTTTATAATTTAGGTAAGATTGAAATATTTTAATTTTAACAAAAATAAAATGGCAATCGGGTACAAAAAGACTAGGAGGAAATGAAATATGGCAACACAGTTGAAATACAACGAACCCTGGATCCTGCAGAGGGCGGACCCGTTTATATGCAGGCAGGATAACGGCAAGTATTATTTTACCGCTTCCGTTCCGGCCTATGACAGGATCGTACTTCGGTGCGCGGATACGCTTGCGGGAATCGCCGACGCCGAGGAGGTGACGGTCTGGCACAAGCACGAGACCGGACTTATGAGCGAACATATCTGGGCGCCGGAGCTTCATCGTCTGGATGGAAAATGGTACATCTATTTTGCAGGTGGGGAGAAGGAGAATATCTGGAATATACGTCCTTATGTGCTCGAGTGCGCGGACGCCGATCCGATGACCGGCACATGGAAAGAACTTGGAATGATGCAGTGTGCGGACGATGATGAGTTTTCCTTCCGCGCCTTCTCGCTTGATGCCACCGTGTTTGAGGATAACAATAAGCGCTATTATGTGTGGGCGGAGAAGGTCGGTGTCGGCAGGCAAATTTCCAATCTGTATATCGCGGAGATGGAGACGCCAAACAAATTAAAGACGGTCCAGGTGCTTTTGACCACGCCTGACTATGACTGGGAGCGTGTCGGATTTTGGGTAAATGAGGGTCCGGCCGTCATTAAGAGAGATGGAAAAATATTCCTGACGTACTCCGCGAGCGAGACGGGAGCGCCCTACTGTATGGGCATGCTCACGGCGGAGAGTGGCGCGGACCTGCTTGACCCGCTGTCATGGAAGAAGGAGCGCTATCCGGTGCTGGCTTCTGATCCTTCCATAGAAGTGTATGGACCAGGACACAATTCCTTTACCGTGGACGAAGAAGGAAATGATATTCTTGTATACCATGCACGCAAGGAGAGCGTGATTGAGGGAGATCCACTCTACAATCCGAACAGGCATACGATGCTCATGAAGATTTTGTGGGAAAACGGCAGGCCGGTATTTGACTACAAAAATAAATAAAAGAGATTCATTTTTATAATGAGATGTAAAGGCAAGTCGATTTTTTATAACAAAAATAAATAATAGAGATTCATTTTATAATGAAGTATAAAAGTCGGCCGGCTTTTGACTACACAAATAAAAGAAATTCATTTTATAATGAAATATAAAAAAAGCGTGAAATATATCAATAGGAGGCATATTTTAAAATGGCAAAACTCTACATCAATGAAAAGAACAGGAAAGGACACATCAACGCGGAGATCTACGGTAATTTCTCGGAGCATCTCGGACGCTGTATCTACGAGGGACTCTACGTCGGGGAGGATTCCGAGATTCCAAATACCAACGGAATGCGAAACGATGTCGTGGCAGCGCTGCGCGAGATGAAGCTGCCGGTACTGCGCTGGCCTGGCGGATGCTTTGCGGACGAGTACCACTGGAAGGACGGTATCGGGCCAAAGGCATCCAGAAAGAAAATGATCAACACGAACTGGGGCGGTGTGACAGAGGACAACAGTTTTGGCACACATGAGTTCTTTGAGCTGTGTGAGCAGATCGGATGCAAGACATACATTAACGGCAATGTCGGGAGCGGCACGGTGCAGGAGATGTCCGAGTGGGTTGAGTACATGACATTTGACGGCGTATCCCCGATGGCGGAGCTCAGGAAACAAAACGGCCACGAGAAGGCGTGGAAAGTGGACTATTTCGGCATTGGAAACGAAAACTGGGGCTGCGGCGGGAACATGACGCCGAGCTACTATGCAAATCTATATAGAAGATTCCAGACCTTTGTGCGGGATTATAAAAATGACCAGCATATCTTCAAGATCTGCTGCGGACCCAATGTGAATGATACTTACTGGACAGAGGGTGTGCTAAAGACCTGTTATGAGAATGCGCCGCAGGGATTTCATGGATTTATGGACGGGCTGTCAATGCACTATTACACGCATCCAAATGGCTGGGACGACAAGGGAAGCGCCACAGAGTTTGACGAGCAGACATGGTACAAGACACTGTTCAAAGCACTTTACATAGAAGATTTGATCAAGATGCATACTGCGATCATGGATAAATATGACCCGGAGAAGAAGATCGGGTTGATCTGTGACGAGTGGGGCACATGGTTTAACTGTGAGCCGGGGACAAATCCGGGATTTTTGTATCAGCAGAACACCATGCGCGACGCGCTTGTGGCGGGACTGTCACTCAATGTGTTCAACAAGCACTGCGATCGTGTGAAGATGGCCAATATCGCGCAGCTGATCAATGTTCTGCAGGCGGTGATCCTGACAGACGGGCCTAAGATGCTGCGCACACCGACATACCACGTATTCCATATGTACAAGTACCATCAGGACGCGGAGCTTGTGGAGAGTTATATTGACGGTGTAAAAAAGATCGGCCAGGACGCGGATTTTATGGTTCCAAACCTTCAGGAGTCTGTTTCGGTTGACAAGGATGGAACAATGACTATTACAGTCAACAATCTGTCCGTCACAGACAGCGAGGTGCTCGAGATTGCCTTCGCAGAGCTTCTAGTTGGCGAGGTGACAGCGGCGATCGTCACAAATAAGATGGACGCGTATAATACATTTGACAATCCTGACAATGTCAGGGAAGTTGCGTTTAAGGACTTTAATATCGTAGACAAGGGGATTGTGGCCACGATTCCTGCGTGCAGTGTCGTCCAGTTCCGGGTGAAAAAAGCGGGCGTGTGCTGCATATAATTACAATGTTACATGGAGGAAAAAACCTTGGAAACAGGCGGAAATGAGGGAAATAAAAAGCACTGCCTGAAGTGCCTTCTGCGAGAGATGGACAAGGAAGCCTACATGGAGAATCTATACGACTACATTCAGAGATTGGATGAGGATATCAAAGCTGATCAGGCGCTCTATGAGGAGCGCCTGTCTGTTTGTAAGGCGTGTGATTATCTTGAGGCGGGTATGTGCAGGGCGTGCGGGTGTTTCGTGGAGCTGCGCGCGGTGATTCAAAATAATGTGTGCTCTTATGGCAAGTGGTGAGCGGCGGCCAGGGATAAATTTCTTTGCGCTGTTAAATGACAATGTCAGAAAGATGAAATACGAAGTGGAGCTGATCGCGGAGGGCTTTGCCCGGGGCAGATCCGCAAGTACCAAGTTCCGTTTCAGGGAAAAAAGTGTCTGATTGGATAGGATTGGGAGGAAACGGTGAAAGACTATATCTTGATTGCGGAGGACGACAACGATATCAACCATATGCTTTCTGAGCTGTTAGGCAGCCAGGGCTATCAGACGCAGTCAGCCTTTTCGGGGACGGAGGCGCTGCTATATATAGAAAGAGAAGCCCCGGCGGCAGTGGTGCTTGACCTGATGCTGCCGGGTATGGCAGGGGAGGAGCTGCTGGCGCACATCAAGGACGCTGACAAGGAAACCGCGGTGATCGTCGCCTCGGCAAAAGACGACGTGCGCACCAGGGTGGCACTGCTGCGCGCGGGGGCAGATGACTATGTGGTAAAACCTTTTGACACGGAGGAGCTGCTGGCGCGGCTCGAGGCAGTGCTGCGCAGGAATGGACAGGGAAGATCGCGTGGGAGCGCAGAAAATAAGCTGGTGTACAAGGACATTGTGATGGAGCCGGACTTTTTTTGCGTGAAAGTGTCGGGACAGGAAATCGCGCTCACAAGGCACGAATATCTGATTTTGGAGCTGCTCATGCGCAATCCCGGCAAAGTATTTACCAAGAGCAATATCTACGAATCGGTCTGGAACGAGGAATATTTCGGCGAGGACAACGCAGTTAATGTGCATATCAGCAATATTCGCCAGAAGCTTGCAAAGGCAAACAGCGAGGAGACTTATATCCAGACCGTGTGGGGAATTGGGTTCAAGATGAAATAAATATTTAAAACTTTAAACTTTCTTTATGTTTTTCCTAATATTTCTAAGAATATCCATGCTATCCTAAACATTGTAAAGCAACGGGACCATTCCTGATCGCTTGCGGCAAATGAGAAAGGAAGGAACATAAAGATGCGTGCGGAGTATGTATTAAGGACATACAATTTGACCAAGACATTTGGGCGGCACAGGGCCGTGGACAATGTCAGCATGAATGTCAGAAAAGGCGACATTTACGGATTTATCGGCAAAAACGGTGCGGGAAAGACCACTTTTATGAAAATGGTGGCAGGGCTGGCCAACCCGACACAGGGTGCGATTGAGTTATTTGGGAAAAAGGAAGCGCAGACCGGTAGAAAAAATATCGGATTGTTTCAGACATCAGAGCTGGAACGGCAGAGAAAGAGAATTGCCTGTCTGATCGAAGAGCCAGGGTACTATCCCAATATGACAGCACTGGATAATCTGGAGATTGTGCGCAGGAATCTGGGGATTGCAGAGAAGGATATCACGCGAAAGATGCTGGATTTCGTGAAACTGTCCGACGCAGGGCAGAAGAAGGTTAAGCATTTTTCGATGGGAATGAAGCAGCGGCTTGGGATCGCTGTCTCCCTGATACGAAATCCTGATTTGCTGATTCTAGACGAGCCGATCAACGGCCTTGATCCGTCCGGAATCAAGGAAATCCGAGACTTAATGACAGAATTAAACAAAGAGAGACAGATTACCATTTTAATCTCGAGCCATATTCTGGGGGAATTGTCAAAGATTGCGACTAGATATGGCATTATCAGGGACGGCGCCCTGGTCGAGGAGTTTAACGCGGAGGCGCTGGAGGACAGATGCAGGCGGTGCCAGAAGGTTGTGGTAGATGACACGGCTGCCGCAGTCCGGATTCTGGAGGAGCGCCTGGGCATCACTGGCTATGATGTGCCAGATGCACATATGGTTCGCATCTTTGAGCGGTATGACGAGGCGGAGGAGATCAACAAAGCGTTGGTTATGGGCGGTATCGCGCTGCGCGAGAGTGCGCTTGCAGGGCAGGATCTGGAAGGGTATTTTATGGAACTGCTTGGAGGCGACGCCACGGAATAGGAGGCTGGCGGGAGTCGGTTAAAATGGAGGTTTTGAAATGTTTAATTTACTGAGTTCTGAACTATATAAATGGAGGAAGAGCAGGGCTTTTTATATCTGTCTGCTGTCTGCGCTGGGCTGCATGGTAATCATCTGGCTGTCCTTTTTGCTGGAGGATCAGGTGGAGCGCGGAAACATCGAGAGTGGGGTGATGGGTTTTGCTGTTATAGAGCCGGATGTAAAGGACGGGGAACCGACAGGCATTTTGGACGATCTCGATATCATGCAGATGATTCAGGTCTTTGTGGGAGGCGGTTTTTCGACGCTGTTTACCGCAATCTTTATCTGCATATGGGTGATTGGCGAGTACACAAACGGCGCGGTCAAAAATACGGTCGGCAAAGGATATTCTCGCGGCGAGGCCTTTATGGCGAAGTACATTTCGTCGGTGGTGACCGCGCAGGTGATGAACCTGGCGATTATTTTGGGGGCCGCGCTGACGGGTGTGGCTGTGATGGGAAGTGCGCGGGTCAAAGAGACCTTCTGGGCGGACTGTCTGGCATATGCCGGCATGCAGCTCATGCTCGGCCTGGCATATGCGGGCGTGATTGCCATGATCTGTGAGTTTGCCAGAAATTTGGCAGCCGGAATCGGAATCAGTATCCTGATAGCCGCCCTGTCCTCCACGCTGGCAAGTGCGGCAGACCTGCTTTTCAGGGCAGTGCATATTCATTTTAAAGTGAGCGATTACTGGATCGTCAGCATGATCGAACATTGCCCGTATACGGGCATTCGCATGGAATTTGTGGGCAGGGCTGTCTTTGTGACGGTGATGTGGGCGGCGGTTTCGTTGTTCGTCGGTCTGATGCATTTTCAAAAGGCGGATGTCTGACGGACAAGAGTTGTGATAAAACAGATGTCTGTTTGAGTGGTACAGATGACAGGAAATTTGCGGTGATGTTGAATCAACATTAAAATAATCGCAATCCCTTTTATTTTTACGGAATCTTCTTTCGTATATGTATTATACAATATTAGTCCTTTCCGCCAAATATCAACTGTTATGGCAAATAGAAATTCCTGATATGCTTCACAGTTGTTAAT
>CAJUQZ010000101.1:864-15945 GCA_910588755.1 uncultured Lachnospiraceae bacterium | reverse complement strand
ATATGTTTGATACGGAATTATTTCGGAGAACGTTGCTTTCTAACCGCAATTTTCTCCGATTCTTTCGGGTTTATATTATATGTATATTTAAATGAAATGCAAAAATATGTAATATGTGTGATCTCAAATGAAAACGAATGTATGTTCAATGAAATGTAAAAACTCGTACTTGTTTTGCCATATTGTATATGATAAGGTAATTTATATACGTTTTTAGCGTATGTGAAAATCTTTTTGAAAATTTGATAATTTAACTTGACAATTGCGAACAAATGTTTTAAGGTATAGATAGATTAAAACATTAGTTCTGAAATTTAGGAAATAAAAGGAGTAAACACATGGAAAAAGAAGAAAAACTGAAAGCATTGGACGCCGCGCTGGCACAGATTGAGAAGCAGTATGGGAAGGGAGCCGTCATGAAGTTGGGGGACCCTGCTGCGCAGATGAACGTGGAGACGTTCCCGACAGGCTCACTAAGCCTTGACATTGCGCTGGGACTCGGCGGAATCCCTAAGGGAAGGATTGTGGAGATTTACGGGCCTGAGTCTTCTGGTAAAACGACAGTGACGCTCCACATGATTGCGGAGGTACAAAAGAGGGGTGGAATCGCCGGATTTATCGACGCGGAGCATGCGCTTGACCCGGTCTATGCGAAAAATATCGGCGTGGACGTGGATAATCTGTACATATCGCAGCCCGACAACGGCGAGCAGGCGCTCGAGATCACAGAGACAATGGTGCGTTCCGGGGCGATCGACATTGTCGTTGTCGATTCCGTGGCGGCGCTCGTTCCAAAGGCCGAGATCGATGGGGATATGGGCGACTCGCACGTAGGATTGCAGGCGCGGCTCATGTCGCAGGCGCTGCGCAAGCTGACAGCGGCGATCAGCAGGTCAAACTGTGTCGTGGTCTTTATCAATCAGCTTCGCGAGAAGGTCGGTGTGATGTTTGGAAATCCTGAGACAACGACTGGCGGGCGCGCACTCAAGTTCTACTCATCCGTCCGTCTGGATGTCAGAAGGATTGAATCGCTCAAGCAGAGCGGCGAGGTGACAGGTAACAGAACAAGAGTCAAGGTTGTCAAAAACAAGATTGCCCCGCCATTCAAGGAGGCGGAGTTCGATATCATGTTTGGTGAAGGAATCTCCGTGGTGGGTGATATCCTCGACCTTGCGGCATCGCAGAACATTATCGTAAAGAGCGGTGCATGGTATGCCTATGACGGGAGCAAGATCGGACAGGGGCGCGAGAACGCCAAGCAGTATCTGAAGGATAACCCGGAAATTTGCAAGGAGATTGAGAACAAGGTGCGCGAACATTTCGGACTGCAGGGCGCACAGGGGACAGAAGCGGCACCTGAGTCGGTTGAGAAAGCGGAGGGCAAGGGAAAGACAAAGTCCTCTTCAAAGTCGGCATCAGATAAGCCAGTGACAGAGTCGGCAGCGCCGGCGACACAGGCATAGCAAGGAACTATTCAAAACAGAGCGGGCAGAAATAGATAAAAATAGAAAAAATGAAAAAATAAATAAATCAGTTCAAAACAGTTCTGTACAGATAAGGAACAGTTCAAAACAAAAAGCAGGTAATGACAGGTATGATTGTAACAGATATTGTGGAGTTGTCAAAAACAAGGGTCAAGATCTGCACGGACACGGATCATTGTTTTGCGCTTTATAAAAGTGAACTTGGAAAGTTTGCAGTCGGAAAAGGCTGCGAACTTTCCAGGGAAACATATGACAGGATCATGAATGAGGTGCTGCTCAAGAGAGCAAAGCTTCGGTGCATGAATCTCCTAAAGAGCAGGGACTATACAGAGTACCAGCTTGTAGAAAAGCTAAAGCAGGGATTTTATCCGGAAGAGATCATCAGCGCTGCGCTTGCGTATGTGATTTCTTATGGCTATGTTGATGATATCCGGTACGCCAAAACGTATATCGGATGTGCAGGCCGGACAAAAAGCAGGAGGCAGATTGAGACAAATCTTGTGAGAAAAGGAATATCGAGAGAAAACATACAGCAGGCCTATGAGACGTGTACCGTAGAGGAATGCATTGCACCGGAGGAGGAACTGATTCGCAGGCTTCTGAAAAAAAAGCATTTCAATGCGCAGGATGCCACATATGAGGAATGTCGGAAAATGGTCGCATTTTTGTACCGCAAAGGCTTTGTGCTGGACAAGATCTATAAAGCGATTGGCAGACAAGAAGACTTGTATTGCTAAAATATAGTACATAATAAAAGAATAAATGCTTGACATCGCCCGGTTAAAAGAGTAAAATTAATTTGTTGTAGTATCTGTAAAGATACAATAAAGTGACTATTCGGACTACTTTATAGATTTCATTGCCGGGGCCGTGGGGCTGTGCACACATAAATTAATTCTGGCTTTGCCGCAGGAATCGGCCGGGGCGCTGAACAGATGCACAATGAAAATTTAATAAGGAGGTGCTCCTGTATATGCTATACGTATTAGAGGCAGTGATCATTATTGTGATATGTGTAGCGGGCTGTTTTTTCGCATTTTCAAATTACAAGAAGAATGTGGAGGCTACGATTGGAAATGCAGAGGACAAGGCAAGGGAGATTGTCGATGAGGCATTAAAGACTGCTGAGACAAAGAAGCGCGAGGGACTTCTTGAGATTAAGGAGGAATCCATTAAGACCAAGAACGAGCTCGACAAGGAGATCAAGGAACGCAGGGCGGAGGCCCAGCGCTACGAGAGACGTGTCCAGCAGAAGGAAGAAAGCATCGATAAGAAGGCGGATGCCATCGAGAAGAAGGAAGCCGGTCTTGTCAGACGTGAGGAAGAGCTCGCAAAGCAGAGTGCAGTTGTTGCAAGACTAAACGAAGAGCGGATACAGGAACTGGAGCGAATTTCAGGATTAACCTCTGAACAGGCAAAAGAGCATTTATTAAAAATTGTTGAAGACGAAGTAAAACATGAGACAGCAATGATGATCAAGGAGATGGAAAGCAGGGCAAAAGAAGAAGCTGACAAGAAGGCAAAGGAATATGTTGTCACAGCGATTCAGAAGTGTGCTGCGGACCATGTATCCGAGACAACGATCTCTGTTGTGCAGCTTCCAAACGATGAGATGAAAGGAAGGATCATCGGCAGGGAGGGGCGCAATATCAGGACATTGGAGACACTTACAGGCGTGGAGCTGATCATTGATGACACGCCAGAGGCAGTGATCCTTTCAGGCTTTGATCCGATCAGGAGAGAGGTGGCAAGGATCGCACTCGAGAAGCTGATCGTCGATGGACGGATTCATCCGGCAAGGATTGAGGAGATGGTTGAAAAGGCCCAGAGAGAAGTCGAGATTATGATTAAGGAGGAAGGCGAGGCGGCAACGCTGGAGGTTGGCGTACATGGCATTCATCCTGAGCTTGTAAAGCTTTTGGGTAAGATGAAGTTTCGAACGAGCTATGGCCAGAATGCTTTGAAGCATTCGATTGAGGTAGCGCATCTCACCGGTCTGCTGGCTGCAGAGATGGGGCTTGATGTCAGAATGGCAAAGAGAGCCGGTCTGCTGCATGATATCGGCAAGGCCGTGGATCATGAGATGGAGGGTTCACACATACAGTTGGGTTCCGAGCTGTGCAGAAAGTACAAGGAATCACCGATTGTGATTAATGCTGTCGAATCACATCACGGCGATGTGGAAGCGCAGTCGCTGATTGCCTGTCTGGTGCAGGCTGCTGATACGATTTCAGCTGCAAGACCGGGGGCAAGGCGTGAAACTCTCGAAACATATACAACCAGATTAAAACAACTGGAAGAAATAACCAACAATTTTAAAGGTGTCGATAAATCTTTTGCGATTCAGGCGGGTAGAGAGGTTCGTGTTATGGTAGTTCCTGAGCAGATTAGTGATGCTGACATGGTACTTCTGGCGCGTGATATATCCAAGCAGATCGAAGCAGAGCTTGAATATCCAGGTCAGATCAAGGTCAATGTCATCAGGGAATCTCGTGTCGTTGAGTATGCGAAATAATTCGAAAAACTGATCGCCAAGACTTGTATCCCTACAAGTCTTGGCGGTTTTTTTGTGCACAGGGCGTGTGGCGAGTAGGGAAAGTCCGTTACTGTTTACACCGTTGCAGTGACGGGTAAAAATCCATGCGAAAATTGCAATACGAATTTTGTCCGCCGCGCAAATGAATTTTTACTTGCCGTATACACGTTTTCGTACGTGGCTTGTCAAGCTATAATTAACAGGAAATACTAAGTCCTGCGTGAACAGTAATAAAAAATCTTCTTACTTAATTATCTCTTGACGTTACACGTTGATTTGACTATCGATATTGGTTATAATAGGTTAGAGTATGTTTTGGAAATCATTTCAGGGTATATATCCTATGTGGATTACGAGGAACTGCAAAAACGACCTTGATCCGTCAGCTGATCGCAGACATGTACCGAAGTATAAAGATGGAAAACGGAAAAATTGAATATAAATAGATGGAAAATAAAAAGATAGCCAATAAAAACAAGGAAGATGAAAAGATGGATGATGAAAAGATGGGAAATGAAAAGATAGTGTTAAATGCACTATGAAAAAACTGCATAATGAAAAGATGGAGGAAGAAAGATGAAAAACGAAAAAATGGAAAATAAAAAGACGGAAAAAGAAAAAAGCACAGATAACAAAATAAAGCGTATAGATCGCAAACTGCAGTGCGAGGGCGCGATCACAAAGTATTATAAGGACACAGTCGTCCTTCCAGATGGAAAGACGGAAATTTATGACTTTGTCGGGCATAACGGCGCGGCGGCGGCCATCGGCGTGCTCCCGGATGGCAGGCTTGTCATGGTTAGGCAGTACAGAAATGCGCTTGACCGGTTCACGCTCGAGATCCCAGCGGGCGGCCTAAATCCAGGCGAGCCGACGATTGACGCGGCGGCGCGGGAACTCGAGGAGGAGACTGGATACCGTTGCGGGAAGATCGAGAAGCTGATTACGATACGCACGACAGTGGCATTCTGCAATGAGAAAATTGACATCTACCTTGCGACAGAACTTGTAAGGACAGCCCAGCATCTCGACGAGGACGAATTTGTAAACATAGAGATTCATACCATAGAGGAGCTTGAGCAGAAGATCTACGACGGGACGATTGAGGACGCCAAGACGATCGCGTCCATATTGGCATACAAAAATAAGTATCTGCGATGAATATGTACACCACGGGATTCATATATTGAAATAAACACAGATCGCGTGGGTAGGATGGCGGATGAACAGATTTGATAATGGAGGACAAGGCGGAAGCATCGTGATGAACGGTGGCAGCGCAGAGCAACAGCCTAGCCAGAGAGAAGCGCAGAAAGAAGTCCGCGTTTCACAGGACCAGGATGCATATGTAGATTATAGAAAGTTTCATTATAAAAATACGATACCCGACAACAGGGTGCTTGTATTTCTTACAGGATTTTGTGTGGGTATGGTATTTTTTTATTTGACAGGTGGACAAAATTCCAGTGCATGCAGCCTGCTTGACAGTGAACATCTGGCGCTGCTGCAAAATTTTGAGGTCAACCGGCCTGGGCTTTTTGAGTATGTCTTGAGTCTGCGCCTGGGGCAGCTCGTATTTGGTGTGGTTGGAGCGCTTAGCAGTGTGGGCGGTTTGTTGGCGTACTCGGTTATGGGGTGGTGCGGCTTTGAAGCCGGACTGTTTCTTTTTACACTGGTGTACCAGTATGGCTTGAGGGGAATCCTGCTTGCTTTTTCCATGTTTTTGCCGCAGGGATTCTTTTACGGAATTCTCTTTCTGGTCATATTCCGCAGGTTCTGGTCGAGTGACAAAAAATATTGTCATAATGAGATGACCATAAAAAGTGAGCATCAGCACCAGAAAATGGAAAAAGTGAAAACATTTGTTTTGGTTGTCGTATTGTTTAGTCTTGGAATATTGTGTGAGGTGTATCTAAATCCTGAAATAATGCGAAAAATAGCGCTGCTTTTTTCGTAGCAAGAGGTGTATCATACAGATATTGAACACGTTTTGGAACAAAAGGACAGAGTTTTTTGATAATTGGTTAAAATAATTTTATATTTTCTGAAAAAACATTTGATTTTATGTAAAATTCATTATATAATAGGAGTAGGCATAAGGGGTAAATCAAATCTTTATGAGGAGGTTTTTGAAATTTATGGAAAAAGAAATTAATAATTTTATTTCTTATTTACATAATATAAAGAAAACTTCGAACAATACTGAATTATCATACAAGAGGGATTTAGGCAAGCTGCGCCAGTATTTAGAAGAACAGGATATCACCGATGTGAACAAGATTACGTCAGAGATCCTGAAATCCTATATTGTGTATTTAGGTGACAATCATTTTGCAGCTGCAACCATATCCAGAAATGTCGCTTCTATAAAGGCTTTCTTCCATTATCTGTGCAAAGAGGGCATTGTGGAAAAAGATGTGTCGGATGGGTTGAAGGCTCCGAAGATTGAGAAGAAGATGCCTGAGATACTGACTCCGGAGGAGGTAATATGGCTTCTGGAGCAGCCAAAGGGAGATACTCCCAAAGAGATTCGCGATAAAGCCATGTTAGAGCTCTTATACGCGACGGGAATTCGCGTGACGGAACTGATTACCCTAAAGGTTTCTGATGTGAATATGCAGATGGGTTTTATTATCTGCAGGGACGGTAGCCGGGAGAGAGTGATTCCGTTTGGTGCTGCCGCAAAGAAGGCAATGACGAATTATCTTGAAAAAGCGCGTGATGTGATGCTGTTTGACCTGCATTCTGAGATTTTGTTTGTCAACTGTTCAGGACAGCCGATGAGTAGACAAGGCTTCTGGAAATTGATCAAATATTACGCAAAGAAGGCGGGAATTATGGCTGATATCACACCGCATACGCTCCGCCATTCGTTTGCTGCGCATTTGGTAGAGAATGGCGCGGATCTGAGAAGTGTCCAGGAGATGCTGGGGCATTCCGATATTTCGACGACACAGGTTTATACGAACCTGACGCACAACCGCATCAGGGAAGTCTATGCCAAGGCGCATCCAAGAGGATAAGATTGCATAAAAAACGCAGACAGGGCAGGTCTGCGTTTTTTATGCAATTTTTATATAAAATCAGCAATTCTGTATATCAGGTCTTCCGTGTCCTTCCAGCCAAGGCAGGAGTCCGTGATTGATTTTCCGTATATATGTTCGCCAATCTTCTGGCTGCCCTCCTTGATATAGCTCTCGACCATGACGCCCTTTACGAGACTGGCCAGCTCGCTGTTGGTGCGGCGGGAGTGCATGACCTCGTGGACGATGCGGATCTGTTCCTTAAACTGCTTGTTGGAGTTGCTGTGGTTTGCATCGACGATGCAGGCCGGGTTTACGAGATCGCGCTCGTTGTATTTTTCCAGCAGGCGCATGAGATCCTCATAGTGGTAATTTGGAATATTGCTGCCATGCTTGTTGACTGCGCCGCGCAGGATCGTGTGCGCGAGCGGGTTACCGGTCGTGTTGACCTCCCAGCCGCGGTAGATGAATGGGTGGGGGTGCTGTGCCGCGTACACGGAGTTGAGCATGACGCTGAAATCGCCGCTCGTCGGGTTTTTCATGCCTGCGGGCACATCGAAGCCGCTGACGACGAGGCGGTGCTGCTGGTCTTCGACGGAGCGCGCACCGATGGCCACATAAGAGAGGATATCGGACACATAGCCCCAATTTTCAGGGTAGAGCATCTCGTCCGCCGCCGTCAGCTCCGACTCGGACATGACGCGCAGCTGCATTTTGCGCATCGCGATGATGCCCTTTAGGAAGTCGGTTCCCTTTTCGGGATCAGGCTGGTGCACGATCCCCTTGTACCCGTCGCCGGTGGTTCTTGGCTTGTTGGTGTATACCCTGGGGATCAGGATGAGCTTGTCGTTGACCTTTTCATTGACACTGGCAAGCCGTGACACATACTCGCACACGGCGTCCTCGTTGTCGGCGGAGCAGGGGCCGATGATGACCAGAAACTTGTCCGATTTGCCGGTGAGCACATCGCTGATTGCCTGGTCTCTTTTTTTCTTTAGCGCCTGCATCTCGTCAGGGACGGGATATTCTTCCCGGATCTGATCGGGCGTCGGTAGTTTTTTTATAAATTCAAAACTCATTGTTGAACTCCTTTCGTATGGTGGGAACTGTAAAGAAATAACAGGATCGGATATTTCTTTACAGTTTTGCCGCTACCTTCTATCATATAACAAATAGTGCCTCAAAGCAAGAATTATTAGAAAATCATATAGAATCTGGCTGATCAGGATGCCGTAAATGTAGCCGGAAAAGCCAATCAAAGGAACTGCGAGGAACACAAAGCCCAGCCGGAAAAGAATGCTGAACATGTTAAAGACAAAGGTAATGCCGGTCTTGCCAAGCCCGTGGAGGATACTAGAGAGCGTCCCCGACATATACAGGAAGGGGCATACAAAGGAGAGCGCGCGGATCTGGCTTGCCGCAATGCCGCTGTCAAACAGGAGCCTGCCGAGGATTTCGGCAAATGAAAAGAAGAACACGAAGCAAAAAACACCCAGCAGAAAGCACAGCGCGATTGTCAGATAGATTGTTTTCTGAATCCGCTTCGTGTTGCCCTGAGCCTGAGCCTCGGATACGGACGGGAGCAGGAGCGAGGCGGCCGAGCCGGTGATCGCGCACGGGAACATGATGAGCGGAAGCGCCATGCCGGAAAAGACGCCGTAGACGGACAGCGCGTCAGAGGTGGTAAGCCCGCTGGTGACAAGCATTTTGGGAAGCTGTATGGTTTCGATGGTGGAGATAAAGCTGATACATACCCGGTTGAGGCTGATGGGCAGCGCCAGCGACACGATGGAGATTCCCTTGCGGCAGGAGAGGGACTTGCTCATGGAAAACATAGTGTGGTCTGGCTTGATCGCAAGCATAAAACACGAAAAAAGCGCCGAGGAAAATTCGCCGGCAAGCAGACCTATACAAATATAGGACAATGATACATTCAGACCTGTCTGCACGGACAGCCGAAACAGGATATAGACAGTGAGGACACGGCAGGACTGTTCGATAATCATGGACCAGGCCGGGATCGCGGCCCTTTTTCGCCCATAGAAGAACCCGTTGAGGCAGGAGTGCACCGTGGCGAGCGGGAAAGACAGGGCGCTGATGCGCAGCAGCGGGATACACCGCCGTTCGCCGATGATCTTGATAGCGATAAAAGGTGCCTGGTTAAAGATCGCATAAGCCATTGTGCACGACAGGAGGAGGGAGACGGTGACTCCCGTAAAGAGATAGCTGTATGCCTCGGAGGCTTTCTCATTTTTGGACGCGGCCACATAGCGGGTGATGGCATTCTGGATTCCGGCGGTGCACACAGCGTGCACAAGCATCATGACCGGCGAGATGAGCCCGAATACGCCAAGACTCTCCTCATTGAAGATTCTCGAGAGGAAAATCCGGTAAAAAAAACCGATAAATTTCGTGACGATACCGGCAGCGGTGAGAAAAAAAGTGCCGACAATAACAGGGTTTTTCAGGTATTTTGGATTCAGGTAAGTGCGAAGCCGTTTGGCGGATTGATTTGGATACATAGAAAAAGCTCCGGTAGATTTACTTTCTATAATGTATGGCATATTTTGGCAAATATGTCTGAAAGTTTTTGCGGCCGGCCGGTGAAAAAGGCCCGCGAAACAGGTTCAATGAAGTTGCTGTATATTCATGTATGTGTTTATTTTGTTTATATAGCAGATTAGAATGGAATTTCATTGGCGTATGTGGTAAGATGAATATATTGACCATACAAAAGACCACAAGTGAGGAGGATGATTGATTTGGGTAAAAAGAAGAACAAGGGGCCTGTTTTCTATGAGGAGTCCGGTGGGGTGACAAAGGCAGAGGCGACTGCCATGATCCAGGGGCTCTATTTTTCGCCGGAGCAATCCCCGATGGGGGTAGTCGGGGGGAAGTTCGATTACGGGATCAGCTCCTTTCCGGGTTTCGTACTGATGTTTTGTAATCAGGACAGCGAACATCCGATGCAGATTATGAAACGGGACTTTATGCCGCTTAACGGGATTATGCAGGATGTAAATTATTATGCTGTGCAGGGGGATTATGAGGCTGCGGCGGCCTGTGTGATCGAGGGCATCGAGCAGAATAAGGGCACTGATCTTCACTGGGAACTCTACTGCGGGGCGGGCGAAGTGTTCTGGAAGCTTCGGGAAATGGACCTTGCGGGCGATATGTTTCTGACAGCGTACCAGTGCAGCGACTGCAATCAGAAGGCGCACGTGCTCTGTCAGGCGGCTGCCACATACTGTATCCGGCAGGATCCAAACACGGGATTTGCGCTGTACCACAAGGCGCTGCAGGAAGAACCGGAAAGCCTGGAAACACTGCACGATCTGGGCGGTTTTCACTGGGATATGGGGGAGCTTGACAAGGCGGCCCAATATTATTTTTCCGTATTGAAAAAGGATGCCGCTTACTACGCCAGTTACGAGGAGTTGTCCAACCTGTTTGGGCAGCTGGGGGATACGCGCTGGCCGAAGCCGTTTATGGACTGCTTTACACAGAATCGGTCTCTCTCGCAGGAGGAGCTTTTGGCTGCGGAGGCGGATATGCAGAAGCTGCTGGAGGAGTAGCCGGTATCACCGTTTCAACGTCGAAAAATTGCTTAGTGCTAGAGTGTGTTGGTTTTTGGCTGGATGGAGAGCCAGAGGCAGTGTTTACATGGTTTTGCCGCGGCAGAGGGGGAAGATTATGGGAAAAAAAGTCGTTGTGGGAATGTCAGGCGGGGTGGATTCGTCGGTGGCAGCGTACCTGTTAAAGGAGCAGGGATATGATGTCATGGGCGTTACCATGCAGATCTGGCAGGAAGAACAGGCACAGACCGGGGAAAATGGCTCCTGCTGCGGGCTTAGCGCCGTGGAGGACGCAAGGCATGTGGCGGAAAAATTAGATATACCGCACTATGTGCTGAATTTTAAGCAGGAATTTCGCGACTGTGTGATCAATCCGTTTGTGGCGGAATATCTGCGCGGAAGAACACCCAACCCCTGTATCCTATGCAACAGATATGTAAAGTGGGAGGCGCTCCTGCGGCGGAGTATGGCGCTGGGGGCGGACTATATTGCCACAGGACATTATGCGCGCGTTATACAGCTTGATAATGGAAGGTATGCGATACGCAATTCTGTCACGGCAAAAAAAGACCAGACCTACGCCCTCTACAATCTCACACAAAGCCAGCTGGCGCACACCCTGATGCCCGTCGGAGATTATGAAAAGGAAGAAATCAGGGAACTGGCGCGGAAACTCGGCCTTCCGGTGGCGGCAAAACCAGACAGTCAGGACATCTGTTTCGTGCCGGACAACGATTACGCGTCGGTGGTGCGAAGGGAGGCGGGGGCGGACCAGGTACCGGCCCCGGGCAATTTTGTTACGGCGGCCGGTGAAATCTTAGGACAGCATAAAGGAATCATACACTACACAGTAGGGCAGCGCAAAGGCCTGAACCTGGCAATGGGACATCCTGTGTTTGTGACCAGGATTCGGCCAGAGACAAATGAGGTTGTTATCGGTGAAGCAGAGGACGTTTTTACGGATTTCCTTATATGTGATGACCTGAACTTTATGGCGGTTGAGGACATTACAGAACCACTGGAGGTGACGGCAAAGATCCGCTATTCCCACGCGGGGGAGTCCTGTGTGATCGAGAAACTGCCAAACGGACAAGTCAGATGCAGATTTCAAAAGCCCGTCCGGGCTGTGACACCCGGACAGGCGGTTGTGTTTTACCAGAATGACTATGTGCTGGGCGGCGGGACGATAATTTGATTTTTTTCAGAGCGTCCTTCAATCGCGCCGCATGGAGACGGCATTGAAATATTCCCTCAAATGATTTCTGATATCCTGCGGCGTGACAGGGACTTCAGTATCTAAGAAAGGGTATTCTAAATGCATTTTTTTGTCATTGGATAGGATATGCACCTTGTGGCCGCAGTCAGTTACTTTCACATACCAGTAGTAGGTATTTCCGCTATATTCAATTTTGCGTTTGTTTTTGCTGCATACCATAGTGTCCTCACAATACCTTTTGGTGTAAAAATTTTTATAATCTAAAATATTCGGGCAGCCGGTTCTGAAATACACAGTAGTACCGAAAGCCGCAATTTTTCAGCAGATCACAGGCCTCGTCAAAGTGCGAGGCAATCTCACCAGGCGCGTGGGCGTCAGAGCCGACTGTGACAATCTCGCCGCCCAGCGCGCGATATCGCTTTAGAATATCGACACACGGATTGGGCTGTCCAAGTCCCGCGCACAAGCTGCTTGTGTTGAGCTCGATGCCTTTTTCATTTTCGATCAAGTGCGTCAGAATCCTGTCAAATACATCGGCGTGCTTTGCGTAAGTGTACTTTTCATTTTTTGTCGGGCCATAGCGCACTACATAGTCAAGGTGTCCGTACACGTCAAAATACGGAAGGGACTTCACACATTCCAGAACCGATGCAAAGTATTCATGATGCGCTTCGTCCTCGCTTCGTCCCTCGAAAAAAGAAGGATAGTACGGGTCCTTTTGATTGCAGATGTGCGACGAACCGATGATAAAGTCAAAATCATGCGACTTGGAATACACGGCAAGCTGCCGTTTCAGGTGGGGCTGCAGGCCAAGCTCCACGCCAAATCCGACCGTAATCTGGTTCTTGTATTTCTCCCTGAGTTTTAAGAGCTCATATAGATAGGAGTCCGTATTTAACTCAAACATTCCTTCCTCACCGGGCGCGTACACAAAATCGGGGTCATAGTGCTCCGTGATACAGATGTGCGTCAGGCCAAGCGAGATGGCTCTTTGGATCATCTCCTCCATCGGGGCATCGCTGTCCCCGGAAAAGCTTGTGTGCATGTGAAAATCAGCTTTGACTGCCATAAATAAACCTCCCCCAGACAATGTCTGTTTTTTTATTCTTTCCTATTCTAGAATACCACAAAAATAACAAATTACAGCAATTTTTTTCAATTACTATTTGACTCATATTTTATAAAATTTTTTCAAAATATATCTTGAATTTTATGCCATAATTAGGTAAAATAGATTTGTTGATAAAATTTTGTCAATCATTTTACACAAAATGCCGAATTGTCCTGTTTTTTCGACATTTTATATGTATAAAAAGCGCTAAAGGATCAGAGGCGGAAGCGTACCGGTGTAAATTGTTGACAAAATAAGGATGATAAAATAATATTATCTATTTTAGGAGGAAAATGACATGGCAGTAAGAGTAGCAATTAATGGTTTTGGCCGTATCGGCCGTCTTGCATTCAGACAGATGTTCAACGCAGAGGGATATGAAGTAGTGGCAATCAATGACCTGACAAGCCCTAAGATGCTGGCACATCTGTTAAAGTATGATTCTTCACAGGGAAAGTACGAGCTGGCTGACAAGGTTTCCGCAGGTGAGGATTCCATCACAGTAGATGGCAAAGAGATTAAGATCTATGCATTTCCAGATGCAAACAACTGCCCTTGGGGAGATTTGAAGGTTGACGTTGTGTTAGAGTGCTCAGGCTTCTACACAAGCAAGGAGAAAGCACAGGCACACATCAATGCCGGCGCCCGCAAGGTTGTTATCTCTGCTCCGGCTGGAAATGATCTTCCTACAATCGTTTACAATACAAACCATGAGACATTGAAGGCATCTGACACGATCATCTCTGCAGCTTCCTGCACAACAAACTGCCTTGCACCGATGGCGGATGCATTGAACAAGTATGCACCGATCCAGTCCGGCATCATGGTGACAATCCATGCTTACACAGGCGACCAGATGACACTTGACGGACCTCAGAGAAAGGGCGACCTTAGAAGATCAAGAGCAGCGGCAGTGAATATCGTTCCGAACAGCACAGGCGCTGCAAAGGCAATCGGCCTTGTTATTCCTGAACTGAACGGCAAGCTCATCGGCTCTGCACAGCGCGTTCCGACACCGACAGGCTCCACAACAATCCTGACAGCGGTTGTGAACAAGGCTGACGTGACAAAAGAGGGCATCAATGCAGCGATGAAGGCAGCAGCAAACGAGTCCTTCGGTTACAACGAGGACGAGATCGTTTCTTCTGACGTAATCGGCATGAGATTTGGTTCCCTGTTCGATGCGACACAGACAATGGTGAACAAGATTTCCGACGACCAGTATGAGGTACAGGTTGTTTCCTGGTATGACAATGAGAACAGCTACACATCTCAGATGGTAAGAACGATTAAGTACTTCTCAGAGTTAGCATAATTCATTTTTAAAAGACCTGTTAAGGTCCGGTCTTATGGACCGGACCTTTTTTCAGTTTTATGAATCAAAAACACATCATAGGCGGGGAGTGAGGAAGTCATTTCCCACTGGATTCTATCATTTATAAAAGGAGATTGTAAAAATGGGATTAAACAAGAAATCAGTTGACGACATCAACGCAAAGGGCAAGAGAGTACTCGTGAGATGTGACTTTAACGTACCGCTTAAAAATGGCGAGATCACAGATGAGACGCGTATTGTGGCTGCATTGCCTACGATCAATAAGCTCGTTAAGGACGGCGGAAAAGTCATTCTCTGCTCTCACTTAGGAAAGGTGAAAAACGGACCAAACGAGGGTGAGTCCCTGGCTCCGGTTGCAAAGAGACTTTCCGAGAAGCTTGGCAAGGAAGTGAAATTCATCGCGGATTACAATGTAACAGGCGCAGACACAACAGCGGCTGTGGAAGCAATGAACGAGGGCGACGTGATCTTACTGCAGAATACCCGTTTCCGCGGCAAGGAGGAGACCAAGAACGGTGAGGAGTTCAGCAAGGAGCTGGCAGATCTGGCAGATCTGTATGTATGCGACGCGTTTGGTTCTTCACACAGAGCGCATGCGTCTGTTGAGGGCGTTACGAAGTTTATCACAGCAAAGGGCGGCGAGAATGCAGTTGGCTATCTGATGCAGAAGGAGATTGACTTCCTTGGAAATGCGGTTGAGAATCCGGTAAGGCCGTTCGTTGCAATCCTTGGCGGCGCGAAGGTTGCCGACAAGCTCAATGTGATCAACAACCTGCTCGAGAAGTGCGATACACTGATTA